>NZ_JBHILV010000010.1:0-85321 GCF_042193505.1 Bartonella sp. TS25HLJMH
GTTTTGCTATTCGTGAAGGTGGTCGTACTGTTGGTGCCGGTATCGTCTCTAAGATCATCGAATAAATAATGCTTGTTTAAGGGGTGTTAAAAGTGTTTTAGTTTTGAGAGTTAGGGGTATAGCTCAGTTGGTAGAGCGGCGGTCTCCAAAACCGCAGGTCGCGGGTTCAAGTCCTGCTGCCCCTGCCAAAGGGGAATAGAATTTTACATATAAGGGAGTAGATTTTGCTGCCTTTTTCGCTTTTTTTGATATAGGGCTTGTTTTTTTGTGTATGAAACGGTATTGAATAGGAAATAAGGAAATTGCATAAGTCTGAAAGTTGGCTTTTGCATTTTTTTCTGTTTATTTTATTGTATAAAACACGATAGGGCTAGAGAGAGTATAGTGTGACGATGGCATCTAAAACCAATCCGATTACCTTTTTGAAGCAGGTTTATGCAGAGACAATTAAAGTGAAATGGCCTACACGTCGTGAGACGGTTATTTCTACTATTATGGTTTTGTTGGTAACTGCGTTGGCTTCAGCTTTCTTTTTTATTGTGGATCAGGTTATGCATTTTGGTGTTTGGCGGGTTATTGATCTTCTGAAATATCTTTTTAGTTGAGAATGTAAGGAAGTGTGACTGTGGCAGCTCGTTGGTATATTGTTCAGGCATATTCAAATTTTGAAAAGAAAGTAGCGGAGGCTATTGATAAGGAAGCAAAGCAAAAAGGACTTGATCATCTTTTTGAAAAGATTTTTGTTCCAACAGAGCGTGTTGTAGAGGTTCGTCGTGGACGCAAAGTTGATGCTGAGCGAAAATTTTTTCCTGGTTATGTTCTTGTTCATGCTGAGTTAACAGATGAAGTTTATCATCTTATTAAGAATACACCTAAAGTGACAGGTTTTTTAGGATCGGATGCGCGTCCTGTTCCCATTTCTGATCGAGAGGTTGAACAAATTCTCAAACAAGTTCAAGAAAGGGTTGAGTCTCCAAAGTCTTCTGTATTGTTTGAGGTTGGAGAGCAGGTTCGCGTTGCTGATGGTCCTTTTGTTTCGTTTAATGGTATTGTTCAAGAGGTTGAAGAAGAGCGCTCTCGTCTTAAGGTTGAAGTGCTTATTTTTGGGCGTCCTACGCCTGTTGATTTGGAATTTGGTCAGGTTGAAAAACTCTGATTAAACTTAGAGTAGTTTTAATTACTTTAAGGAAGGAGTGGGAGGTGATTTATGGCTTTTGTCGGCTTAATGATCCGAACCACGTAACTGCAGCGGGTAGCGGGCAAGATAAATTGTCAGTATACCAGTGAGATTAAAGGCAGATTGTTATGGCAAAAAAAAGTATAGGTCAGCTTAAGTTGCAGGTTCCTGCAGGGGCTGCTACTCCATCTCCACCGATTGGTCCAGCTCTTGGGCAACGCGGTATTAATATCATGGAATTTTGTAAGGCGTTTAATGCAGCTACACAAGAAATGGAAAAGGGAGCACCGATTCCAGTTGTTATTACGTATTACCAAGATAAGTCTTTCACATTCTCTCTCAAGACGCCTCCTGTATCATTCTTTTTAAAGAAGGAAGCAAACCTCAAATCTGGTTCAAAAGAGCCTGGTAAAGTGTCTATAGGAAGCATTTCTCGCGATAAAATTCGTTCGATTGCGGAATCAAAGATGAAAGATCTTAATGCGAATGACATTGAGGCAGCAATGCGTATGGTTGAAGGTTCTGCTCGCTCGATGGGCTTGGAAGTGGTGGGCTAATATTATGGCAAAAGTAGCAAAAAGAATAAGAAATATCCGAAAAGATATTAATTTTAATGAACTTTACGCTTTAAAAGATGCCGTTTCAATGGTTAAGGAGCGTGCAGTTGCTAAGTTTGATGAAACAATTGAAATTTCAATGAACTTGGGTGTTGATCCTCGTCATGCTGATCAAATGGTTCGAGGAGTTGCTCATTTGCCTAATGGAACAGGGAGAAATATTCGTGTTGCCGTTTTTGCTCGTGGGGATAAGGCTGAGGAAGCTAAGGCGGCAGGAGCTGATATTGTGGGGGCCGAAGATTTGTTTGAAAGCATTAATGGAGGGACTATAGACTTCGATCGTTGTATTGCAACACCAGACATGATGCCTCTTGTTGGTCGTCTTGGTAAGATTCTTGGTCCGCGGAGTTTGATGCCGAATCCGAAAGTTGGTACTGTAACACTTGATGTTGCCGGTGCTGTCAAAGCTTCTAAAGGTGGTGCTGTTGAGTTTCGTGTGGAAAAAGCTGGTATTGTGCATGCTGGTATTGGTAAGGCTTCTTTTGGTGTTGAAAAAATCGTAGAAAATATAAAGGCCTTTGCAAGTGCAGTTATTAAAGCCAAACCGCAAGGTGCAAAAGGTGAATATATTAAGCGCGTTACTGTTTCTTCGACTATGGGGATTGGTATTAAAGTTGATCCAGCAACAGTTCGTTCAGAGCTAATATAAGCTGATTTATAATTTTATTTTGAGGTGTGTGAATATCAAAATTGTATTTAAAATGCTGGTTTTGATCAGCATTTAGCTATCTAAGCTTTATAGGGCTTAGGTTATACCGGAAGAAATTCCGGAATATCCTGTCCGAGATTGTAGGTGATGCTTTTAAGTATCTTAATCAAAAAAACCTGCATGAGACTGGGGTAAAAACTGAGAGTTAAAAGACTTAAAGGGTTTGAGCCAAGGTTGCCTTTGAACGCTGTGCGTGAAAAAGGGGACAGGATCCTCATCGGTGACATGAAGTATTTTATGTTATCAAAGGTAACCAACAGGTTTGTTTTAAGTAAATCTGTTAAATGGAGAGAGACAGTGAATAGAGCGGAAAAACGCGAATTTGTTACATGGCTTAACGAGGCTTTTCGGAAGTCTGGTTCTGTTGTTGTTGCACATTATTCCGGTCTGACAGTTTCACAGATGAATGATCTACGTTCGAAAATGGGTGAAGCTGGCGGTGCCGTTAAAGTCGCCAAAAACCGTCTTGCTAAAATCGCTCTTCAGGGCACGGAATCTGAATCGATAGTGGGTTTGTTTACTGGACAAACACTTATTGCTTATTCAGAAGATCCAATCACAGCACCGAAAGTTGCTGTTGATTTTGCGAAAAGCAATGACAAATTTGTCATCCTTGGCGGTTCAATGGGTGCAACAAGTTTAACTGTAGATGCTGTGAAGTCATTGGCTTCATTGCCTTCATTAAACGAGTTGCGTGCAAAACTTGTGGGTATGATTTCTACCCCTGCGACCCGTATTGCACAGGTTGTTAATGCTCCTGCTGGTCAGGTTGCACGTGTCATTGGAGCATATGCTCAGGAGGATAAGGCGGCTTAAGGCTGTTTGTATTCACGTTTATGGAAGGGCTTTAATGCTTTTCTGTTTTTTTGGATAAGATTTAATAATGGTTCAAATCTTTTAATTGAAGGAATTTAAAAATGGCTGATCTAGAGAAGATCGTAGAAGACCTTTCTAATCTAACCCTTTTGGAAGCCGCTGAGCTTTCTAAGTTACTTGAAGAGAAGTGGGGAGTTTCGGCTGCTGCTCCTGTAGCTGTCGCTGCTGTTGCTGGTGCTGCTGCTCCAGCTGCTGAAGAAAAAACAGAATTTGATGTTATTCTTGTTGAAGGTGGCGCGCAAAAAATTAATGTTATTAAGGAAGTTCGTGCTCTTACTGGACTTGGTCTTAAAGAAGCTAAAGATCTGGTTGAAGGGGCACCTAAGCCTATTAAAGAGGGTGCTTCTAAAGAAGAAGCAGAAAAAATTAAATCTCAACTTGAAGCTGCTGGTGCTAAAGTGGAACTTAAGTAAATTTAATTTTATCGGCGGGCATTTATGTTCGCCGATTTTCTTTCTCTTAATACAAAGAGAAAAAATAATGAGTAAAAAAACCTTTTCCCAACGGTTTCGTAACAGTAACGGGATAGGTTGGCACTACCCGTCCCTTCATCATAGAGTCAAAAAGATAAATGGCTTATGTTGATGGGGAAAGTTAAAGATGCTCATTATTGAGTATCAAGTGAACTGGTCTGCATATGCAGGTTAATGATATAAGGCTTTCAAGGTTGGTCTACCTTGAAGAGTAAAGATCAAGGAGCGACGATGGCTCAGACTCACGCAATGATGTCTCAATTCAATGGTCGTAAGCGCGTACGCAAATTTTTTGGTAAGATTCCTGAAGTAGCAGAAATGCCGAATCTTATTGAGGTTCAAAAAGCGTCATACGATCAGTTTCTCATGGTTGAGGAACCGAAAGGTGGACGACCAGATGAAGGTTTGCAAGCTGTTTTTAAATCGGTTTTTCCTATTTCAGATTTTTCCGGTACAGCTATGCTTGAGTTTGTTGGTTATGAATTTGATTTACCAAAATTTGATGTTGAGGAGTGCCGTCAACGTGATTTAACTTATGCTGCCCCATTAAAGGTCATATTACGTTTGATTGTTTTTGATGTTGATGAGGATACTGGCTCCAAAGATATCAAAGACATTAAAGAGCAAGGCGTTTATATGGGCGATATGCCTTTAATGACGACGAATGGTACCTTTATTGTTAATGGTACGGAACGTGTTATTGTTTCGCAGATGCATCGTTCTCCTGGTGTCTTTTTTGACCATGATAAAGGAAAGTCCCATTCATCAGGAAAGCTTCTTTTTGCTGCTCGTGTTATTCCATATCGTGGTTCTTGGCTTGATATTGAGTTTGATGCTAAGGACATCATTTATGCGCGTATTGATCGACGGCGCAAGATTCCTGTTACTAGTCTTTTGATGGCACTGGGTATGGATGCGTCAGATATTTTATCGACGTTTTATGATAAAGTGACTTATGAGCGTGATGGAGAAGGATGGCGAGTTCCTTATTCTGTTGATCGCTTTAAAGGAATGAAGCTCATTTCTGACCTTATAGATGCAGATAGTGGTGAAGTTGTCGCGGAGGCTGGTAAAAAATTAACAGTTCGTACTGCGAAGTCTTTGGCAGAAAAAGGACTTAAAGCGGTTAAAGTTAGTGAAGATGATTTATTAGGTTGTTATCTAGCCGAAGATATCGTCAATTACGAAACAGGTGAAATTTACCTTGAAGCTGGTGATGAAATTGACGAAAAAGTATTAAAGGTTTTGCTTGATGTTAGTGCTGATCAAATCAATATCCTTGATATTGATCACATGAATATTGGCGCTTATATCCGCAATACTTTAAAGGTGGATAAAAATGAAAGTCGGCAGGATGCGTTATTTGATATTTACCGAGTGATGCGTCCAGGTGAGCCCCCAACAATCGATACAGCAGAAGCAATGTTCCATTCATTGTTTTTTGATCCAGAGCGTTATGATCTTTCAGCCGTTGGGCGTGTTAAGATGAATTTGCGTATGGATCTTGATTGTCCAGACACAGTTCGCATTTTACGCCAAGAGGATATTCTCGCTGTTGTTAAGATGTTGGTTGAATTGCGTGATGGTCGTGGCGAAATTGATGATATTGATAATCTTGGCAACCGTCGCGTTCGTTCCGTTGGGGAGTTAATGGAAAATCAATATCGCATTGGTCTTCTTCGTATGGAGCGTGCGATAAAAGAGCGTATGTCATCGGTTGAAATTGATACAGTTATGCCACAGGATTTGATCAATGCAAAGCCTGCTGCAGCAGCAGTTCGTGAGTTTTTTGGGTCTTCGCAATTGTCGCAGTTTATGGATCAAACTAATCCATTGTCGGAGATTACCCATAAGCGCCGTCTTTCTGCTCTTGGTCCAGGTGGTTTGACTCGTGAACGTGCGGGTTTTGAAGTCCGTGACGTACATCCTACGCATTATGGTCGTATTTGTCCGATTGAAACACCGGAAGGCCCCAATATTGGTCTCATTAACTCCTTAGCAACATTTGCGCGAGTTAACAAATATGGCTTTATTGAAAGCCCATATCGAAAAATTGTTGATGGAAAAGTCACAAAAGAAGTTATTTATCTTTCAGCGATGGAAGAAGCAAAGCATTATGTCGCTCAAGCTAATTCGTCATTAGATAGTGAAGGTCGTTTTACAGAAGAGTTTGTTGTTTGCCGTCATGCTGGTGAAGTTTTAATGGCGCCGCGTGATCATGTTGATTTGATGGATGTTTCACCAAAACAGTTGGTTTCAGTTGCAGCAGCGCTTATTCCTTTTTTGGAAAATGATGATGCGAATCGTGCGCTTATGGGATCGAACATGCAGCGTCAGGCAGTTCCTCTTGTACGTGCTGAAGCGCCATTTGTTGGGACGGGAATGGAAGCCATTGTTGCGCGCGATTCAGGAGCTGCTGTGAGTGCAAAACGTAGTGGTGTTGTTGATCAAGTCGATGCTACCCGTATTGTTATCCGTGCAACAGAAGATTTAGATCCTTCAAAATCAGGCGTTGATATTTACCGCCTACAGAAATTTCAGCGTTCTAATCAGTCCACTTGTATTAATCAGCGTCCTCTTGTACATGTCGGTGATAGGGTAGAGAAAGGTGATATCATTGCAGATGGCCCATCCACGGATCTTGGTGATTTAGCTCTTGGGCGGAATGTTCTCGTAGCCTTTATGCCTTGGAATGGATACAATTATGAAGATTCTATTTTGTTATCCGAGCGCATTGTTGCTGATGATGTTTTTACTTCAATTCATATTGAGGAATTTGAAGTTGCAGCACGCGATACAAAACTTGGGCCTGAGGAAATTACGCGCGACATTCCTAATGTTGCGGAAGAAGCGTTAAGAAATCTTGATGAAGCTGGCATTATTTATATTGGTGCTGAAGTTCAACCAGGTGATATTTTAGTTGGAAAGATTACCCCAAAAGGTGAAAGTCCCATGACGCCGGAAGAAAAGCTTCTGCGTGCAATTTTTGGGGAAAAGGCATCCGATGTTCGTGATACTTCTATGCGTATGCCTCCTGGAACTTTTGGTACTGTTGTTGAAGTTCGCGTTTTTAATCGCCATGGCGTGGAAAAAGATGAACGTGCGATGTCAATTGAGCGTGAAGAAATTGAGCGTTTAGCAAAAGACCGTGATGATGAGCAGTCTATTCTTGATCGCAATGTTTATGCGCGCCTTACTGATATGTTGACAGGTAAAGTTGCTGTAGAAGGTCCGAAAGGCTTTTCGGGAAGCAAAAAGCTTGATAGTACAGTAATGGGGCATTATCCACGATCCCAGTGGTGGCAATTTGCTGTTGAGGATGAAAAGCTTCAAAATGAAATTGAAGCTTTGCGCAAGCAATATGATGAATCAAAAGAAGCATTACAACGTCGCTTTATGGATAAAGTTGAAAAGGTCCAAAGAGGTGATGAAATGCCTCCTGGTGTCATGAAAATGGTGAAGGTTTTTGTGGCTGTGAAGCGCAAAATCCAACCAGGTGATAAGATGGCAGGACGTCACGGGAATAAGGGTGTTGTTTCACGTATTCTTCCCGTAGAAGATATGCCATTTCTTGAAGATGGGACTCATGCTGATATCGTCTTGAATCCGCTTGGTGTGCCTAGTCGTATGAATGTTGGACAAATTCTTGAGACGCATCTTGGTTGGGCATGTGCGGGGATGGGCAAGAAGATTGGTGATTTGTTAGAATTGTATCAAGAGACTGGAGATATATTGCCGTTGCGTCAGCGTATTGAAAATCTTATGCCTGATGATAATCAAAATGAACCAGTCCGTCAGTATGATAATGAAAGCCTTTACAAATTGGCATTACAGATGAAGAAAGGGGTTTCAATTGCAACGCCTGTTTTTGATGGAGCACATGAGTCTGATATTAACATGATGCTGGAGGACGCAGGCTTAGATAGTTCAGGGCAGGTTACGCTTTATGATGGTCGTACTGGAGAGCCTTTTGATCGTCCAGTAACGGTGGGATATATTTACATGTTGAAATTGCATCACCTTGTTGATGATAAGATTCATGCACGTTCTATTGGTCCCTATTCACTTGTTACGCAGCAGCCATTAGGAGGCAAGGCACAGTTTGGTGGTCAGCGTTTTGGTGAAATGGAGGTTTGGGCACTTGAAGCTTATGGTGCTGCATATACTTTGCAGGAGATGCTAACAGTAAAATCAGATGATGTGGCTGGTCGAACGAAAGTCTATGAGGCAATTGTGCGTGGTGATGATACATTTGAGGCGGGTATACCCGAAAGCTTTAATGTGTTGGTAAAAGAAATGCGCTCACTTGCTCTTAATGTGGAGCTTGATGATGCGCGTGAACTTATTGCACAGCGGGCATTGTCTGATACAGCAGAATAATAATTCAAGGAGCGCAGTAGAAAAAGGCTGCGCTCTGATTATTTTAAGAGGCTCAATAACCTTATTAAGGTTATACAGGTCATTTTTAAAAGTAAATGTATTTTAAAGAAGATCTGTTATAAAACAAATGAGATATTACAACAGGTTCTAAGAATCTTTGAAGGAGAACAGCATGAACCACGAGGTCATGAATCTTTTCAATCCTCAAGCGCCAGCGCAGACATTTGACTCTATTCGCATTTCTATTGCGAGTCCTGAGAAAATTTTGTCCTGGTCGTATGGTGAGATTAAGAAGCCTGAGACTATTAATTATAGGACTTTTAAACCAGAGCGTGATGGTCTTTTTTGTGCACGTATATTTGGCCCTATTAAAGACTATGAATGTCTATGTGGCAAATATAAACGCATGAAGTATAAGGGCATTATTTGTGAAAAATGCGGTGTAGAGGTTACTCTTTCGCGCGTACGTCGTGAGCGTATGGGGCATATTGAACTTGCGGCACCTGTTGCGCATATATGGTTTCTTAAATCATTACCAGGTCGTATTTCTACACTTTTAGATTTAACTTTAAAGGATATTGAGCGGGTTCTTTATTTTGAGAATTATATTGTAACCGAACCAGGATTGACATCTCTTAAGCTCCATCAGCTTCTTTCTGAAGAAGAATATATGCTTGCTATTGATGAGTTTGGAGAAGATCAGTTTACAGCTATGATTGGCGCTGAAGCTATTTACGAGCTTTTAGCTGGTATGGAGTTAAATAAAATCGCCAATGATTTGCGTCTCGAATTAGCTGAAACAACTTCAGAGTTAAAGCAGAAAAAATTGATTAAACGACTTAAAATCGTTGAAAATTTTCTTGAATCTGGAAATAAGCCAGAGTGGATGATTATGAAAACAATTCCGGTTATTCCACCGGATTTGCGTCCATTGGTTCCGCTTGATGGTGGGCGTTTTGCGACATCAGATCTGAATGATCTTTATCGGCGGGTTATTAATCGTAATAACCGCTTGAAACGGTTAATTGAATTGCGTGCTCCTGGAATTATCGTGCGCAATGAAAAGCGTATGGTACAAGAAGCTGTTGATGCATTGTTTGATAATGGACGGCGTGGGCGTGTGATTACTGGAGCCAATAAACGTCCTCTCAAGTCTTTATCAGATATGTTGAAGGGCAAGCAAGGACGTTTTCGTCAGAACTTACTTGGGAAGCGTGTTGATTACTCAGGGCGTTCTGTTATCGTGACTGGTCCTGAATTAAAATTGCATCAATGTGGTCTTCCCAAAAAAATGGCTCTTGAATTGTTTAAGCCTTTTATTTATGCGCGGCTTGATGCAAAAGGCTATTCATCAACGGTAAAGCAGGCAAAGAAGCTTGTTGAAAAAGAACATCCAGAAGTTTGGGATATCTTGGATGAGGTTATTCGTGAACACCCTGTTTTACTCAACCGTGCGCCAACATTGCACCGTTTGGGGATTCAGGCTTTTGAACCTATCTTAATTGAAGGCAAAGCTATTCAACTTCATCCACTGGTGTGTACTGCTTTTAATGCGGATTTTGATGGAGATCAGATGGCGGTTCACGTTCCGCTTTCTCTTGAAGCACAGCTTGAAGCCCGTGTTTTGATGATGTCGACCAATAATATTCTTCATCCGGCTAACGGTGCCCCAATTATTGTTCCCTCACAGGATATGGTTCTTGGTCTTTATTATCTTTCAATTGTTTCTGAAAAAGAACCAGGTGAAGGAATGGCTTTTTCTGATATAGGTGAGCTTCATTATGCCTTGGAAAATAAGGTTGTAACGCTTCATACGAAGATTAAAGGCCGCGTTAAGAATATGGGGAAGGATGGAAAAGAAGTTTCTAAACTTTATGATACGACACCTGGTCGTTTGATTATCGGTGAGCTTTTGCCAAGAAATGCGGATATCTCATTTGATATTGTCAATCAAGAAATGACGAAAAAGAATATTTCCAAAATGATTGATCATGTTTATCGGCACTGTGGACAAAAAGAGACGGTTATTTTTTGTGACCGTATTATGCAGCTTGGCTTTTCTTATGCTTGTCGTGCAGGAATTTCATTCGGTAAGGATGATATGGTTATTCCTGATAGTAAGTCGCGTTTAGTTGCAGAGACAGAAGCTTTGGCTAAGGAGTACGAACAGCAATATAATGATGGTTTGATTACACAAGGTGAAAAATACAATAAGGTTGTAGATGCTTGGGGTAAATGTACAGATCGCGTTGCAGATGAAATGATGAAACGTATTCAAGCCGTCGATTTTGATCCTAAAACAGGTCGTCAACGGCCGATGAATTCGATCTATATGATGTCACATTCTGGAGCACGTGGTTCTGCTAACCAGATGAGACAATTGGCCGGTATGCGTGGATTAATGGCAAAACCATCGGGTGAAATTATTGAAACCCCCATTATTTCAAATTTTAAAGAAGGTCTAACTGTTAATGAATACTTCAATTCCACGCATGGTGCACGTAAAGGACTTGCTGATACTGCGTTAAAGACGGCGAACTCTGGTTATTTAACACGGCGTCTTGTTGATGTTGCACAGGATGCTATTATTTCAGCAGTTGATTGTGGTACCGCAAAAGGGCTTACTATGCAGCCAATTGTTGATGCAGGACAAATTGTTGCCTCCCTTGGGCAAAGGATTCTTGGTCGTACAGCGCTTGTTGATATTCTACATCCTGTCTCTGGAGAGGTTATCCTTGAAGGTGGAGCGATGATTGAGGAAGCTGATGTCGCGAAGATTGAAGAAGCTGGGATTCAATCTGTTCAAATTCGTTCTGCTTTAACATGTGAAACACGTCTTGGTGTTTGTGCAAAATGCTATGGGCGTGATTTGGCGCGTGGAACACCTGTTAATCAGGGAGAAGCCGTTGGTGTTATTGCTGCTCAATCCATTGGTGAGCCGGGAACACAGCTTACTATGCGTACTTTCCACTTAGGAGGAACTGCGCAGGTTGTTGATTCATCTTATTTAGAGGCATCTTATGAAGGTAAGGTGGAGATTCGTAATCGTAATGTGGTTCGTAACTCTGAAGGACATTTGGTTGTGATGGGGCGTAATATGGCTATCCTTATCAAGGATGAGTTAGGAAAAGAACGCGTTGTACATCGTGTTAGCTATGGTGCTCATATTTTTGTTGATGATGGTGATATGGTTAAACGTGGCCAACGTATAGCAGAATGGGATCCTTACACACGTCCAATTTTAACGGAAGTTGAAGGCTATGTGGGTTTTGAAGATATGATTGATGGTTTATCTGTCACTGAAACAGCTGATGAATCTACGGGTATTACGAAGCGTTTGGTGATTGATTGGCGCGCTAATCCACGTGGTGCGGATCTTAAACCAGCCATTATTATCCATGCAGATAAAGAAGGTGAATCCATTGCTAAATTGTATAAGGGAGGTGAAGCCCGTTATATGATGTCAGTGGAAACTATTCTTTCTGTTGAGCTTGGTGCTCATGTTAAGGCTGGTGATGTTATTGCTCGTTTGCCAATGGAAAGTGCCAAGACGAAAGATATTACGGGTGGTTTACCACGTGTGGCTGAGCTTTTTGAAGCGCGTCGTCCAAAGGATCATGCGATTATTGCTGAAGTAAGTGGTACGATTCGATTCGGCCGTGGTTATAAGAATAAACGTCGTATCATTATTGAACCAAATGATGAAACTCTTGAGGCAGTAGAATATTTGATTCCAAAAGGTAAGTTGTTTCACTTCCAAGAAGGTGATCAAATTGAAAAGGGAGATTATATCCTTGATGGTAATCCAGCACCTCATGATATCTTGGCAATTAAGGGGGTTGAAGCTTTGGCATCTTATCTTGTTAATGAGATTCAGGAGGTTTATCGTTTGCAGGGAGTTCTTATTAATGACAAGCACATTGAAGTGATTGTTCGTCAAATGTTGCAAAAAGTTGAAATTACTGAATCTGGAGATTCTGGTTATATTCCAGGTGATAATGTTGATCGTATTGAGCTTGATGAAATCAATGATAATTTGATTGCAGAAGGGAAGAAACCTGCCTCTGGTAATCCCATTCTTCTTGGAATTACAAAAGCTTCTCTTCAAACGCCTTCTTTCATTTCGGCGGCATCGTTTCAGGAAACAACTCGTGTTCTTACTGAAGCAGCAGTTTCTGGTAAAATTGATACTTTGCAAGGACTTAAAGAGAACGTTATTGTCGGTCGTCTTATTCCAGCAGGTACGGGTGGTACGATTTCTCAAATCCGTCGTATTGCTGCCGTTCGTGATGATTTGATTGTAGATGAGCAGCGTAAGTCTAGTAATAACGAAGTGGCTAAGGCTATGTTGACAAATATGACAACTGGGGCAGTTGCTGAATAATTTAAATACAACATCACATACTAAAAAAGACGTCTGAATAGAAAGTTCAGACGTCTTTTTATCTCGAACTGCAGAAGTTACATATTTTCCTGAAAAATATCAAAAATTATAAGGCGATAGTTATTTTAAACATCTTTAGTAGCTTATTGTTTTGTAATGATGCTTATCTCTTTTGTTATTTTATTTTAAAGTTTCTTAATTGCTAAAAGCAGTATAGAATTTTTCCAAAATATGTGAAAATCAAAAGCCATATTTAAGGAAAAGAGTTGATTATCTACAAATCAAATAATGATTGATTTTGAATTTTAGGAAGATTGTTGATTGATATCTTCTATAAAGATTTAAAAGGACTTATAATGAAAGATTGATAGTCTTTTCTGTAATCTAAAAAATAATTAATTCTCTACTATACAATATTTGTATGACAAGAATGTATTTTCTTCTAAATTAGATGTAGGAGAGTAGAGATTAGGGTGCTCATAAGTGTTATAAAAAATAGACATATTTCTTATAACACTGTGATCTATGAAGACAGAATGAAAAAATGTACGAATATTATTCAATTGGAAAATTAACACGTGAGTTTTCAATGACAGCGTGGACTTTGCATTATTATGAAGAAGAGGAACTTCTTATTCCTTTTCTGTGTGGAAATACACGGCTTTATACACAAACGGATCGTCATAAGTTAAAACAAATACTGCGTGCTAAAAGAGTTAAATTTTCGTTGTCTGAAATATCTGATATGTTAACAATGCTTGGAAAACCACCTGATGATGAGAAAAAGCTTAAGAAATTAATTGCAGGAATTCATAAAAATGAGCTGATTTAAAGCAGATGTGGCATGATATTGATGATCTTCTACAGGATTTAGAACGAATTGAGAAGAGTTTTTTTGAGAGCCTAGTGGAGTTGGGGATTAATCATTGATTATAAAATTTATTTCATCTGCTTTTAGACAATTTTCTTTCTATTAAAAAAGATAGGTTATACTATCTCTAAGGGGAATTTTTAACACTACGTGAAATGTGTAAGTAATTTAAAGAAATAGTGTGTTCGAAAAAAGCTGCGAAGGTATTTTCGCAGTATATTGTTCTTGATAAGCAATTATTTTTCATAAAGAAAGTAAAAGCAATGGCAGTTTCTCCTATGAATGTTTTTCAATCTATTTTGTCACGAAAGTCAATTCGCGCTTTTACTGATCAGCCAGTTAGTTTGGAAACAATCAAAGAAATCTTAAAACTTGCAGCACGTGCACCATCTGGAACAAATATTCAGCCATGGCAAGTGATTGTGCTTACAGGAAGTGTATTACAGAAAGTAGGGCAAGAGCTTTCACAACTTGTGCTTTCAGGTGTAAAAGGAGAGCGTGAGTATAGTTATTATCCACGTCAGTGGCGTGAGCCTTATATTTCAAGGCGTCGAAAAGTTGGTTTGGATCTTTATCAGAGTCTTGGAATTCAAAAAGGTGATGAAGAAAAAATACTTCATCAAAAGGCGCGAAATTTTTTATTTTTTGATGCACCTGTAGGACTCTTATTTACAATGGATCACGACATGGAAATGGGGAGTTGGCTTGATTTGGGTATGTTTATGCAGACCATTATGTTAGCTGCACGTGGATTTGGATTAGATACCTGTCCTCAAGCTGCTTTTGCTGATTATCATAAACAGATTCGTACGCTTTTATCTATTCCTTCTGATCGCCATATTATCTGTGGTATGGCACTTGGTTATCGCGATATGAGTGCTCCAGAAAACAATTTTGAGACAGAACGAGAACCGTTAGAAAACTTTGTATGTTTCATTGAAACATACCCATAAAATATTTTATATAATTAAGCATACGTTTTGAAGAACTTGGTGCATTATGAAAAATATTTCCGATAAGAATTTCGCATCCTTATTGAATTTTAATATTGCATATTAACACTTATTTTACTACGTTTGAAATATTAAGAGCGGTGGCTCTAGGGGCATTGTCCGTTTTTTGAAGGTGAGTCTAATGGAAAACACTATAGAGAGAAAGTGTTGGGTGGTAGCAAGACGAGCGACATTCGTGTTTATTGCTGTCATTTTTTTAGTTTATCTCGCAATTTGATTTTAAACGGGACAAACGTTATGAAAAAGCATATATGCTCAAGCTGTACTATAGTTTTGAGGTGATACGTGTTTCTATCTGTTTTTGAACTTTTTAAAATTGGGATTGGTCCTTCTAGCTCACATACGATGGGACCGATGACAGCTGCTAATATGTTTTTGCAAAAGATAGGAGATTTTTCTCGGTCGTCTGATATTCAAGTTTCTCGTATACGTGTTTATCTTTATGGTTCTTTAGCTTTCACGGGTATTGGTCATGCAACAGATAGGGCTATCATATTAGGACTTTTAGGAGAAAAAGCTTCTACTGTTGATCCTGATAGCATGGGGGGATTGTTAGAAAAAGTTATACGTGAAAAAAAAGTGCAACCAGAAGGACATCCCGCTTATCAGTTTGATGTGCAGCATGATCTTATTTTTGAACGAAAGAAAATCCTCCCAGGACATACAAATGGACTAGCCTTTGAAGGACTTAATACTGATGGGAATGTTCTGTTGCGGCAGATTTATTATTCTATCGGTGGTGGCTTTGTTGTGACTGAGGATGAGTTAAGCCATATGAATGATAATATACAACCAGAAACATTAGAGGTGCCATATCCATTTGATTCTGCTGGTGCAATGTTATCAATGGCAGAAAAATCAGGACTTTCAATTGCTGAAATGAAGCGCTTAAATGAAGAAACAAAGATAGAGCGTTCTTCTCTTGATACAGGGCTTGATGAAATTTTTTCAGCGATGACAAATTGCATTGATAGAGGTCTTTCACAAGAAGGTGAGTTGCCTGGTGGATTGCGTGTTCTAAGGCGTGCTAAAAAGCTGCATGAAACGCTTTTGGAAAATCAAAAGAAAAATCGCAATTATCCACTTTGGGCAAATGATTGGCTTTCGGTATATGCTATAGCAGTCAATGAGGAAAATGCAGCAGGTGGTCGTGTTGTTACAGCCCCAACAAATGGGGCAGCTGGTGTTGTCCCAGCAGTTTTGCGTTATTATCTTCAATTTAATGATGATTCAGATCGAGAGGGAATACATAATTTTCTATTAACGGCAGCAGCTATAGGCGGTGTTATCAAACATAATGCCTCTATTTCTGGTGCAGAAGTTGGGTGTCAAGGTGAAGTTGGAACGGCATCTTCAATGGCCGCAGCAGGGTTGACTGCAGCGTTAGGTGGAACGCCAGCTCAAATTGAAAATGCGGCAGAAATTGCGCTTGAACATCATTTGGGAATGACATGTGATCCTGTTGCAGGTCTTGTACAAGTTCCTTGTATTGAGCGTAATGCAATGGGAGCTGTTAAGGCGGTAACGGCTTCTTCTCTTGCATTATATGGTAATGGAGATCATTTTGTTTCTCTTGATGCTTGTATAGAAACAATGCACCAGACTGGTCATGATATGAGTGAACGCTATAAAGAGACAAGTAAAGGTGGTCTTGCAGTCAATACAATATCTTGTTAGGAGCTGAAACATTTTTCAATCCATAACTGGAATTTTTGGGAGGGGGATCGTATTTCCTGATAAAGCTTATGTTTTTTTGTTACTTATAAATCAAAATTCCACTTTAATGCAACAGCAGCTTGAAATAAATTTGAGATGATTCAGTGTTTTCTTAACGAATAGTAGTTTTGGCATGCAAGTTTGGAGGGGGAGTAGTATCAGTATCTATCTGATTTGTTTCTAAAATGGGAAAAAAGTCTAATTTAGAAAAAATAAAAAAGCGTAAAGTAAAATTAGTGATCAGTCTGCCATTATTTTTTAGCTGGGTTTTATGGCTTTTAAAAGTTTCCATAGCCATATCTTTTAAGTAATGGAAGATTATGCCTGAGTATCCAAGGAAAATTTGTGTTAAATCTGAATAATTATGATGAGGAGAGAGAATTTTAAAGATTTTAATTTTTAGAAGTGAAGATTTTTTGGTACCTAGTATGGTAAAAAAATACCTTGAAAAGAAACGCTAATTTACAATAATTAAGAGATATATTGGAAATATCTTTTTTATTTATAATTCTGTACCATCAAAAAAACTAAAATAAATAATAACGTATACATTAAAAAATATTTATCAAAATTCTTATGAGAATAGAATGCACACGATAGAACATTATCGTGTTACTCATTCATGAGTTTTTTTTAAAAGAAATATCTCTTAACGCTTCCAAACTCATTTCGCGATGGCATTTGTGAATGGTATAACGATAAATCCATTGAGCTATCCCCATCTTTATACTTAATAAAAAGAGTACGCCGGCACGATTACCAACTCTGCCAGCCCCCCTTTATGGGGATCAAAGCCTTTGGCATTTGAAACAGTTCATTATAGACATTTTGAATCTTTTTTGTACAGATTACTAATCTCGCTCATAACATGCAATAGAAGGGGTTTGATTGATTCAACATAAATAAATTTCAAATGAGAGAATCTTAAGATATTCGAGATTCTCATCTAACATAAAAAATAATGAACTATCTTTATAAATCAGTATTTTGCATATGAATAATACAATGTAAGTTTTCCATGAATGGTATAAAATCTATAGAGTATAAGCATCTTTATTTATAGACGGAAAAAACCAACACTATCATCCTTTTTTTCAACTTTCAATGTTACAAAAGATCCTAGAGTATTTGAAATGATTCATAAGAGATATTTTGATTTCTTTTTTAAATAGTTTATATGCCAATCTTGCTCGTGATGAGCAAGCGAACGACTTTGACTGATTCAATAAAAGAAAATAAGAGAATTTTACGAAAACCTCTTATTCAATATACAAAAAATAAATTATAAATTAAAATCTTATGGAAATCGTTATCACGATATTTAATCTGATAATTTCTTTTACGTTTTTTCATCGATGTATTTGTATTTTCCAATTTGCTTTGTCTGTTGAAAGAAATAAAAGTAAGAGGAATTAGATTATTTTTTACAGCGTTTATGTTGTAGAGGCACCATTATTAAGAGGGACTTCCTTTATTGAACTTTTACAATAATCCCTAAAATGATAAGCTTTCATCCAATGAAACTATTCATTTTTTCCAAAAAGATATCAAGGATAATTTTTATATTAAATCCAGAAGTGGAAAAATATTGGGTGTTTTTTATGTCTTTAATAATGGTTTTATTGAAAGCTTGGAGGCATTAGATAGTTGGAAAAGCTGTCAGCACATTCCATAATTTAAGAAAAAAGTATGTTTATCAAAGGGCTTCCTAAGGCTGTAGATAATGGTTAGTAATAAAATAATTTTTTAGAGATGGTCTGTAGAATTAGATATTTGTTGCTCCTAGACGGATTTTAATAGGCACATTACCAGTTTGGCTAGCAACGCGTAAGTGAATGCGTACAGGAGGCATTATGAGACGACGGTTGCGTATTGTTTGGCAAATGAGAAGGTTAACAAGAGATTGTGTATCTAATGCAGTCGAATTACATTTTAAACCAGTAAGTTTTGCGGCAGCATCGTGAAGAGAACGCAATGAAAGGAGGGATGATTGCTTCAATAAAATTTCTTTTTTATGGAATGAAGCAAAAGCATTATCTGTCATAATACTATCCTTAACGCAGAATTCAAAAATTTTTAGTAGGCTACAGTATAGCAGTTAAAATTTGCTTTCTTTAATGTAGAGCAAGCATCAAATGCAGCTTTTTTTGATTGAAACCCTGTAAAGCGGGCTCGGTAATAACGCTGCCCACTTTTTTCAAACAGTTGCATGTGTGAAGATGCGCGCTTTAAAGTAGAAAAAGCTATATTTTTTGCTTTTAAAAGTAAAGTTTTTGCTTGTTCCTCACTAGGAAGAGAACCAATCTGGATAGCCCATCCGGCATTTGTGGACAAAGAGGCTGTTACAATTTTATGAGTCTCAACCGGTATAGTTTTTTGAGGGTTTGGTATTGGTATAATTACCTTGTTTACAGCCGTTATTGCGATATTGGAGTTTTTAGGTTGTTCTGCAAATGCTGTCAACATAGTTGCAATTTCATCGTCAAAATTACTTGAATCAGCTTTAATGGTCGGTATAGGAGTATTGGCGCCAGTCGGTAAGTGGTAGCGTACAGAAGCCATTAAACGTTCACCACTTTTCATTTGGCTTGCTTTGGGTAAATATTGATTCAATAGGCTAGCCATATGCTCGTCACGTGCAGTAGATGATTTACCTCCCATAACAACAGCGACAACAGAGCGCCCATCAAGACGCATTGAAGTTGCTAAATTAGAACCTGACATTTGTGTGTATCCTGTTTTAATTCCATCGACACCTTTCATTATTTTAACGAGTTTATTGTGGCTGTTAATTTTATGTCCACGGAAATTAAAACTTTTTGTTTTGAACAATTTATATTGTTTTGGAAAATGTTTACGTAAAGCTAATGACAAAGTCGCTATATCTCGTGCTGTAGAATAATTGTGCACATCCGGAAGTCCTGAAGCATTTGCGAAATGTGTATGTTTCATGCCAAGTTTACGAGCTTTTATAGTCATCATTTGAGCGAATTTTTTTTCACTACCTCCAAGATATTCTGCAATGGCAGCAGCAACATCATTTGCGGATCTTGTAATGAGTGCTTTAGCTGCTGATTCTGCAGAAATTGTTTGGCCTGCTTTAAACCCAATTTTTGTCGGTGGACGCATTGCTGCATAATGTGAAACAGGAATTGGTGTATTTGGTGTCACACGACGCATCTGCATAGCTTCAAAGAGTAAGTACAATGTCATCATTTTTGTTAAAGAAGCAGGATAACGTTTCAGTGTTGCATTGGCTTGAAATAGAGTTTTTCCCGTAGTAGCATCTATAACAATAGCCGCATACTTATCAGGATAGGCTCCTTGAGGTGTGGCTGATGCCCAACAGTAAGAAAAAGCTAACACAACAAAAGAAATTGCTATTGTTTTACAGTAGCGCATAATTTTTTGATAATTAATATACACTTGCAGTATCCTATTTCTCCATTTATCCAGAAAAACTTCTATAAAGCTTCCTTTTCTGTAATTTGTTGATGCAGTTTAGACGAATGGTATTACTAATTTGTTTACAGAAGTTATTTTATGAGTGAGGGATTGAAGTCTAACCATAGAGGGAATCTTTTCCTAATACATACAGGTATTGCAATAGCTATGAAAGAATTTAAAATTAATAAAAATGTGCTGCATGGAGAACGGTAATGGGACAGACGCTCATAATAAACTCTATAGCTCATATTATGCATAATGAAAAGGGCAAGAATTGGGATGAAGTTAGGCATGGTGCGGTTATAATGCCTAAGGCTAGAGCAAAACTCGAAAAACCTAAATTATGTCGAGTTTTTTTGCTTAATGATGATTACACACCTATGGATTTTGTTGTTTTCGTTTTGAAGAACTTTTTTAAAAAAAGTTTCGAAGAGGCAACGCAAATAATGTTAAATGTTCATCACAGTGGGATAGGAGAATGTGGAACTTATACTTATGAAGTTGCTGAAATGAAAATATTACAAGTGAGGGAGTGTGCGCGTCAAAATGAACATCCGTTACAATGTGTAATGGAATGGAAGTGAGGAATTATGCCATCTTTTACACCTAGTCTTGAAGAGGTTTTGCATCGTGCATTAACAATTGCTACTCAAGCACGGCATGAATACGCAACATTAGAGCATCTTCTACTTGCGCTATTAGATGATGCCGATGCAAATTCTGTTATTCAGGCTTGCCAGGTAGATGTGGAGGAATTGCGAGAGCGCTTAACCAATTATCTTCGCTCAGAGTTAGATGAACAGATTAGAACTGATGAGGATACGAAGCCTACAGCTTTTTTCCAGCGTGTTATCCAACGTGCGGTGATTCATGCACAATCAGCTGGAAAAGATGAAGTATCGGGGGCAAATGTTCTTGTTGCAATTTTTTCTGAACGTGAAAGCCATGCAGCATATTTTCTTCAAGAAATGGGAATGACACGCTATGATGCTGTACGTTTTATTTCGCATGGTATCACACGTGATGATGGGTTATCCATGTTACTTGAAGGACTTGAAGAGCAATTAGATCAGCAGATTTCGGATAATGGTGAAAGAGGAACAAGTGCTTTAACGAATTATTGTGTTGATCTCAATTGTAAAGCGCTTAATGGAAAAATTGATTTATTAATTGGCCGTGAAGTAGAAATTTCACGCATGATTCAGATTTTATGTCGAAGGTCAAAAAACAATCCGCTTTTGGTTGGTGATCCTGGAGTGGGGAAAACCGCTATAATTGAGGGATTGGCAAAGCGCATTGTTGATGGGCAAGTGCCTGAAGTTTTATCAAATGCAACAATATTTTCTCTTGATATGGGGGGGCTTGTTGCTGGTACACGTTATCGCGGTGATTTTGAAGAACGCTTAAAGCAAGTTATTAAAGAGTTTGAGCTGTATCCAGATGCTATTTTATTTATTGATGAAATTCATACCTTAATTGGAGCAGGAGCGACATTAGGAGGAAATATGGATGCAGCAAATCTTTTAAAACCTGTATTATCTTCTGGAACTATGCGATGTATTGGTTCGACGACTTACAGAGAATATCGCAAATTCTTTGAACAGGATCGTGCTTTAGAGCGTCGTTTTCAGAAGATTGATATTAATGAACCTTCTGTTACAGATGCGATTAAGATTTTGCAGGGAATGAAGCCTTACTTTGAAGATTTTCATCAGATTAAATATACAGATCAGGCGATGAAGGCATCGGTAGAATTATCTTCGCGTTATATAATTGACCGTAGGTTACCTGACAAAGCAATTGATATTATTGATGAAAGTGGCGCAGCGCAAAAGCTTTTGCCACAAAAACAACGCAAGAAGAGTATAGGTGTTAAAGAAATTGAAGCAACTGTTGCTACAATTGCAAGAATTCCACCAAAAACAGTTTCTCGGAATGATCAGAAGATACTGAGTAAGCTTGAAAGAGAACTCAAACATGTTGTTTATGGGCAAGATCAGGCAATTTCCGTCTTAGTTTCATCCATAAAATTGGCGCGAGCAGGTTTACGCGAACCGGATAAACCAATAGGAAGTTATTTATTTTCAGGACCAACAGGTGTAGGAAAAACTGAAGTTGCGAAACAGCTTGCATCATATTTAGGCATTGAATTATTGCGTTTTGATATGTCAGAATATATGGAACGGCATACGGTAGCACGTTTAATCGGAGCTCCTCCAGGTTATATAGGGTTTGATCAAGGAGGTCTCCTTACAGATGCTGTTGATCAGAAGCCTCACGCAGTCCTATTGCTAGATGAGATTGAGAAAGCACATCCAGAGTTATTTAATATTTTATTGCAGGTAATGGATTATGGTAGATTAACAGACCATAATGGTAAGAAAATTGATTTCCGCAATGTTATTTTGATTATGACAACCAATGCTGGTGCTTCAGATATGGCAAAATCAGCTATTGGATTTGGGAAAGTACATCGTGATGGTGAGGATATAGAAGCAATCAATCGGTTATTTCCACCAGAGTTTCGTAATCGGTTAGATGCAATTATTCCGTTTGCACCTTTATCTCATTTAATCATCAATCAGATAGTGCAAAAATTTATTTTTCAGCTTGAAGCACAATTAGCTGATCGGGGAATTTGTTTTGAATTAAGCCCTTCTGCAACTTTATGGCTTTCCAATAAGGGATACGATTCTCAGATGGGAGCACGCCCATTAGGGCGTGTTATACAAGAATATATTAAAAAGCCATTAGCTGATGAAATTTTATTTGGAAAGTTACGCAACGGTGGCATTGTTCGCGTATTGACACAAAAATCAAATGGCAAAAAAGAAAGCTTACAGTTAGAAATTTCATCTTCCGATATATCTGCAAGTTCAAAGAAAAGTAAAATGGAAAATTTTACAAAAAAACGTGTAGGAAAAAAAAGCACAACAACTTAAGAGTGTGTTATAAGGCTGCACGGATTTTCTTTGCATTCTCTTCAAGTATTTCTGTAGGCGTTATTATATTATTATGAGGGGTAAGTTCTATTCCCTCCATACGTGGTATAATATGGAAATGGAGGTGATAAACGGTTTGTTGACTAGCTGCTTCATTAAATTGCATGACAGTTATGCCATCTGCTTGAAAGGCTTTTTTGACGGCATTTGCAATTTTTTGAACAGCTTTAATAACAGGAAATAATGTTTCAGTATCTGCATCAAGTAAGTTTCTAGAGCCTTTTTTAGGAATGACCAGCGTATGACCTGGTGCCTGTGGCATGATATCCATAAATCCAATAACATCATCATCTTCGTAGACACGAACAGAAGGGATTTCATTGCGAATCAATTTAGCAAAAATATTGTTATTGTCATAAGCTTGTTTCATACAAATATTTCCTTTTATTGTAAGTTTAAGATTTTAATTAAAAACGAAAAAATACAAAGTTTATCAGAGTTTAAGACAAAGAAGTATTTTGACTTTAGTTATATTTAGGATGGTGCACTGTCTTAATGAAGGCTTAGATTTCTATGATGGCTTCAACTTCTACAGGAACATCCATAGGAAGAGAGGCAACACCAATAGCAGAACGGGCATGTTTTCCAATTTCACCAAGGATATTGACGAATAAATTAGAAGCTCCATTGGCAACAAAAGGAATATCGGTAAAATGAGAATCTACAGCCACAAAAACAGTAATTTTTACCACACGTTTTATTTTATTTAAGTCACCTAGAGTTGCCTTGAGTTGAGCGAGAATATTGATAGCGCAAGCTTCTGATGCTTTTTGGGCTTGTTCGGTATTCACAGTTTCACCAACTTTACCGATGGCTATTGGTTTTCCATTAATAAGAGGGAGTTGTCCAGAAATAAAGAGTTGATTGCCACTTTGTGAAGTGGTGATGTAATTGGCAAGGGGGGGGATTACTTCAGGAAGAGTGATTCCGAAATTCTCTAAGTTTTTTTCAATCATATTGGTCATAATTTAAACTCCATAGCTACTCTATAATACATTCATTGTATAATCTATTTTTTGATTTAAGGAAATGTGTGGTTAATTGAGAAATTAGCCTTTTTTGCCTTATTGTATGATGTTATGCAACGGGGATAAAGTTCGGAATTTGGGAATGATTAGATCATTATTTATAATAATTTTATATATTGTTTTTTTATGTACAGCGAGAGCTGAAGAGCCTATTTTTATTGTGCCTCATCGAGCAATTTATGATTTTCATCTTGATAGCGTTTCTCATGACATGACAATTTCTGCGATGTCAGGGCGAATGGTTTACGAGCTTACTGGTTCGGCATGCCAAGGCTATAGCACACGTTTTCGTTTTATTAGCCGTGTTCACATTGAAGATATGCCGGTACGTTTAACGGATCAACAGACGACGAGTTATGAAACAGGAGACAGCCGTACATTTCGTTTTAATATTACAGATCAGGAGGGAGAAGAGGTTGCGCATCGTGCTGAGGGGGTCGCGGAGCGTACTCAAGATGGTATTACAGTTACTTTAAAAAAGCCAAAGGAAAAAAAGTATAAGCTTGCAATGGCTGAATTTCCAATGATGCAACTAAAAAATATTATCCGCCATGCAAAAGCAGGACATCATTTTTATAATGTTACTGTATTTGATGGGACAAATAAAGCAGATAAAGTTATAAAAGAAAGTATCGTCATAGGGGAAAAGAAGGCGCTTTTATCTGATAGCGAAACGGAAAAAGTGAGAAAATTGGATGAAGACAAATATTGGCCTGTGACAATTTCTTATTTTGATGATGGAGAAAATAAAGATGGTTTGCCGGTTTATCGTAGCAGTTTTCTCTTACATGAGAATGGTATCATGCGTGATCTTCATATAGATTATGGAACTTTTTCAGTGCGTGCAAAATTGAACAGTCTTGAATTCTTGGAGCTTGGAAAAGATCTTAATCAATGTGAAAATGCAAATATTAAATGATTAAAGAAAATGACTTGAAAAAGAATCAAATATTAGTATGTTTGCGCTATTCCACACGCGGAGTTTGGGTGTTTGAAAATAATTTGTGAGAAAATTCTAGCAAGCATCCGCCGGTAGTAGGTTTTCCTGCTTTTTCCGCGGAGGTTGAACCGGAAAGGATAAAATTTATGGCACTACCCGATTTTACTATGCACCAGCTTTTAGAAGCAGGTGTGCATTTTGGTCACCAGACTCATCGTTGGAATCCCAAAATGACTCCTTATATTTATGGTCAGCGTAATAATATCCATATTATTGACCTTGCTCAGACCGTTCCGCTTTTACACCAAGCGCTTAAACTTGTTTCAGATACTGTTGCGCGTGGTGGTCGTATTCTCTTTGTTGGTACGAAACGGCAAGCATCTGATATTATCGCTGACGCAGCGAATCGTTCTGCCCAGTATTACGTTAATGCACGTTGGCTTGGCGGCATGCTCACAAACTGGAAAACGATTTCCAATTCAATACATCGTTTGCGAAAGCTTGACAAAATTCTTGCTGCTGAGGCGCAAGGTTTTACTAAAAAAGAACGTTTAAATCTTGAACGTGACCGTGAAAAGCTTAATCGTGCGCTTGGTGGTATTAAAGATATGGGATCTGTTCCAGATCTTATATTTGTCATCGATACGAATAAAGAAAATATTGCTCTTCAGGAAGCAAAACGTTTAGGCATTCCTGTTATTGCTATTATTGATACCAATTGCGATCCTGATGACGTAACGCATCCGATACCAGGTAATGATGATGCTTCACGTGCAATTTCTCTTTATTGCGATCTTTTTGCTCGTGCCGCCCTTGATGGTATTGCACGTCAGCAAGGAGCAATGGGTATTGATTTAGGAGCTCAAGTTGATGCGCCTGTTGAGCCTATTTTGGAAGAAAATGCGGTTTCAGAAGTTTCTGAATAATATAAAACGCCTAATTAAGGTACTTTTATTATCTAGAGAAGAAGTTATAGGCGTGCAGAGGGGTTTTGCACGCTTTCACTATTACAAAATAAAGAGGCAAATATGAGCATTACTGCTGCACAAGTAAAAGAACTTCGAGAACTATCTGGCGCTGGTATGATGGACTGTAAAGCCGCTCTAGCTGAAACCAGTGGTGATATAGAAGCTGCTGTTGATTGGCTTCGTAAAAAAGGAATAGCTAAAGCAGATAAAAAGGC
The DNA here is from genome assembly GCF_042193505.1 of Bartonella sp. TS25HLJMH. Taxonomy (NCBI): domain Bacteria; kingdom Pseudomonadati; phylum Pseudomonadota; class Alphaproteobacteria; order Hyphomicrobiales; family Bartonellaceae; genus Bartonella; species Bartonella sp. TS25HLJMH. The sequence continues at coordinate 25,817 of NZ_JBHILV010000010.1, forward strand.
TGGTCGTACAGCGGCTGAAGGATTAATCGGAGTCGTATCAAAAGATTTAAATGCGGTTTTGGTTGAGATTAATTCTGAAACAGATTTTGTTGCACGCAATGCCGGATTCCAAGACATCGTGCGAAATGTAGCAACTGCTGCTTTAGATACGCCAGGTGATGTTGAATCTGTTTCTGTTTCTCTTTATCCTGGTTCTGAGAAGACTGTAGAGCTTACGATTAAAGATGCAATTGGTACAATTGGCGAAAATATGACATTTCGTCGTTCCGCTAAATTGTCTGTTGAGAATGGTGTTGTTGCGACTTATATACACAATAGTGTAGCTGATGGTCTTGGTAAGCTTGGTGTTTTGGTTGCGATTGAAACAACAGGAAATAAAGAGGCTGCTCTTGCTTTTGGTCGGCAGGTTGCGATGCATATTGCAGCAACCAATCCCTTAGCGCTTACAGCACAAGATGTTGATGCTGCTGCTGTTGAACGTGAAAAAGCAATTTTTTCAGATCAAGCACGTCAGTCTGGAAAGCCTGAAAATATCATTGAAAAAATGGTAGAAGGACGTATGCGTAAGTTTTTTGAAGAGGTTGTTTTGCTTTCTCAAGCTTTCGTTATGAATCCTGATATGACTGTTGAGGCAGCTTTAAAGGATGCTGAAAAATCAATTGGCGCACCAGCAAAAATTACAGGCTTTATTCGTTTTGCATTGGGTGAAGGTGTGGAAAAAGAGGAGTCTGATTTTGCTGCAGAGGTTGCTGCTGCTGTAAAAGGCTAGTTATTGCAAACTCTTGATTAGAGATTTAAAGTCATATCGTTGGTTGTAGAATCTCTGATGGGGATGATGTAATTGTTGAGAGGGCGTCACGTGAAAAAAGTGGTGCCCTTAGTGATGTCAAAAGCAAAAAGTAAATGTGCTTTTGGGGAGATTATTAATGGCATTAGCACTTCCGTATAAACGTATTCTTTTAAAGGCTTCTGGTGAAGCTCTTATGGGGGGGCAAAGTTTTGGCATTGATGTTTCTGTTGTAGATCGTATTGCCGCTGATATTGCAGAAGTGCGCACAATGGGGATAGAAGTTGCGGTTGTTATCGGTGGGGGAAATATTTTTCGTGGCGTTGCTGTTGCTTCACATGGTGGAGACCGAGTGACAGGTGATCATATGGGAATGCTTGCAACTGCTATCAACTCTTTAGCATTGCGAACATCTTTGACAAAATTAGGGGTTGAAACTGTTGTACTCTCTGCGATTGCTATGCCACAAATTTGTGAAAGTTTTTCGCAACGTAAAGCAATAGCTTATATGAATCAGGGAAAAGTTGTTATTTTTGCGGGTGGTACAGGAAATCCATTTTTTACCACTGATTCTGCTGCTACTTTGCGTGCAGCTGAGATTGGTGCGGATGTCCTTCTTAAAGGAACACAAGTTGATGGTATTTATTCAGCAGATCCAAAGATAGACCCTACGGCTAAGCGTTTTGACCAATTAACACATGTTGAAGTGTTACAATGGGGATTATCTGTTATGGATTCAACGGCGGTCACTTTAGCACGTGAGAACAATGTACCGATTATTGTGTATTCCATTCATGAAAAAGGCGGTTTGGCTAAGGTCTTGAATGGAACAGGACGCTTTACAATAGTATCAGAATAAGGGTAAGCTTCAAAGGACAATTGAAGGAGACAGAAATATGAATGTTACATCAATTATGGATGATCTGAAACGTCGCATGGATGGTGCTATTACGGCTTTTAAACATGAATTAGGTGGTTTGCGGACTGGACGTGCATCGGCCAGTTTATTAGAGCCGTTGACCGTTGAATCTTATGGTTCTGTTGTGCACATAAATCAGGTTGCTAATATTTCTGTTCCCGAGCCTCGGATGCTTTCTGTTTCTGTATGGGATAAAACGATGGTAGGAGCTGTAGAGCGCGCTATTCGCGATTCTGGTCTTGGTTTAAATCCCATAACTGAGGGTACGAATTTACGTATTCCTTTGCCTGAGTTGAATGAAGAGCGCCGTAAAGAACTTGTAAAAATTGCGCATCACTATGCAGAGCAAGCGCGTGTTGCTACACGTCATGTTCGTCGGGATGGTATGGACAATTTGAAAAAGTTAGAAAAAGATGGTGAAATTGGACAAGATGAAGCCCATAGTTTGTCTGAAAAAGTTCAAAAACTCACAGATGAAACGATTGCTGATATTGATAAAATTTTAGCCGTAAAAGAATCTGAAATTATGCACGTTTAAGACGATTTTGTTGTTAGAAAAGGATGTTTACTCCCAGCCTGTAAATTATTATCTATAGATAAGGGAAGTGGTGTGCTCTGTGATAACAAGGTGTGATGCAGGAAGGTATTTTATCATTTTGATATGGGAGAGATTGATTTGAAAGGGCAGATGTTTTAATTTTTTAATCTGCGTGGTAAATCATGTCCTTTGCTGGAAGACGCTATTGAGCAGCGTGGTGAGGGCTTTCAGTTTAGCATGTCTTTGTTAAACAGCATAATGAAAGCATTCTTAGAAATTATTTAAATATTCTAAGATGAGGGTTGGGGAAAGAATATAACACAAAAAAACAAACCTAACCTTTCTCTTATTTTCCATTATAAAACATGTGAGTATAATCGATGAAGCAGATGCTATATGGTGTAATTCGTTTTTTTACGACGAATATTTGATAGAGAAGTGTTTTTATATGAAACCTATATTAGTTAATTTATATGGGGCATAGGTAGCTGCTTTTTCATTTTATATTTGAGAAAATATTAAAAAAAAATACTTTAGGATCAATCTTGACGGAGATTTTCGAAGCTGTTTTCATTGATTATTTGTCTCATAAGCGCTATCTTGGTAAACTAAATTGTTTATGATAAATTATAAGGGAAATTTATACAAGTATGAAATAAAAATATTGCGTAGGGAGGTTTTTCTTACGTCAATTTTAGAGCTTGTATTTTCTATTTTTATTGTTTGGATGTTGTTTTGTCTAATTTGGTTTATCGTGTTCTGACAGCTTTTGTGTTTGGTTTTATTGCATTGTATCTAACATGGTTGGGAGGAATCTCCTTTTTTTTATTTGTATGGTGTATTGGCGGTTTTGTTCTTTATGAGTGGATGAGTATTACTAAAGAGAAATGGTGTATTTTACAAAAAATATTAGCAGGTACCTTTTATTTGATCTTTGGCTTTTTTTTAGTGTTGAGTGTATCTGCTTCATTGATTTTTTGTGTTTTAATCGTTTTGGCTGCGGTGTTGGCTATTATATCTATAAAAAAGAGTGGTTGGGTTTTTTGTGGTTTTTTATATGCATCTTTTCCTGTTGTTGCTTTATGCTTTCTACGGGATCATGAAATGTTGGGGTTCCAAGTTGTTATTTTCTTATTTACGATAGTGTGGGGAACAGATATTGGTGGGTATTTTATCGGACGTGCATTAGGGGGACCTAAATTAGCACCACAATTTTCTCCTAATAAAACATGGTCAGGAGCACTTGGTGGTACATTTGTCGGAGTTTTCGGTGGTATATGGGTTGCTTTTGGATTTTTTGATATAAATTTAGCAAGTTTTTTTGTGCCACTCCTTACACTTGTTTTGTCAATTGTTTCACAATTGAGTGATTTAGGACAATCATGGCTCAAAAGACGGTTTTCTGTTAAAGATTCTAGTTCTTTATTGCCTGGACATGGTGGTTTTATGGATCGTATAGATGGATTGGTAGGGGCAGCTTTTCTTCTTTATTTAATTGGTTCATTTATGTCTGATATGGATGCACCTTTTAATCTTTTTAGTATGATCTAATTGGGAGAAGGTAGTTTGGGACTTTTAAATTATATCGTCACTATGGGTGATTTTCTTTTAAGAAGTTTGAGTATTCTTTTCATCATTATGATTATCATTTTTGTGCACGAATTTGGGCATTATCTCATTGGTCGGTGGTGTGGTATTAAGGCGTTAGTTTTTTCGCTTGGATTTGGGCCAGAAATAGCGAGTTATAAAGATAAGCATGGCACGAAGTGGCGCTTAGCACTTATCCCCGTAGGAGGGTATGTAAAGTTTGTTGGGGATGAGAAAAAAAATGATACGGTATCATCCCAATCATCTCTGATTGTTGACGGTTCATTTGCTAGTGCGCATGCTTGGAAAAAAGCAGCAACTGTTTTTGCCGGTCCTTTTTTCAATGCCCTTTTTACTGTTGTTATTCTAACATTTTTTTTCTTTATCTATGGTCGTGTAGCTATTGAGCCCGTTGTTGGTTCTTTGGTAAAAGATAGCCCTGCTCTTCAGTCTGGTTTGGAGTTAGGTGATCGTTTTGTTGAAATGGATGGACGACGGGTTGAAAGTTTTGAAGATTTGATGAATTATGTGGCTTTTCACGGAAGAGAACCCATAGAGTTTAAAATAGAACGCATGGGGCGATTCTTTACAACGGTGATTACTCCGAAAATCGTTGAGCGAGATGATGGATTTGGTAATCGAACACGAAGTGCTATGATAGGTGTAGGTGTTCCTATTGATTTAAATAATCCTGCACATTTAGATCCAACTTATATAAAACATATTCGCTATGGTTTTGTAACAGCTGTAAGAGAAGCGTCAGACCGTACTGTGTTTATCGTCACTCAAACCGTTCTTTTTATGAGTCGTTTAATAGGAGGAAAAGAGGACCGTTGTCGGCTAAGTGGACCTTCTAAAACCGTTAAAATTGCTTGGAAAGTGAGCGAGACAGGTTTTGTCTCTTTGTTGAATTTGGCAGCTTTTCTTTCAATAAGTGTTGGGCTTATTAACCTTTTTCCGATTCTACCGCTTGATGGTGGGCATCTTTTATTGCATGTCATTGAGGTCATTACTGGGAGGGAAATATCTGCTAAAATCCAAGGAATTATTTTTCGTTTAGGTTTTTCCATTCTTCTCCTTTTTATGATCTTTGTCTTTTTTAACGATTATTTTTGTTGGTTTAGCTAATTAAATTATGGAAAACGCTTTATAAATTGAGTAATAATAGCGAAAACAAATTGAAGGTTGTTTACCATGTCTGCAAAATGTTGTGGCGTCGTACATTATAATGAGTAATTAAGGAATGAAAAGTCTCGCTGTAAAAAGGTTGTTATGGCAGTTAGCTTTTTAAGGCATCATGTCCAAGGAACAAGAGTAAGGTAAAAAAGCCAATGACTACAAATTCAAAGTTTTTAAATGCAGCATCTGTATTGGTGTTAAAAATGGGGATGATTACCCCAGCAACGGTTTTTATGTCAATTGCTGCGGTTGGAGAAATACAAGCATCTGTAGTCCGTTCTATTGAGGTTCGTGGGAATAAGTTTGTAAGTTCTCAGGCGATTCGAGACAATATGGGGATTAAGGCTGGACAAGGGGTTTCCAGTGCTGATGTTGATAATGCTGTGAAGAATCTTTTCGAATTGGGTTTATTTTATGATGTTAAAATAAATCCGGTAGGTGATAAATTGGTTGTATTCGTAAAAGAATATGAGGTTGTCAATCAGATATTGTTTCAGGGAAATAAATCTTTTAAAGACCCAGATCTTAAGCGGTTTATTTCTTTAAAACCGAATGAGCCTTTTAATTCTGCTAAGCTTTCTGCTGATATAAATACAATTCGTGAAGCTTATAAAACTCTTGGTCGTAATAATATCACTGTCAACGTTCAAACGATTAACCTTGGAAAAGGGCGGGTTAATGTGGTATTTAATGTTGTTGAAGGGCAAAAAACAAAGATTGGTGATATCACTTTCAAGGGAAATAGTGTCTTTGGAAGTCGCCGTTTGCGTGATGTGATTTCAACAAAAACTTCAGGAATTTTTTCGAAGTTGTTGGGAGGTGATGTTTACAGTGAAGAGCGTCTCGCTGCTGATGAAGAAGCTTTACGTCGCTTTTATTATAATCGTGGTTATGCAGATTTTCGCGTAGTTTCTTCTAAAGCGACTTTTGATGCAGCAAGCAATACGTATAAAATTTCTTTCGTTCTTGATGAGGGTGTGCGCTATAAAATTAGTGATATTCAGGTTGAAAGTGATGTTGATGGAATTGACGTTCAATCTGTGAAAAGGGTGCTTAAAACCCAGCCAGGTGATGTCTATAGTGCAGAAGATATTGAACAGTCTGTTGCAATTATTAATAACAAGGTTGCTGATTCGGGATATGCTTTTGCTAAAGTTGAACCGCGGGGAAATCGTAATTTAGCAAATCATACAATTTCAATTTTATATAATATTGAACAGGGGACACGTGCTTATATTCAGCGTATTGATATACGTGGCAATGAGAAAACGCGTGATTACGTCATTCGCCGTGAGATTGATTTAAACGAAGGGGATGCTTACAATCAAACTTTATTACAGCGGGCAAAACGTCGTCTAGAAAGTTTAGGTTTCTTCAAAGCCGTTAATATTTCAATGGTTCCCACAGATCAATCTGACCAAGTTATTTTGGTAATAGATGTCGTTGAAGCTTCAACAGGAGATCTCTCTCTTTCTGGAGGGTATACAACAGGGGGAACAAGTCCTGGTATGTCACTTGAAGTTTCTGTTACTGAACGTAATCTTGGGGGACGTGGTCAATATGTTCGTTTAGGATTAGGTGCGGGGCAAGAAAAATCTCGTAATTATAATTTATCATTTGTTGATCCTTATTTCTTAGGTTATCGTTTATCTGCTGGCGTTGATGTTTTTCGTAGTACTTATCGTGCTGATAAGGCCTATGATGTACGACAGACAGGTGGATCGCTGCGGTTTTCGTTACCTATTAATAATCAATTATCTGCTAATGTAGCTTATTCTTATGTGCAAGAAGAATATGATTTTGGTGGAGAGTATGATTTTGACAAAGAGAGTGACGTAATAGAATTATATGGGAAATATTCTGGTGCGATTGTTCAAGCTGCAAAACAAAGTCCTTGGAAACGTTCATCAATTAGTTATGGTTTCACCTATAATACGATTGATGATATGAGATCCCCCCATGATGGGTGGTACGTGCACCTTCTTCAGGAATATGCAGGGCTTGGTGGAAGTGCAAAGTTTTTGAAGACCACGGGTAAGGCGATGGTGTACAAGACCCTTTCTGACCAGAAAGATATTGTTGGTTTGCTTTCCTTTGGGGGTGGTTATATCCACGGAATGGGCCGAGATGGTGTTCGTATTTTCGATATGTTTAAAGCGAATACTGATATGATTCGAGGGTTCAAATATAATGGAATAGGTCCGCGTCAGGTTTCCAGTAAAGGTGAGGTTTATTTCTTGGGGGGAACGACATATATGAATGCGACTGCTGAAGTACAGTTTCCTATCCCTGTTGTGCCTGAAGGGTTCGGGTTGCGCGGTGCTTTATTTGCGGATATTGCCACGCTTTATGGCAATAATTATAAAGCTGTTTTTAAGGGTGAACCGTCTGTTACCAATACCAAAAGTGCTTGGCGTTCATCTGCAGGTGTGAGTTTGATGTGGGATTCTCCGTTTGGTCCTTTGCGTTTTGATTATGCTTGGCCAATAACGAAGCAGGAAGGTGATCGTTTGCAACAATTGAATTTTGGTATTTCTACGAAGTTCTGATTTGAGCGATTTTAAGAAGGAAAAACTTGAAGAGAAGAGAATAGCTTAAGCTGGGAGAGAAAGTGTTTTGATGGCGGATACATTTTTTTTTACGCCGTCCCGGCAATTGACAGTTGCAAATGTTGCTGAGTTGACGGGTGCAAAGCTTCTTAATCCAGAGTTTTCTCATAAAGTTATCAATACTCTTTCTTCACTTGAGAGTGCTGTGGAAGGTTCTCTTGTTTTTGTAGAGCATCGGAAGTTTTCTGATGCTTTACTGGACAGTTCCGCTGTTGCTGTTTTTTGTACGAATGAGATTGTTTTTAAAGTTCCCAAAACTATGGCAATTTTGGTAACATCCACACCACAGCGTGACTTTGCTCAGATTGGTCGTATTTTGTTTCCAGATTCTGTCAAGCCAATGCCGTGGTTAGGATCGAAGGGGGTTTCATCGCATGCGCATATTCATCCAACGGCTAAGTTAGCACATGATGTGTGTATTGAAGCGGGAGCTGTTATTGGTAGAAATGTTGAGATTGGTGCAGGAACTCTTATTTCATCCACAGCTGTTATCGGTGAAAATTGCCGTATTGGATGTGACTGCTATATTGCTCCTAAGGTAACAGTTCAGTGTTCTATAATAGGTGATAAGGTTCAGCTTTATCCTGGTGTTTGCATTGGGCAAGATGGTTTTGGTTATGTTGGGGGCGTTTCTGGAATCGAGAAAATTCCACAGCTTGGTCGCGTTATTATTGAGGATGGTGTAGAAGTTGGTGCGAACACGACAATTGATCGTGGGACATTTCAAGATACTGTTATTGGTGAAGGAAGCAAGATTGATAATCTTGTACAAATTGCCCACAATGTAAAAATTGGCCGCTATTGTCTTATTGCCGCTCAATGTGGCATTGCGGGAAGTACATCGATAGGAGATATGTCTCAGCTTGGCGGAGGTGTTGGAGTAGCCGATCACATCATAATAGGTAAATGTGTTCAGATTGCTGCTCGTAGTGGTGTTATGAATGACATTCCGGATGGCGAAAAATGGGGAGGTAGTCCAGCGCGACCATTTAAACAATGGTTTCGTGAAGTAGCGACGTTGCGCAGTATGGGAAAAGTTAAAAAGGAGAAACGCTGATATGATCAGCAGTGAAAAGACTAAAAACTTAGAGGCTGTCGATATTGAAAAACTATTATCAATATTACCGCACCGTTATCCATTTTTATTAATCGATCGTATCGTTGATATTGATGGTGAGCAAGAAGCGATTGGTATTAAAAATATAACGATTAATGAGCCGCATTTTACGGGACATTTTCCCGCGAAGCCTGTTATGCCTGGAGTTTTGATTTTAGAAGCTATGGCACAAACAGCAGGAGCAATAGCACTTTTAAATTTAGGTAATAAGCAAACAAATTTAGTTTACCTTATGACGGTTGATAATGCAAAATTTCGTAAGCCGGTTATGCCTGGTGATCAGCTCAAGATTCATGTTCAGCTCTTGAAAAAAAGATCTGGTATGAGACGTTTTTCGTGCGTTGCAAAAGTAGAAGATGTCCGCGTCGCTGAAGCAGAAATTGCTGCGATGATTGTCGAACAAGAATAAAAGATATTTGATGGGAATTTAAAAATGTCCGGTACGAAAATCCATCCAACTGCTCTTGTGGAGAATGGAGCGCAGCTTGGTGAGAATGTACAAGTTGGACCGTTTTGTCATATTAGTTCAGATGCTGTTATTGGTGATGGATGCAGTTTGATGAGTCATGTTGTGATAATGGGGAAGACAACGTTAGGAGCCAAGAGTAAAGTATTTTCTCATGCAGTTTTGGGAGCAGATCCGCAAAATAATAAACATAAGGGAGGGGCTACGACTCTTTCGATTGGTAAAAACTGCACGATTCGTGAAGGCGTAACAATGCATAGGGGTTCCGATTCGAGTGTAGGAATGACAGTTGTTGGTGATAATTGCCAATTTTTTTGTTATGCGCATATTGCTCATGATTGCCATGTAGGGAATCATGTAACATTCGCAAATAATGTGATGATAGCTGGTCATGTTATTATTGGTGATTATGTGATTATTGGTGGGGGTGCTGCTGTGCATCAATTTGTTCGTGTTGGGCATCATGCATTTATTGGTGGTGTATCGGCATTGGTTGGTGATCTCATTCCCTATGGAACAGCTGTTGGGGTACAGGCAAAACTTGCTGGCCTCAATATTATCGGCATGAAGCGTGCAGGACTTGAGCGTCAAGATATTCATGCACTCCGTCATGCGGTTGCCATGCTTTTTGATCATAGCAAACCATTTAAAGAGCGTGTCAGTGATGTTGCTTCTTTCTATTCTTCTTCTCAGTCTGTTCTTGATATAGTTAATTTTATTAAGGAAGAAGGAAAACGTTTTTATTGTACACCAAAATTTGAAGGTGATAGAGTAAAAGAACGTAAGGATTAAAAATGCCTATGTGGGGAGCCAGAAGTTTTCTTTCCGGCCGTACTGCTATTATAGCAGGAAATGGTGTTCTACCGATTACTGTTGCGCAGGCTCTTGAGAAGAATGGAGAGAATCCTTTTCTTGTTCTTTTGCGTGGTGAGGCAGATTCTGTTCTTTATCGCTATGAGCATTGCGAGCTATCAATTGTGGAGTTAGCGCGACTCGTTAAAATCTTAAAAGAGGCTGGAGTTTATAATGTTGTTTTGGCAGGTGGTGTGAAAAAGCGCCCACTTCTTAAACAATTGCGACTGGACTGGACAACATTTTTAGCTCTCCCTAAGTTAATCGGAGCTTTGAAGAGAGGGGATGATGCGTTATTAAAAACTTTTATACGGATTATTGAAACGTATGGTTTTCGTGTTGTTGGTGCTCACGAGATAGTCGCAGATCTTTTAGCTCCCGTAGAGTTTGATTTAACAGTGCGGCGTGCTACGCGAAAAGAAAAAAAAGATATTTTTTTAGCAGCAGAAGCAGCAAAGCTGTTAGGTCAATTAGATATCGGGCAAGCCGTTGTCGTTGTCCAAGGAAGGGTGGTTGCACTGGAGGGCGCTGAGGGAACTGATAATATGTTGTGGCGTGTTTGTGAAATGCGAGAAAGAGGGCAAATTCCCCTTAAAGGTGGCGTTCTTGTAAAATGTGCAAAACCACAACAGGATAATCGCGTTGATTTACCATCAATTGGGCCCGCGACAATAATGAATATTGCAAAGAGTGGTTTATCTGGTGTTGCGGTGGAGGCAAATAGAAGTCTAATATTATCGGTGAAAACAACAATAGAAAAAGCCAACAAATATTCTCTATTTATAGAGACATTTGAAAAGTTTGGTCATGAATAATTGTTTTTTAAAGATTGCTGTGATTTCAGGGGAGGAATCTGGTGATTTACTTGCGTCCGATTTAATTTCTTGTTTATCACAACAAACAGGATGCAATATTCATTTGATTGGTGTTGGGGGGAGGCATTTAAAGGCATTAGGTTTAAAAAGCTTTTTTGATTCCCATGATATTGCTTTAATAGGTTTAAAGGAGGTATTGAAAAAACTACCATTATTGTTGCTACATATTCGCAATTTATCCAAATTTATTGCACAAGAACAACCTGATTGCCTCATTATTATTGATAGTCCTGATTTCACGCATCGTGTTGCAAAAAAGGTGCGCGTTTTAGCGCCTTCTATTCCTATCATTAAATATGTTGCACCAACCGTTTGGGCATGGCGTCCAGAGCGCGCTAAAGCTATGCGCAAGTTTGTTGACCATGTTTTAGCGGTTTTTCCTTTTGAAGAAAAGATTATGCAAGATTTGGGTGGTCCTCCCACGACTTATGTTGGACATCGTCTTTTGACATATCCTTCCCTTTTGATAGTTCAGTCAGAAAAAAAATGCCAATTAGAACAAAGAAATTTGATTGATACACAAACATCATCGCCTACATTAGTTATTTTACCAGGATCACGCAATTTAGAAATTCGTTCTTTAATGCCTATTTTTCGAGAAACAGTAGAGATTCTTGTAAAACGTATTCCTCATTTACGTATTATTTTACCAACCTTACCACGTTTAGCGGATAAAATTCGTGATTTTGTACAAGGCTGGAAAAGCAAAGTGGAAATTGTAGTTGGTGAAGATGCAAAATGGCGTGCTTTTGCACAAGCAGATGTTGCACTTGCAGCATCTGGAACGGTTTCACTTGAATTAGCATTAGCTAAAATTCCAACGGTCCTTTGCTATAAACTTGATCGTTTTTCTAAATTCTTTATTTTCCCTAAAATAATTTTATGGAGTGCAGCTCTTCCCAATATTATTTCTGATAAGCCTATTGTACCGGAATATTTTGATGAATTTCTACGCCCAGGCATGTTAGCAAGACAAGTAGAACAACTTTTGTTTAATCCTTTAATACGACAGGCACAACTCGATGCCTTTGAGATGGTAGAACAGAAAATGAAAACTGAAGTACCATCGAGAGTTGTTGGCGCACAAACAATTATCACTCTTTTAAAAAGCAGGAATAAAATTGTATAAATAAAGCAATATATTAATAATTAATATTTAATTTTAGCAAGAAAATTACAAGCACGTTGGCTTTTAGGATTAGTAAAAAATTCTTCAGAGGCTGTATCTTCAATAATTTTTCCATTTTCTAGAAAGAGTATTCTTTCTGAGACTTTACGTGCGAAGCCCATTTCATGGGTAACACAAAGCATTGTGATCCCTGTATCGGCCAATCGAGCCATCACGTCTAAAACTTCTCCCACACTTTCTGGATCAAGAGCAGAGGTTGGTTCATCAAAAAGCATGACTTCAGGTTCCATACAAAGTGCACGGGCAATCGCAACACGTTGCTGTTGCCCACCAGAAAGTTGTAAAGGATATTTTTCACAGTGTTTTTCAATACCAACATGCGTTAAGTAACGAATTGCCCGTTCTTGTGCTTGTTGTTTGGAAAGTCCTTGAACTGTCATAGGTGCTAAAATACAATTTTGTATAACGCTCATGTGGGGAAATAAATTAAAATTCTGAAAGACCATTCCTATCTTACGAAGAACATTTTTTTGCTGTTGTATAGGAGCGGTATGGATATCAACATTATGGATACAGATTGAACCTTTTTGTGCTTGTTCTAATTGATTAATACAACGGATTAACGTTGATTTTCCTGATCCCGATGGTCCACAAATAACGATATGTTCACCAGCTTGAACATTAAAGTTGATATCATGTAGGACCTGAAAGTTTCCATACCATTTATTTAGATTTCGAATAGAGATCACAGGGTTTTTACAGGGAGAGATCGATTTATTATTTTTCAAATTCATCTTATTTTATTCTTTCATTGATGAATAACTTGATTAATTTAATATTTTTGTTTGTAAAGTTTTTTATGATCATTTTATTTACCGTAAATATCGAGTGAGGCGCTGTTCGATAAAAACAATAAAACGATGAATGAGTTCAACGATAAAGAGATAGATAAGAGCAGCCCAAACGTAAACTTGAAAATCGAAAGTCCGTGAATAAGTGAGTTTAGCAACCCCCATTAAATCATAAACAGTAATAAGTGAGGCAAGAGCACTGGATTTAATCATTAAAATCAACTCATTTCCTAGGGGGCGTAATGCTACAATCATTGCTTGTGGAAGAATAACTCTAAAAAATGTGACAGAGTTACTTAGACCTAAAGCTTTTGATGCTTCACGTTGCCCAGTTGTTACGGATAGAAAACTTCCTTTAAAGATCTCAGATTGATAGGCAGCAGAATTGAGAGTAAAAATAAAAAGACAACAATACCACGCGTTTTGAAAAAACCACCACAAACCAACCTGCTGCCAGAAGTCATTCATTGAACCAAGTCCATAATAAAAAAGGAAGAGTTGAGCTAATAAAGGAGAGCCACGGAAAAAATAGACATAAGCGTTTGCACAATACTGTAAAAATGTATTTTTTGATAGACGTGCAAAAGCAATAAGCATACCAAGAAAAAAACCAAGAGAACAAGAAATAGAAACAAGCTCAACAGTAACAATAAAGCCATTAATAAATTTTGGTCCATAATGGCTTAAAAGATCAGGATTGAAAAGGAAATAAAGCCACTCAGGAATCATTGACGTAGCACCTTTTTATCGCCTATTTGAGTGTATGTTTCCAAATGGCGTAAGATTGCAGTAAAAACCGCTGAAAATAACAAATAGAGTAAGCATGCTACAAGATAAAATAGCATGGGTTTATTGGTAGCAGCGACAGCTAAGTTCGTTTGTCGCATGAGGTCAACAAGTGCGATGGTTGAAACAAGGGATGTATCTTTCAGTAAAGTAAGCCAATTATTAGAAAGTCCTGGCAAGGCATTTCGGATGAGCTGAGGGAAGACAATACGAAAAAATGTGGTTGATCGTGAAAAACCTAAAGCTTTAGCCGCTTCGTATTGGCCTTTATCAAAAATATTAAATGCTCCAAGCCAAACTTCACAAGAAAAAGCTGCAAGAACCATACTAAGCGCAAGAACACCAGCAACAAAAGCATTGATACTGAACATGACTTCAAAATTAAAATAGTCAAAGACATTTTGAATAAGGCTTTGTAACCCGTAGTAAACTAAAAACAAAGTTAAAAGCTCTGGTAGCCCACGAAATACCGTTGAAAAGAGGCGTGCCATCGCTTTGGCAATCTTAATATTGGATCGAATCATCACTGCATTTAGAAGACCTAGAGGAAGTCCTAGAAGTCCACAACATAATGCCAATGACAATGTCATTCCTGCACTAGAAAGTATAACCGCTCCCCATCCACCATTGCTAAATGATAGCAATGCTAAATTTTCAATCATTCTTGTGTTCCTCATGAAAGAGTTAGATAATATTTTTCAGAAATAACTAGCGGGTTTCATTTAAACATCATATTGATATTTAATAGATATCACTTGTAAAATATTTTTTCATAATTTTCTCATAAGTTCCATCTAAACGGATTTCTTTTAGCGCCTTATTGAACTTATTTTTAAGATCATTATTATTTTGACGCAGTGCAATTGCAACAGGAAATTTTGTTTCTTCTAGAGTTCCTAGGAGGAGACAACAATCTTTTCCTTCATTTTTAAGCCAATTTAATGCTTGTAATTTATCAACAATAATCACATCAAGTCGATGATTTAAAAGGTCACGATTCACTTCTATTGTGGAAGGGTAGAGTTTGATTTTCACCTCTTCAGAAGCATAATGATCTTCTGCATAGAAAGCTTGTGTTGTATTTGATTGTACACCAAGATTTTTACCTCTAAAGTCTTGTGTTGAGATTTTTTTAATTCCCGAATCTTTGGTAACAATAACAGCCAGTGCTGTATCGTAGTAAGGATCTGTGAAGTCAATTTTTTGTAAGCGCTCTTGTGTGAGAGAGAGGGAGGCAATGATAGCATCATATTTTTTTGCAATAAGTCCAGGGATCATTCCCTCGAAGTCTTGTGTGACAACAGTACACTCAACATTCATTTTTTTACAAAGTGCATAAGATATATCAATATCAAGTCCCTGCAATTTATTATTTGAGTCAATATAACTAAAGGGAGGGTAGGTGCCTTCACTCGCAATTTTTAATGTTTTTGCATCAGCCAATTGGGTGAATAGTGCGGCGCTTATTATAAGAGCTCCTGCTAATAGTTTCATGATGTTCTCCTATTGGATAAGCGGCAAATATGAAATCACTATGTTCTTATAATCTGTAAGCTTTTTTGGAGCAATTCAAAAATTTATTGATGTTTATTTTAGATCATTATGCTGGACATTATTATCAAAAAATTATCTTTTTATTGATAAAAAAAGAATAAATATCTTATTGCTTGTATGATAGCTTAATTTTCACAAAATGATTGATTTGAATCATTTCATGAGTAAAAATTAAGGATTTTTCTTGAAAATAAGGCTATTCAATTTGAACATAAAGAAAAAATTAGATTTTGATACGATAAAAATACAACCTTATAGGTTTCATTATATTCTATAAAATGTTTAGATATCGAAGAACAATTAAAAGTTATTTTGATAAATGTAAATTTTCTTACAAAAATGCCGAAATTCCAATTATATTTCCATGTCCCATAAAGAGTTTAAAAATACTCCTTAAATATAAAGCCTGAATTTTAATTCATAGTGATATCTAATCGGTATCGAAAGTAAAATATTTTTTCATAATTTTTTCATAGGTTCCATCGGCGCGAATTTCTTTTATTGCTTTATTAAAACTGTTTTTAAGATCATTATTATTTTTACGGAGTGCAATTGCAACAGGAAAATTTGTTTCTTCTAGAGTTCCTAGGAGGATGCAGCAATCTTTTCCTTCATTTTCAAGCCAATTTAATGCTTTTAATTTATCAAATATAATGATATCAAGCCGATGGCTTAAAAGATCACGATTAGCTTCTGTTGCTGTAGGATAAAGTTTGATATTCACTCCTTCAGAGGCGTAATGATCTTCGGCATATGTAGCTTGTGTTGTATTCGATTGTACTCCAAGATTTTTACCTCTAAAATCTTGTGTTGAGATTTCATTAATTCCCGAATTTTTGGTAACGATAACAGCGAGTACAGTATTGTAGTAGGGATCTGTAAAATCAATTTTTTGTAAGCGCTCTTTTGTAGGAGAAAGGGAAGAAACGATAGCATCGTATTTTTTGGCAAGAAGACCGGGAATCATTCCTTCGAAGTCTTGTGTGACAATAGTACATTCAACATTCATTTTTTTACAAAGCGCATAAGATATATCAATATCAAACCCTTGAAGCTTGTTATTTGAGTCAATATAACTAAATGGCGGATAAGAAGCATCGCTTGCAATTTTCAGCGTTTGAGAATTAGCCGATAGGGTAAACAGTGTTGCGCTTATTATAAGAGCTCCTGCTAATAATTTCATTATGTTCTCCTATTAGATAAGCTGGCAAATATGAAACCATCATGCGTTTTTATAATCTGTAAGCTCTTTTGGAGCAATGTAAAAAATTTATCTATGTTTATTATGCTAGATATCATTATAAAAAAATGATTTATTCTTATCAAGTATGGGAATAAAAAATACAGGAAAGAAGTACACTTCTTGTTGATTATATGATGATTTTTAATAATTTTATTTAAAAATCAATAAATTATTTTTAAGAGGAAAACTATTAACTTAAATACAAAGAAAATTTAAGCTCTTAACAGGATAAAATGTAAAGTATTTTTATTCTAATCTACTTGGGGAGGGATAAGAAGTTTTTGGCATTTTAAAGAAGCAATTAATGTAAGCCTTTTGCAATTTTATCTAGAGAAGATAGAAAGTAAAATTCTGACATTGCTAGATTTTAGTATATAATAAGGTTTTTAAACATGAGGCAATGACAGGGAATACACTTCCCTTAAAGATAATGAGAATTATAAAGTAAAATTTTCAATTTCTTTTTGCTAAATGTTTGGCTAATTTGCAGAAGGATGTTCTCAATTGAAAACTTAGAATTTTTTAGTAAATTTTTATGATGAGATTACCTCTGTAGAAAGAGTTTTTAAATCACGTTTTATAAAAATTCTTAAAGGATGTTTTTGGATTATTCTCAATAAAGCTTCAGTTTACTGAAGCTTTATTGATTTCTTTTTTTAATTTGCACGTTCATCTATAGGAACATAGTCACGCATAGCATAACCTGTGTAGAGTTGTCGAGGACGACCAATTTTTTGTGCAGGGTCTTCAATCATTTCTTTCCATTGTGCTACCCACCCGACACTGCGCGCCAATGCAAAAAGAACAGTAAACATTTCAGTTGGAAAACCTAGAGCTTTTAATGTAATACCGGAATAGAAATCAACATTGGGATAAAGCTTTTTTTCAATAAAATATTCATCACTTAAGGCAATTTTTTCAAGTTCTATTGCAATATCAAGAAGCGGGTCATCTTGAATGTTGAGTTCTTTTAAAACTTCATGACAGGTTTTTTGCATGATTTTTGCACGTGGGTCATAATTTTTATAGACACGGTGCCCAAAGCCCATAAGGCGGAAAGGATCATTTTTATCTTTTGCACGTGCAATAAATTCAGGAATTCTTTCAATAGAACCTATTTCTTGTAGCATTTTTAGACATGCTTCATTGGCACCACCATGTGCTGGTCCCCAAAGGCATGCAACGCCTGCTGCAATACAGGCAAACGGATTAGCACCCGAGGATCCAGCAAGACGTACCGTAGATGTAGAAGCATTTTGTTCATGATCTGCATGAAGGATAAAGATTTGATCCATCGCTCGAGCAAGTACAGGGGGTATTTTATATTCTTCACAAGGAACAGCAAAGCACATACGAAGGAAATTTGCAGCATAACTAAGATCATTACGTGGATAAACAAATGCTTGTCCGATACTGTATTTATAGGCCATAGCAGCAAGCGTTGGAACTTTTGAGATAAGACGAACAGAAGCAATCATTCTCTGGTGAGGATCTGTAATATCAATAGAGTCGTGATAGAACGCAGACATAGCGCCAAGGCAGGCAACCATGACGGCCATAGGATGAGAATCACGGCGGAAGCCATGGAAAAAGCGTGCAAACTGTTCGTGTACCATGGTATGCTGCATAATACATCGATCAAATTCATTTTTTTCTTGCTGTGTTGGGAGTTCACCATAAAGTAAAAGATAACAACTTTCGAGAAAGTCTCCTTTTTCAGCTAATTGATCAATAGGATAACCACGATAAAGTAATATGCCTTTATCACCGTCGATATAAGTAATTTTTGATTCACAAGAAGCTGTTGAAGTAAAACCAGGATCATAAGTAAAAATATCGGCTTTTTTGTAGAGAGAAGCAATTTCAATGACTTCAGGTCCACTCGTGCCTTTACGCAAGGGAAGCTCTACTTTTTTATCATTCACAATAATATATGCGTTATTCTCAGACATTCGGTATTCCTTTCAGATCCTTCACTTCTAAAAATTAAGACTCTGCTTCATCAGAGTGGGGGATGTATAACTGAAGCTTTTCTTACTTATATTTAAAGGTAGATTGCCTCTAAAAGTGGGCACATGCAATCTAAAATATTTCCTTATTGATCATTATTACTCAATAAAAAATGTATTTCAATGATATAACATAAAAACTCTTCTAGGGCACGTTGAGATATCTGTATAGATCCCTATTTGAGAAAATATACTCAGTACACATCATGAACATATTGTTGTGATAAGTTGGTCCTTGATGCGATTAAGGGATTCATCGCGTCCTAATAAAATAAGAACATCCAAAACACCTGGTGATGTTACACATCCTGTAAGAGCTGCGCGCAGTGGTTGGGCGATAGATCCAAATTTGAGATTCTGTGTTTGTACACAAGAGCGCAGTGTTTCATTTAGGGTTTTTGTATCCCAAGAGGGGCAAGCTTTCAAGGCAAGATAAAGATCATTTAAAATGGTTCGTCCATTTTTATCTAAGAGCATTTGTGCCTTTTCATCAAGTTGTAAAGGTCGTTGCGTAAAAATGAAGGAGGCATTGTCAATCAGTTCGCACAGTGTTTTTGAACGTTCTTTTAAATGCGGGATTGCTTTTAAAAATTGAACACGGCGTTTTTCATCAAGTCTTTCAATAATTTGTGCTCCCCTATCGGTTTCTGGTAGAATATTAAGAGCGGCATCAAAAAGTTCTTGATCATTACTCATGCGCATATAGTGTCCGTTGATGGAATCGAGCTTTTTGAGATCAAAACGAGCAGCACCTTTGTTAATATCCTCAATGTCAAACCAAGAAATCATATCTTTAAGCGACATCAGTTCGTCATCACCATGACTCCAACCTAAACGGACAAGGTAATTACGCAAAGCAGCAGGAAGATATCCCATTGTTCGGTAGGCATCAACACCGAGTGCACCATGTCGCTTTGATAATTTTGCACCGTTTTCACCATGAATAAGAGGAATATGTGCCATAACAGGAATGTCCCATCCCATTGCCTTAAAGATGATCATTTGTCGGGCAGCATTGGTAAGATGATCATCACCACGTATAATATGTGTAATGCCCATATCATGATCATCAACGACAACAGCATGCATATAGGTAGGCGAACCATCAGAACGCAAAATAATAAAGTCATCGAGATCTTTATTAGGAAAACGAACATCACCTTGAACACGATCATGTACAATCGTTTCTCCATCTTCAGGGGCTTTGATGCGAATAACAGGCTTAATACCTTTAGGAGCTTCAGAACGATCACGGTTCCGCCAACGTCCATCATAACGTGGTGGGCGCCCTTCTGCACGGGCTTTTTCACGCATTTCAGCTAACTCCTCAGGTGAAGCATAACAATAATATGCTTTGTCATTTTCGACCAACTGTTTGGCGATTTGGCGGTGACGTTCAGCACGTTCAAATTGCGAAATAGGGGCGCCATCATAACTAAGCCCCATCCAGTGCAAGCCATCTATAATAGCTTTTACAGCTGCTGCTGTTGAGCGCTCTCGGTCCGTATCTTCAATTCGTAAAAGCATTTTTCCACCGGTATGTTTTGCATAAAGCCAATTAAAAAGAGCAGTACGAGCGCCACCAATATGAAGGAAGCCAGTGGGTGAAGGGGCAAAACGAGTAATAACAGACACGAAATATTTTCCTTTAAACTGAGATATTACTTATAGAACTTTATAGAAAAATCATGTTAGCATAGGTGATGGGGTGTGCAATAGCCATTATTGCGAGTTAAAGTGGGGGGCGGATGTTTTATCAAAGTAAAGTTAAAGAGGGTTTATCCGAAAAATCTGTTACAGAAAGAAAAAAGCCATGTCAAATAGGGCAGAGTATTTTTTCTAGATATGATGATGCAAAGAACGGTAGTTATAACCAACAAAAACTTTTTTTATTGACACTCTCAAAAGAAGTAATCATTCGTTTTCGCAAATGGCTAGAAGATTGTATCAATAAAGAAGTTTCTTTTGGTATCCTTTTTTCGCTGATTTTAGTCTTTTTTGCCCTAGGAATCATTTTTTATTTTCATTTAGAGTGGGAGCCAAGTTGGGGACAATTGGGGGCGTTGGTCAGTATTTTTCTGGGAATATTCTATGTTGCACGTTTTTATCGAAAAATATGGATTCCCGTGGGATTTTTGTTTTGTATTATATTGGGTGCTTTGGCGGCAAAAATAGAAACGTGGCGTATTGCAACACCCATGTTAAGCAGTGACATCGTCACCACATTGACGGGAAGAATTGTTTCTATTGAGTCAGGCACCAAAGGGGGATTTCGTTTAGTTTTGGATGTTTTGAGTACAGAAAAGCCCATATTATGCCATAGTCTTCATCGTATTCGTTTATCGGCAAGATATTTGCCATCTGGCTTAGCAATTGGTGATGGACTATATGGGAAAGTTAAGATTCGTGCATTTTCTGGGCCAGTGCGTCCAGGAGGCTACGATTTTAGTTTTCATAATTATTTTAAAAGAATTGGGGCACAAGGCGTTTATTTAGGAAAACCAAGAAAAATATCGGTTTCGCAGCCTGATGGAATATTCGCTATCATTCTACAGAAAATTGAAAATTTACGCACGAAGATGACACAAAGAATCCGTATAGCCCTTGAAGGAGAAAAGGGGAGTGTTGCTGCTGCTCTCATAACAGGGCAGCGTGCTGGCATTTCAAATGAGACAAATGAAGCATTACGTACGGCTGGATTAGCCCATATTTTATCAATATCAGGTTTACATATGGCGTTGTTAAGCGGCATAGTTCTTTTGAGTATCCGTAGTTTTTTAGCATTTTTTCCAGTTTTTTCTTCCTATTATTCCAGTAAAAAATTTGCTGCTATCGTTGCGTTTATGATAACAGCTTTTTATTTGTTATTGTCGGGCTTAGCAATATCAGCACAAAGAAGTTTTGTGATGATTGCTGTTATGTTGTTTGCTATATTGTGTAATTGCTCTGCTATAACAATGCGTAATTTTTCTATTGCAGGGTTGATAACCCTGGCGATGACACCCCATGAAATATTAGGTCCTAGCTTTCAAATGTCCTTTTCTGCGACTGCTGCTTTGATCGCTTTTTTTGATTGGTGGAGTGGAAGATCATTTTTTCGTAAAAGAAAAACAACTCCCTCTTATGTTGGAGGAGGAGTGATAAATTTTGCTTTCTTATCGATGCTTTCAACATGTGCTTCTTCCCTTGTTGCAGGGAGTGCAAGTGGAATTTATGCTGCTTATCATTTTTCTAATACGGCATCTTTGAGCATTATCAGTAATGCTTTTGCTTTGCCTGTCATTTCAATTTTCGTCATTCCTTTTGGATTAATTGCAGTCCTCGCAATGTTAGGAGGATTCGAATGGCTTCCCCTTCAAATTATGGGGTTTGGTGTTGATCTTGTGATAAAGATTGCGCATGCTATCAAGGCTATTTCTCCTGATTTGAATCCTGGTTTTATGCCGTTATCTGCGTTGGTTTTATTGAGTATAGGCTTGGTTGGACTGACTTTTTGCAAAACACCCATCCGGCTCTTTTTTAGTTTGTTTATTTTGGCTGGTATTTCTATTTGTGTAATGCATTCACCTGTACAACTGATTATAGCAGATAATATGCGTCTCGTGGGCGTTATCCATGATAAAAAATTATATATTGATCGTTACCATATTTCTAAGTTCACGACATCCATATGGAAAAAGTCATTTCGTGTGAATGAAACGATTAAACCAACAAAATATGGTCCTTCATTGCACGGACAATTTATTTGTGATTATCATGTATGTACGTCATTATTAGAGAATGGATTAAAAGTGGTTGTTTTACAGAGAGAAACAGATCAATGTGTAGAGGCAGATATTCTCATTCAGACATTTGTAATGCGTAATCCAACATGTTATAAGAAGGCAAAAATAATATTTACGCCTCAACAATTGTTATCACGAGGAAGCGTTATGATGACCAAAGGTGGAGATATTATTTGGTCTTCGCTAGGGTTTCATAGACCATGGAATATGCACAGACAGCATTCATAAAAAATATAATCTATCATATTTTGCTTCACATTTGGATAATGATAAAACAAAAAATAATAGAAGACTTTTCTGATAAAATTTTGCGGTATTTAAATTAGTAAGTTTATCAAAGTCATTGAAACGAGATAATAACCTACAGTTTTCTAGAAATAGATGATTTTTATATCTGATCATTTTAAATTTTTCAAAAAAAATCAATATGTGCATCCTATTGATAGCACAAGATAAATCAAAAATTTTTATTGAATGAGAAAAATGCTAACAAATTTTCTCAAAGAAATAAAAAAGATAATTGTTGATTATTCTATTTTATTCTTATCATATATTTCTATAACGAGTAACATCTCTTCAAGCAAAAGATGATGGTAAATTTAAATAGATTGCGTCAAGAGGTTATCTTTTATTATCATTATTATCGGTGGTAATAGGGGTGATAAATGCTGCTTATACGGATAAAAGGCAAAGTCATTCATGGATGTTCAGCAGTTAAAAAAAATGGCAGCTATTAAAGCGCTTGAATTTATTGAAGATGATATGCGGCTTGGTATTGGATCTGGTTCGACAGTCAATGAATTTATCCGTCTTCTTGGTGAGCGTGTTTCGGATGGTTTGCGAGTGACTGGTGTTGCTACTTCACGATATTCTGAACAACTCTGTCGTAAGTTTGGAGTGCCTGTTAGCACTTTAGAACAAATACCTGAACTGGATCTTGATATTGACGGAGCAGATGAAATTGGTCCTGAGATGATGCTCATTAAAGGTGGAGGGGGAGCATTGTTGTATGAAAAAATTGTAGCATCGGCATCCCGTGCAATGCTTGTCATTGCTGATGAAACAAAGGTGGTAAAACGACTTGGTGCTTTTGCACTACCAATTGAAGTTAATCCATTTGGTATCCATACAACACGCAGAGCCATCGAAAAAGTCGCTGATGACTTAGGGCTTTCTGGAGAAATTGTATTGCGAATGAATGGAAAAAATCCTTTTGAAACAGATGGTGGTCATTTTATTCTTGATGCATTTTGGGGCTGCATTTTGGAACCAAAACCATTATCGGACGCACTTCTTGCCATTCCTGGTGTTGTTGAGCATGGCCTTTTTTTGGGATTGGCTTCACGTGCAATTGTAGCTATGGCCGATGGTCAAACAAAAATTTTAGAATCTTTTGATTTTTAGAGAAGACAGTTTCATGACGATATGTTAGCACAGTAAAAAAAGATCTTAAAGATTTTAGATAGAAAACGAATTAAAATTATAATTAGCGATCGGGGTAATCATTAAATGAGAATAATATTTTCTTTTCAGCGTTTTGTCGTATATTTTGGTGCAATTGCTATTTTTACTGTGAATATTGGAATGGCTTATGCACAAGGTGTGAGCGATCAACATTTAGCTTCAGCTAGAAAAGCTATAAGTGCCATTCACGCAACAGATCAGTTTGATAGTTTTTTACCAAATGCGGTAGATGATCTTAAAACTGCACTGATGAGGGATGATCCAAATTTGGCAGAGGCTATTTCTGATATTGTTGATAAGCAGGCGCTTGCTTTAATTAAAAGGCGCTCTGATCTAGAAAAAGAGATTGCTCATGTATATGCAAAATATTTTACTCAAAAAGAGCTTGATGCAATAACAGCATTCTACAGTTCTGATACCGGTAAAAAGTTTTTGACAGAAGTTCCCAATATCGCACGTGATTCTTATTCAGCATTTGATGTATGGCGTTCTGCGCTTATGCGGGATTTTGTAGAAAATGTGAAAAAAGAGATGTCTGAAATACTTAATTTGAATAATTCTACTATGCCTACAAATATACCTATAAAATCAGAATCTTCAGAAAATAAAAAATAGCTTGATTGATATCATGACAACCACTGGGCAATTTCTGACTTTTTAAATAGCGGCGGTTTTCCCGCCGTTTTTAATATTTTAATGAGAGTAGGTCTTTTTAGAATACGGCTTTATAAAAAAATGCTTCTTCAAAAGAAAAAAAGACTTTCATTTGATAATAAATGATCTTAGCCTATTCTTGCAGATACATAAGAAGGAATAATTCGTGGGCTCTTTTGACTTTGATTTATTTGTTATTGGAAGTGGTTCTGGTGGAGTGCGTGCAGCACGGCTTGCTGGAGGACTTGGTAAGCGAGTTGCTATAGCAGAAGAATATCGGATAGGGGGCACTTGTGTTATTCGTGGTTGTGTTCCCAAAAAACTTTATGTTTATGCATCACAATATGTAAAAGAATTTAAGAAAAGTGTTGGTTTTGGGTGGAAATATGCGGATCCAATTTTTAGTTGGGAAAAGTTGGTTGCAGCTAAAAATAAAGAAATATCAAGGTTAGAAGGGCTGTATCGTAAGGGATTAGAGAATAACAATGTGCATATTTATGAAAGTCGTGCTACTTTTGTAGATGATCACACATTAGAGCTTTCTGCCACGGGTGAGCGGGTAAGTGCAGAAAAAATTTTGATTGCAACAGGGGCAAAAGTTGCACCAAATACTTCCATAGAAGGCGGTGGATTTTGCCTCACTTCTAATGAGATTTTTGACCTTGATCAACTCCCAAAATCAATAGTCATTGTTGGTGGAGGGTATATTGGTGTTGAATTTGCTAATATTTTTCATGAATTAGGTGTAAAAACAACGCTGCTCCATCGTGGTGATTTAATCCTTCGTGGTTTTGATCATGATTTGCGTCAATTGCTCAGCGATGAAATGACTGAAAAAGGGATTTCTATTCTCTATGGTGTAACAATTTCTAAAGTGCAGGCTGCAGAAAATTGTTATGAAGTTATTTTATCAAATGGGCAAACGATTAGTGCCGATCAGATTATGTTGGCTACGGGGCGTGTACCAAATACAACAGGTTTAAGACTTGAGCGAGCAGGTGTTCAAGTGGATGAATTTGGTGCAGTTGTTGTTGATGAAAGAATGACAACGAATGTACCCCACATTTGGGCTGTTGGTGATGTAACAGGTCATATTCAATTAACACCTGTTGCGATTCATGATGCAATGTGTTTCGTGAAGACTGCGTTTGAGAATATTCCCACGACACCTGATTATGATTTAATTACGACGGCAGTTTTTTCTCAGCCAGAGATTGGAACAGTTGGTCTTTCAGAAGAAGATGCGGTACGTCGTTATAAGCGTCTTGAAATTTATCGTACAGTTTTTCGTCCTATGCGTAATGTTCTTTCTGATAGTTCAGAGAAAATGCTTATGAAACTCATTGTTGATGGTGAAAGCCGTATTGTTGTGGGCGCTCATATTTTAGGGGAAAACGCTGGTGAGATGGCACAGCTTATTGGGATAGCTCTCAAAGGAAAGCTGACGAAGGATATCTTTGATGAAACGATGGCAGTGCATCCAACGATGGCAGAAGAATTGGTAACGATGTATAAACCAAGTTATATATATGAAAATGGGAAGAAAATAGAAAGTTAAACAGCATATATTGCGGTAAAAAGCTTTTGATATGCCAATCTGTAAGATTAATCTTTAGAGAGAGTGTAATGATAAAAGAATGGGCACCTGACTCTTGGAGAACAAGGCCAATTAAACAAGTTCCGACTTATCCGGATAAGTCTATGTTAGAAGATGTTGAACGAAAACTGAGAAGTTATCCTCCTTTAGTTTTTGCTGGTGAAGCACGTGATTTAAAAAATGAATTAGCAGCTGTTGCAAAAGGACAAGCTTTTTTATTGCAAGGTGGTGATTGTGCCGAAAGCTTTGCAGAACATGAAGCTGATAATATCCGTGATTTTTTTCGTGTATTTTTGCAAATGGCGATTGTTTTAACCTTTGGTAGTTCTAAACCGGTTGTTAAAATTGGTCGTATTGCTGGTCAATTTGCAAAGCCCCGCTCTTCTGATATCGAAAGCAAAGAGGGAGTTGAATTTCCTGCTTATCGGGGGGATATTATTAATGGCATTGAGTTTGAAGCCGATTCTCGTATTCCAGATCCGCAACGGATGTCTATGGCTTATCGCCAATCTGCGGCAACACTTAATCTATTGCGTGCTTTTTCACAAGGTGGCTATGCTAATTTAGAAAATGTACACACATGGATGTTGAGTTTTGTTTCTAACAGTCCGCAGGGGGAACGTTATGAATTATTGGCAGAGCGTATTTCTGAAGCAATTGATTTTATGCGTTCTATAGGGATTACATCCAAAACACATTCTTCATTGCGTGAAACATCTTTTTATACCAGTCATGAAGCACTTTTGCTTGGTTATGAAGAGGCTTTGACTCGGATTGATTCAACTTCAGGAAATTGGTATGCAACATCCGGTCATATGGTATGGATTGGTGACCGTACACGTCAGATTGACCATGCTCACGTTGAATATTGTCGCGGCATTAAAAATCCTATAGGATTAAAATGTGGTCCTTCCATTGAGTCTGATGAGCTTTTAAAATTAATTGATATTTTAAATCCAGAAAACGAGCTGGGGCGGCTTACTCTCATTACGCGTTTTGGGTATGATAAAGTTGAAAGTTATCTGCCTAAACTCATCCGTGCCGTTGAACGTGAGAAGCGTGCGGTTATATGGTCATGTGATCCAATGCATGGCAATACGATTACTGCCAATGGTTATAAGACGCGTCCCTTTGATTATGTTTTAAAAGAAGTAGAGAATTTTTTTGCAGTACATCATGGAGAGGGAACTTATCCAGGAGGCATCCATATTGAGATGACAGGTCGTGATGTTACTGAATGTACAGGAGGGGCGCATGCTATTTCTGTAGACGATTTATCTGATCGTTATCATACGCAATGTGATCCACGGTTAAATGCAGATCAAGCGTTAGAATTGGCTTTTCTTGTTGCTGAACTCCTTAAAAAAAATCGTGTGACTGATTCGTTAGGAATTGCTGCTGGTGGGTAGGAAAAAATTTCCTAATATACTTTTAGGTCATTATGGCAGAAGAGAATTTTTAAAAAAGTGATATTTCCTGATGATGAAGAATAAAGTTGTGGTTGCTAAACTGATGAAATGATACAAAGGCTTATGAAAAATGATTTTCGGGTATCAATTGCCCAATTAAATCCTATAGTTGGTGATATTGAGGGGAATTTTTCTTTGGCTGTCATGGCACATCAAAAGGCCAAAGAAGAGGGGGCTGATCTTGTTTTATTCACGGAACTTTTTATAAGCGCTTATCCGCCGGAAGATCTTGTTCTAAAACCTGCTTTTACAAAAACATGTGAAGAGACTGTTAAGAAATTAGCAAAGATAACCGTAGGCGGACCAGGAATTGTCATTGGTCTTCCATTAAGACGCAATGGCAATATTTACAACGGTGTCATGCTTCTTGATGAAGGGCGAGTCATTGCCGAAAGTTTGAAGTTTGATCTACCTAATTATGCTGAATTTGATGAAAAGCGTTTATTTTCTTCAGGCCCACGACCTGAGCCTCTTATCTATCGTGGGGTAGGACTAGGAATAGTGATTTGTGAAGATATTTGGAATGATTCTTCACTTTGTGCGGAGCTTGGTAATAAAGGAGCGGAAATTATTCTTGTCCTTAACGGATCTCCCTACTATCGTAATAAAATCTTAAAACGTATAGATGTTGTTCATACGCAAGCTCTACGATCTGGGGTACCAATTATTTATGCTAATCAAGTTGGTGGTCAAGATGAGCTCGTTTTTGATGGTGGGTCTTTTGCCTTGAATGGAGAAGGAAAAAAGATATTTCAAATGAAGCACTTTGATAGCCATATTGCTTTAAGCCATTGGCAAAAAATAACGACGGGATGGCACTGTATTTCAGGTCCTAATGAAAGTCTTCTCAATGGATTAGCGGCCGATTATCAAGCTTGTGTTTTAGGTTTGAGAGATTACGTTAATAAAAATCGCTTTAAGGATGTTATTCTTGGTCTTTCAGGAGGAATTGATTCAGCCCTGTGTACGGCAATGGCGGTGGATGCTCTTGGCTCTGAGAGAGTTCGCACCATTATGATGCCTTATCACTATACTTCACAAGAATCGTTAAAAGATGCTAAAGAATGTGCACAACTTCTAGGATGTCATTATGAAATAATACCGATTGAGCAACCTGTTGAAGCTTTTTTTAAGACAATGACGCCAGTTTTTCTAGGCTTACCCCCTGATATAACAGAAGAAAATCTTCAAAGTCGTATACGCGGTACACTTTTAATGGCTCTTTCAAATAAATTCGGTTCATTGGTGGTAACGACAGGCAATAAGTCAGAAATGGCTGTAGGATATGCGACACTGTATGGTGATATGAATGGCGGGTTTAATCCTCTTAAAGATATTTATAAAATGCAGGTTTATGCATTAGCTGAGTGGCGCAATAAAAATCACTTGCACAATTTGAGAGGACCAGAAGGGATTGTCATTCCATCCAATATTATAGAAAAAGCGCCTTCTGCAGAGCTGCGGGAAAATCAAAAAGATGAAGATTCTCTTCCGCCTTATCCTATTCTAGATGATATCTTGCAATCTCTTGTAGAAAATGACATGAGTATTTGTGATATTATTAAACGTGGGCATTCACGGGAAACTGTTGAGAAAGTTGAACAGCTTCTTTATGGTGCCGAATATAAAAGACGACAATCTGCACTCGGTGTAAAAATCAGTTACAAGAGTTTCGGACGCGATCGTCGCTATCCCATAGTCAATCATTTTCGCGATAAAAATTGAGTATTATTTTATGGTTAAAGTTCGTTTTGCTCCCTCTCCAACAGGTTATATTCATATTGGCAATATCCGTAGTGCGCTTTTCAATTGGCTTTATGCGCAAGCGTATAAGGGAGAATTTATTTTGCGCTATGATGATACAGATGTTGAACGTTCTAAACAAGAATATATCGATGCTATTGCTGTTGACCTTGAATGGCTTGGTATTCAACCAGATTCAATTTATTATCAATCTAAGCGATTTAATCGATATGATGAAGTTGCGGAAACTCTCAAACAACGCGGGCTTCTTTATCCCTGTTATGAGACTGCAGAAGAATTAGAGCGGCGTCGTAAAATCCAGCTTTCACGTAAATTGCCTCCTATTTATAACCGTGCAGCATTAAAATTGACAGCAGAAGAGAAAAAAAACTTTGAATCTCAAGGTCGTAAACCCCATTGGCGATTTCTTCTTCCTAATTTTGAAAGTGATCCTTTGCAAACAAAGCGAACAGAAGTTTGCTGGAATGATGCAATAAAGGGAAAGCAGACGATTGATTTGGCTTCTCTTTCAGATCCTGTTCTTATTCGTGAAGATGGAAGCTACCTTTATACATTGCCGTCTATCGTTGATGATGTAGATATGGCTATTACGCATATTATTCGTGGGGATGATCATATTACAAATACAGGCGCTCAAATTGCTCTTTTTAAAGCTCTTAATGCAGAATTACCGGTTTTTGCTCATACCAATTTATTGGCGACAGTTTTAGGAAAAGGATTTTCAAAACGTAACAATGATCTTTCTATTCGTTCTCTACGGGAAGAAGGATTTGAATCTATAGCGGTTCAATGCCTTGCCGTTTTGATTGGGACATCGCAAAATGTGCATCCCTATCCTAATCAAGCAGCGCTTTTAGAGCATTTTAATCTCCAAGATACGTCAAGATCCGTTGCAAAATTTGATATTGCTGATCTTCTTGCTTTGAATAGTCATCTTGTCCATGAGTTAACCTATGAGGAAGTAAAAATGCGCCTTAAAAAACTTTCTATTGAGGGAGATAAGGCGGAATATTTCTGGAACGCGATAAGAAGCAATATTAATAAAGTCAATGATGCTGTTTTGTGGTGGAAAATCATTCATGATGAACAGAATTTTGATACAGTGACACTAGAGGATCGTGCTTTTGTGCGCCAATCACTCGATTTCTTACCTGAAGGTGCTTTGAAGGAGGAAAGTTGGAAAATTTGGACAACAGCATTAAAAGAAAAAACAGGTCGAAAAGGAAAAGCTTTATTTATGCCATTACGTCAGGCACTTACAGGCATGGATCATGGACCTGAAATGGGAAAAATTTTGCAGCTTTTAGGGCGTGAAAAGATAGCAGAAAGACTCTCTAGGAAATAAGAGCGGCTTTTTTTAAAGCATTTCGTTCATTTCACTCTTCAAGAGAGTAAAGAACGGATTTATTTACACGTTTTTATAAGCATGAAAGCAGGAATATCATCACCAAATCCAAGGGGCGTGTAATTCTTATTTTTTCGTGGGCGTTGGTGCTCAGAGGGTTTCTCTTTATTATTTGCATTTTTGATATATTCTGTTTTATTCTCTTCTACAGATTTTTTAGTGTGAGCAACAGGCTCTTTGGGAGCAGTTTTCTTTGATGATTTTGAAGATTTTTTCTTTACAACAATATCTTCTGTTTGATCATCGACTATTAAAGTTGAGAGATCTCCATTGAGCCATTCAATTTTTTCATTACTCATTTCCTCAATGGCATTGATATATTTTTGATCAGCTTTTGTGACAATTGTAAAAGCTTTTCCGCTACGATTTGCACGCCCTGTACGACCAATTCGATGGATATAGTCTTCAGCATGTGTAGGAACATCATAGTTAAAGACATGACTTACAGCTGGAATATCGAGTCCACGGGCAGCAACATCAGAAGCAACAAGAAGTGTAAGTTTATTATTTTTAAAATCAGCTAGGGTGTTCATGCGCGAATATTGGTCCATATCTCCATGAAGTGCCCCTACATTAAAGTTATGTTTGATGAGCGATCTAAAAAGTTCAGAGATATCTCTCTTTCGATTACAGAAAATGATTGCATTTTGAAGCTCTGCACCTTCATTATGAATAAGTTCTCGCAAAACAGCTCTTTTATCCCATGACTTACTTCCAGATTTGACGAGCCTCTGTGTAATTGTGGTTGCGGTTGAGGATGCTTTTGTAACTTCAACAGATACAGGAGAATGTAAAAATTGTTTCGTTAATTTTGTAATTTCTGGTGCCATTGTTGCAGAAAAGAACAAAGTTTGACGCGTAAAAGGAGTTAGCTTACAGATGCGTTCAATATCAGGAATAAAGCCCATATCCAACATGCGATCAGCTTCATCAATAACAAGGATTTCAACGCCCATCAGGAGCAGTTTACCGCGCTCGCAATGATCAAGAAGGCGTCCTGGCGTTGCGATAAGAACATCAGCTCCCCGTTCAAGTTTGCGATCTTGGAGTTCAAAAGAAACTCCACCAATCAAAAGAGCAACATTTAAACGATGATTTATTCCGTATTTATCGAAATTTTCTTCAACTTGAGCTGCAATTTCTCGTGTTGGTTCTAAGATGAGCGTACGGGGCATTCGTGCTCTTGCACGACCTTTTTCAAGGAGAGTGAGCATAGGCAATACGAAAGAAGCGGTTTTACCTGTTCCCGTTTGGGCGATTCCTAAAACATCTTTTCTTTGAAGGACATGCGGAATTGTTTCACTTTGAATAGGTGTTGGAGTTGTATATCCCGCTGATTTCACCGCATTAATAACCTTTGCGGAAAGACCTAAATCATCAAAACTGTTTAAAGATGGTATCATTTTTTTATCAATTGCTCTGTGATTTTAACTGCGCTATCTAAATGATGATTATAACCAATATTCTACACTCTTAAAAAGTGTTAAGATGTTTTCACAAAAAAACTAACTATAACAATCATATACATATAAAACGCATAATACAATCATTAATAGCGAAATTGTTCTGATAAAATGCGCTCATCCCATGAATGATTTGAGTCAAAAAGGATTGAAGCTGTTACTTCTGTTGCCATTGAAATAGTAACTGAATGAACAGATTTAACTTCAATATTATCTGCAGCAGCGTTGACAGGGCGTTTGTCAGGTTCAAGCATATCAAAGCGCACTATTACTGTATTGGGAAGCAAAGCTCCATGCCAACGCCGAGGGCGAAAAGGACTAACGGGAGTGAGGGCCATAAGGGGGGCCATAAGAGGTAAGATAGGTCCTTGTGCTGATAAATTATAGGCGGTCGATCCAGCTGGTGTAGCGACGAGGACACCATCACAACTTAATTGTTCCATGCGTACGTTGTTATCAATGGTGATGCGAATTTTTGCGGCTTGATAAGATTGCCGAAAGAGGGATACTTCATTAATTGCAAGCGCCTCGATAGAATCTTGACATTCAGATTTTGCAATCATGCGCAGGGGATGAATTTCTTTTTTATGTGCGACAGCAATACGATTGGGTAATTTTTTTTCATGAAATTCATTCATAAGAAATCCTACAGAACCTTGATTCATACCATAAATAGGTTTGCCTGTGTTCATGACGTCTCGTACGGTTTGTAACATTGTCCCATCACCACCGATTGCAACAACAATATCAGTTTCTTCCAGAGAAGAATGACCATAAACGGAAATTAATTTATGGGTAGCTTTGATAGCGTCCTCAGTTTCTGCGGAAATAAAATGAAAGCGACTTGGTAATGTAGTCATTAAAAAATTATCCTGATACTTATTAATGTATGTTGTAACTTATTTTTGAGAGTTTTGAAGTTGTAACAAAAGCTCTTTTTATAATAAAAAGAGCATTGAATAAAGAGAAGTTATTTCAAGGTAAAGTATCATTGAAAAGTAAGAGGAGTGTGTTGTTAGATAAGCTACAAACAAGTAATTTTTTATTAAAATGATAATTTAGCATTGAAGCTAAGAGTATGATTGGTTAAAAGACCATAACTGATTTTAATAATCAGTTTGAAGCACCCGTAGCTCAGCTGGATAGAGCGCTGCCCTCCGAAGGCAGAGGTCACAGATTCGAATTCTGTCGGGTGCACCAAATTCTTCAACTTCATATTATCCTAAATAACAATATTACCTAAAAAGAAGCCAATTTCCTCTTTTATGAAAATGGTCATTTGAGTTGTTTACTAAGTTTTATAGCGAATAAGAAAATGATTTTAAGAGAAGTAAAATTTACGGCTGCGTATATAACTTTTCGGTTAGTCATTTTGAATATCGAGATAAAAAAGCAAAATTATCTAAATATGCTTTCAATTTAATTATAACATATATAACATAAAAATACATATTAATTCAATATGTTATTGTATAATTGATCTGGCAATTTTGACAGTAGATCGCTAAATATATTGTTTTGAGCATTAAAATAGATAGCTAAATTTGCTTTTATTCTATTTTGGGAGCTAAAGGCTGTTATGGTGAAATGGAACGCGGATGAGGAATATCACCAGTTAAAGGAATAATAATAGGGATAAAAATAATCGTCAAGATTTGAATTATTTCAAAACGCTGTATTCGGTATGGTTCTTATGGTTTTGAGAATGGGTATCGGGTGATTTCTCTATACACCAATATTGCCGGTTATATTGGATGAGGGATTGTTTACCTTTAATCAACCTTTTTATATAGCTAGCGCTAATTATGGTGGTTATTTAGTTGGGAGTATGTTCTTTACGTTTGGCAGAATTGGGAATATATCTCTTGCTCCTCACATGCCTATCTTGTGCAGCTATAGTAATGAGTGCACTTATTATTTCCATGGCGTTAACACTTGGTCCTTTTGATCTGATTTGCTTCTGGTGTTGCGAGTGCAGCAATGATGGTTTTGGGTTCTATTATGGTCATGCAGCATAGCCATAATGGGCGGATTATTGCTTCGCTTTATGCAGGTGTAGGAGTTGGTATTCTACTAGGTAATGAATATGTTATTATTAGTTTGAATAGGGCGCTTGATGCGACAAACATTTGGTTTGAAGTCGGCTTAATGTCTGTTCAAAACTTTTAAAAACATACAGGTTTAATTATAACAACGATAGCAAAAAACACCCCCGTTATTTCTTCCATTGCAAATGAAATCGCTTCTGTTAATAAGAAAAAACCATCCAAAAAATATAAATTGACCAATCAAATGAATTTCGTGACTGGCCATATATTATATCGCATTCGTGCTTTAAAAGATTTTGGTGATGTAAAAAAGTGATCTAGATGGTTTTATTGAAAATGAAAGCAACCATCTTTCATGATGGCAATTGCTGAGTTGCTGATATGCCTGTGTTGTAAAATCTGGTCGTGTTTATGAAAATGCAAGGGGCAATGGCTATGCTGCCATTGGTGGCTATGTGTATGGCAATGCCCTTATATGTGATAAAACTCGCGTGTATTTTGGTGCTCATGTTTATGACAATGCTCATCTTTCTTATAAGGTTTGAGTTTATCATTATGCACGGGTTTATGGAAATGCAAAATTATCCGGTAGTGTAGCTATTCATAGCAATGCCGAGGTTTATGATCATGCTGTTGTTAATATGGCAAGATTTATGGCAATGCCAAGATCTCTGGTTATTTCGTGATTAGAGGTAATGTATATGGCAATGCAAGAATAAAAAGACATAGCGATTTATATTCGGTTCCCATAAAATTTGAGGTTTATGAAAGTGATAACGTTGTCAAGATTGATAAACAGAATAAATGACAGGCGTGGGGAGCGCCTTTTTGATGGCTATAAACCCATCATAAAAGAGAAAATTCATAAAAGAAAGTCGTGCCAATTGATATGACGCGGCTTTTAAATAAAGGTTCTACAGATCATACAAAAGAAATCTATAATGAATGCATATATACAACGTATCATATTGCAAGCGCTCTATTTTATTGATTAAAACTTATCAAAAGGAACGTAAATGACAGGTATGATTTTTAATCACTCATTTGAATTACAGAACCTATAAACACTTTATTTATGGCTATAAAACGTATCAAGAATAACACCTTCATTTTTGAGGGGGGCATTTGAAACAAAGCACATTATCAAAATGCCTCTTTTAAAATGTTTTTTACTTGTTTGCTTGCGTTATATCATTAAAAGACTTTTGATTTCATAAGACATAATATTATCAATATAATACCTGTTTATTACCTGTTGTGATGATAGTATCTATATAATACCTGCTTGTCATTTACTAACTTTTTAGTAAGCGGTGCTTTAAAATCGACTTGTCTTTAAATCCTTTTATGTGTTTTTAATGAATTAAAATCTATCTTATAATAGCTTCAAATGATTATTTCTTTTAAGGTTTTGCTCAAAAAAAGAAAAACCCATACTATATTCTTTAAGCGTATGCGATTTATGTGTGATAAAAACGTATCATAAAATTTATGAACTGTTATGAATGATAGCTGCTTTTCACTTCATTTGAATGTGGACATGTCTTATAAGATTTGCATCATAATTTGCTTTTTATAGTCTATTCATACATGGCAATTGTTTATAAAAAATGGTCAATTGAATCACGTATAAAGTGTGAATTCTAAATGGAATTCATATAAAATAATTTCACACAAACTATTGACTTTGTTGTGTATTTTTTATGATAAGATTATTCTCTTATACGGCATTATCAATTTTATTTGCAAAAATCTGCTTCGCTTTTGACTTTTGATATGAATACAACCTCTTTTGAGGTAGAGCAAAGAATTTTTTAGCCATGGAGAGTGCAACAGCACTCTTCAAAAATCTTGATTGGTCTGTTGAAAAAATTCAAGAGGTAGATAATTATTCAGTACGTTATCAACTACCAGATCGTGAAGTACAAGTTCTTTATAATGACGCAATTATCAAAGGTTATCCGCAATTTGATGTTGGATTTTCGATTAATACTGGTATTTTAGCTGCTGCCTGCATGGTAATTGATCCCTATCAATTCTCAGCATTTACAAGATCTAAAACTTGACTTTGATAAAAAGTGGTTGAGAGTTTGTGAAGAAGAAATATATGCGGATTGGTTGGAATTAGAGCTTGATTATGTCTTGAAATGGGCGATGGAAAAAATTGATCTTCATAAATGCTTTTATTCCAGATATGGAGCACTACCTTAGCAAAAGAGTGAAGTTGAGGCACATAAGGTTATCAAGATAGATGATGCAGGTTATAGCTTACTTTATATTGGTGCACTGGCTTTATTGGGTGATGTTGCAACCTTACAATCTTATTATCAAAGTTTCAGTGCAGGGGATCATTTAGGCTTTGATGAAAATACCCAACAGATTCATCTTGAACGTGCATTGGCTTTAGCCAAAGAAGTAGTGAAATCTAAGCAACTCAGCTACACTTTAATTGCAAAAGTAGCAAAAAATATGAGTTCATCTGAAAGAAAAACAAAGTTCTTAATAAGAGCTTTCCAGAGAGGTGGAGCTTCATTCTTGGAAGGAAAAAATAGCTAAATTTATCGAAACAAAAGATAACAAATATTAAGAAGATCTCAAAAGATTATAGGAGCCAGAGTCTAGTTTAACGCTGCCATTATAAGTTGAGTGAACCCAACAATGGCGGAGTTCTATCCATTGGCGGAAATCTGATGTTTGAAAGATGGTTTCTTGATGTGAAGATAATATTATAATAAATAATTATTATAAATCAAAATATTTTATATATTCATTATTTTTGAGATTAATGACCATTGACAAATAATCTTGCATCATTTTCTTTCTTACAGCTTTTTGTAAATCATCAATGAAACTTTTTGTAATGGAAAGTTTATTGATAACATAACTTTTGTATGTTCATTACTTTACGCTTAAAAAAATATAAAAATAATGAAATGCAATTAAGTCATCAACTTCTTATTCTTTTCAATTTTTAATCATAAAAAATCCTTTTATTCATCTTGCTTATAAAAAGAATTAGTTTTTTCTGGTAAGACAATTGGAGAAATAAGGATTTTAGATATGTTTCGGCGTTCCATTTCAATTACTTTAAAGTGTAAACCATCAGTTTCAAAACTTTCTCCCTCATTTGGTAAATGACCAAACTGCCAAAGCATAAAGCCTGCCAGAGTCGTATAACGATCTGCTTCATCCACAAGGTTACGCCCAAGATAACCACTTAAACGGCGGATATCAGCATATCCCTCAACAAGAAGACTGCCATTTTCAAGTTGTTCTGCGATCATGAGTTCTTCATCGTCATCAGGAAAGTCTCCTGCAATAGCTTCAAGAATATCGGTTGGTGTTGCGATTCCTTCAAAAGATCCATGCTCATCAACAATAATTGCAAGCTGAATCGAAGAATGACGTAATTGCTCCATCAATCGTAAAACACTTGTATTTTCATGAACAACGAGGGGTTCTCGCATAGCTTTTTTCCAATTAATCTTTTTCCCCTCAGCCAAATTCAAAAGAAGATCTTTTGTCAACGCAACGCCAACAAATTCATCTACTTTTTCACGCGCAAGAATTAAGCGGCTATGTTTAACCTTTTGTAATTCCTCACGCATTTCATTTTCATCAGCATTTAAATCTAACCACTCAATCTCATTACGCGGCGACATGATAGAGCGAACAGGGCGATCAGCTAAATCGAGAACACCACGAATCATCTCCTTTTCTTCTGGTCTAAACAACTCAGAAGCTGCAGCCTGTTCAGCAATAACATCTACAGTCTCAGCAAGATGACTATCTTTACTTCCTCCTCCTAAGAGCCTCAAAACAGCATCAGCTGTTCTACTGCGTAGATCATTTGTTTTAATCATTTTTTCACGGTTACGACGTCCAATTTGATTAAAAGCTTCGATGAGAACAGAAAAACCAATAGCAGCATACAAATACCCTTTGGGAATATGAAAACCAAATCCTTCAACAATGAGAGTGAAACCAATCATCATCAAAAAACCAAGACAGAGAATTACAATAGTGGGATGACGATTAATAAAACGCATAAGAACACCAGATCCGCACATCATTACTCCCATAGCAGCTATGACTGCGATATACATAACTGTTGCCTGCTCTTTTGCAATCATACCTGTTGCGGTAATAATACTGTCTAGTGAAAAAACGGCATCCAGCACCACGATTTGAACAATTACTTGCCAAAAAACAGCATAAGCAACGCCTGTTTTTCTTTCATGTGATACGCCTTCTAACCTTTCATGTAATTCTAGCGTTCCCTTTGCTAGTAAAAAGGCTCCACCACCGATTAAAATAAAGCTATGCCAACTAAAGATAAAAGATGAAAGTGAAAGAATTACCCTATCGAGTCTCATAACCCATCCTATAACTGTAAGAAGGAAGAGCCGCATAATTAATGCTAAAGTAAGACCTAGAAAGCGTGCGCGGTCACGCAAATGCAGTGGTAATTTTTCAGCTAAAATTGCAATAAAGATAAGGTTATCTATTCCTAAAACAATTTCGAGAAAAACTAGCGTGATCAAACCAAACCACGCATGGGGATCAGTGATCCATTCCATCATTCCTCACCTTTTAGAAGCTTAAAAGCGCGCGATTGACAAAAAAAATTCATAGGCTTTTATTCGTATATTGGATCATGAACATTGAATGTAAAAAAATTTATATTCAACGAAAAAAACAGCAAAATATTGCTTGAATGCATGTGATTATTGATAAAACAAAATGACGCCCCATCCCGCTTACAACCACAAGAAGGTTCCTCTAAATTTTGCTCGGGCATTATGCTCGATAATCCTCCAACTGTAGGTTCTGTATAACAATCAGAACATTTATTTATAAAGCTTCCTATAATGGGTTTATTTTTATATAAGATCAAGTGGTGAATATCATATTTTTAACCTTACAGACAATGAGTCTATATAACAAACAACAAAATATCTGGACATCCATCCTTAGGAGCGTTATAGAAACGCTCATTCTCATCTTTCGGGAAGCTTATGGGTGATTAGCTCAGTCGGTAGAGCAGCTGACTCTTAATCAGCGGGTCGTGGGTTCGATCCCCTCATCACCCACCATTTGATTTGATACCATAAATAACGTATTGATTGCGTAAATTTTTTTAAGATACGAGTTGCTAAATAAAATTGGGAAGTAGGATTTTCCCATATGCGTTTGTGTAAAAGTAAAGATTGTTGATATAGCTTAGTCATCAGGTTTTGTACTTTTAGGGGGCTTAAAGATCTTTTAATGCGTATTGTTTCTTTTTTTTAAATCGCAATTGGTAAGGAGAAGTTTCTTACCGACAATTGTGTTATTTAAAGGGGTATAAAAATCAACAATTTTCACTTCTTTTAATATGAATTGACTAAATTTTTTTTGGATTTTTGGCATATGATTTAAAGATAGAAGAAACGTTACATTTTAGTTGTGTCAGCAGCGTGGATATTTTTTGATAACTCTCCCGCTTAAACAAAAAATCTCTGTAATAATCATCAGTATTCGAAGAGGGTGAATCAAGATAAAACAAAGTAATTAGCTGGAAATAACAGAAATAAAATTAGATCAGTTTAATGGTTTAAAGCTAATACCTGCTAAACGATAGAAAATAAGCTTTAATAAGGATTCAAGTTCTAAAATATTAAACCGTGCAGTTACGTTATGCTGTTTTCCCGTTAGCTTAACCGCTAAAAAGATAAACATTAAGAAAGCTGCTCAGAACCATTATAATATATTTATTTATAATAATTAATTACTATTTTTTAAAAAACTTTATTGTCATAAACTTCTTTTGTTTCAATCCCTCTTATAATGAATTAATTAAAATTATTACTTTTGCGTTATAAATGAGATTAACGTGTGGATAAAGACTATTGAAGAAAAGCATAAAAATGATTCTTATTAACGTTCTTAAGCGTCAAAAGTTATCACAACATTGGAAAAATAGTATAATGGTGCAGGCTTGCTCTTTTATTAAGTATAAAGATGATGGTGCAACAATGGCTTTACTATTATACCATTTACGGGTGTTATTGTGTAATGGGGAAGAGCACTGAGAGAGGTTTCTTAAAAAAGGTATGTAAATTGGCAACACGATGGTGTTCTGTTCTTTGAGAGGCTTGATTCTATTAAAGAACGTGACAAACAAAAGCGTGACACAAGACACAATAT
Organism: Bartonella sp. TS25HLJMH; assembly: GCF_042193505.1. Classification (NCBI taxonomy): domain Bacteria; kingdom Pseudomonadati; phylum Pseudomonadota; class Alphaproteobacteria; order Hyphomicrobiales; family Bartonellaceae; genus Bartonella; species Bartonella sp. TS25HLJMH. The sequence continues at coordinate 66,156 of NZ_JBHILV010000010.1, forward strand.
GTACACACATTATTCCTATATTTTTGAGAGATGAAAGTTTCGTAAAGTTTTTCCTTGTATTTTTATATGATCGTTTAGGAAAAACTCTTTTATTAAAAGTATTATTTAAGTATTCTTGATTTATATACATTTTATTATTCTAAATAATAAAATGAAGTTATTTTCAGATAGAGTTTTTTAATTTTGAGCATTTGTTTTTTGCAATGATGTGCTTTATCCAACATAAAAATCGATTACACAATGAAATAGTACTTTTAATATTCAAGTTTATAGGAGTTTTTTTGAAGGAAAATAGATAAATATTCCTATGTTTTTCGTAAAGTAAGATTCTTATAAAAGAGGACCTTCAAGTTTCAATATAAAAAAGATGAATACAAATAATGATTGTATTAATTTACATATACAATCGAATTGAGTACGGATTATAATCTTTATAGGCACACAAAAAAGAAGTCGTTGATAGCCTTTTATTTATTCAGGTGGTGTTTTGGGGGCTCTTTTCCAGTATTGATGCGCTTCAAAAATGGCGACCACAAATAATGAAATGATGAGCGGTATAATCAAATAAAACATTCTAAAGACAATAAGTGCTGCAATAACGTCGGTTGGATTTATATTAGGCATGCCTGTTATGAAGAGAGCTTCAAGAACTCCTACTCCTCCTGCTGGAGCATTGGACAGAAGAGTTATCGTAAAAGATGCTAGGAAAACACCAAGAACAGAGATAAAATGAATATCTGCGTTGTGTGGGAGGACAGCATATATAATTCCTGCTGCTCCTAAAAGCTCTAGAGGGCTAATGAGAAGCTGTTGAATAACAATTTTCAACCGTGGATAGGAAAGTTTAATTTTCTTACCCAAGCGTAAGGGTTTTAATTGCAGCCAGCTGCCAAACGTATAAAGTGCTATACAGCTGAGTAAAATTGCTCCACTCGTTGTCCCTAGCCATTCAGGAAGTTCTTTATGAATGAGGGTGATAATTTCGGGTTGCAGCACCAAAACGATTCCCAAAAGTAAGATTGTGCCGATTACAAAAGTAAAAGAGCAAAAACCTACTAATATTGCGATTTCTGTTCCGCTTAATCCTTTCATTTTATAGGCGCGATAGCGCACAACGGCACCAGAAAAAACTGAAGCACCGATATTGTGTGAAAGAGCGTAGGTTGTAAATGAACATATAGCGATAAAAATCCAAGAAATTTTATGGCCTAGATGTTGTAGGGCAATTCGATCATATCCAGCAAGAGCAGCATAAGCTAGGAGGGAACATAAACAGGCTAGTAACCAGTGCTGTGCATTTAAATCGCTCAAGCGCTCCAATACATCCCCAAATGAAATGGCAGAGAGTTTCATATAAAGAATCCGAATAGATATCAGCATTGCTAAGATACCAATCAAGGGCCATATAAATTGCTTTATTTTCACGATTCTTTATCCATTTTATGTTTTCTATAAATTTTCATGATTGAGCACATTCTGTACAGATCTTCGTTCCGTTATATACTCCATAATGCCATTGGCAACTTCTTCATCATCCGTTACTACAACATCAGCACCTAAATCAATGAGATATGCTGTTTCTGTGTCGGATAATGCATGTGTGATTATCTGGATATCTTTCTTCATATCACGTATATTCACGATACATTCTCCTACTTCAATGGTGCTTCGCATTGTAATAACAACTTTATGTGCATTATTTATATTTGCTGCGTTCATTATTTCTTGTTGAATGATATTACCGCAAATAGCCTCAAAGCCATCTGCAATCGCTTTATCAGAGAGGCGTTTTGATTCTTCTACGATCACTACAGGGTTACCTCTATTTATTAAAGATAATGCAACACATTTACCAATACGACCATAGCCAATAATTACGATATGGTTATTTTTTAAGGTCATCGGTAAAAAATCTTGGTCAGGATCTTGTGGATCAATATCAATAATTGTTTGGGTATTTTGTGAAGATGCAGAATTTTTTTCTAGACGTTTTTTAATTTTATTACAGGCAATGAAAACAAGAGGATTGAGCAAAATAGAAAAAATTGCTCCTCCAAGAATTAAATCATGAGCGTCATTGTTTAAAAGTCCTAAGCTTAAACTTAAACCAGCAAGGATAAAGGAAAATTCTCCGATTTGGGCAAGGCTTGCAGAAATAGTCAAAGCTGTTGCATTAGAATAGCGAAAAGCCTTAACGATGAAAAAGGCAACAGCAGATTTTCCGATTACGATAATGAATAAGGTTGCCAAGAGAGGAAAAAAATGAGTTAAGAGTTTCTCTGGGTCAAATAACATGCCTACAGAAACAAAAAAGAGAACAGAAAAGGCATCGCGCAGTGGTAAAGATTCTTCCGCGGCACGGTGGCTTAATTCTGATTCGCTCATGACCATACCAGCAAAAAAAGCACCAAGAGAAAGAGAAACACCAAATAAATGAGCAGCTCCGAAAGCTACTCCTAATGCAATAGCAAAAACGCTAAGACGAAATAATTCACGTGATCCCGATTGTGCGCTCATTTTTAAAAGCCATGGGATAACGCGTCTCCCAATGATGAGCATAAGTGCAATAAATACGATCACTTTCAGGATGGTGAGACCAAAAATACCCCAAATACTTAAATCCAACCATTGAACAAGAGGATCCAACGCTTCTTTTTTGGTATTGCTGAGGGCACTTGCCAAGGAAGGAATGAGGACAAGTATAAGGACCATTGCTAAATCCTCAATAATCAACCATCCAACGGCAATGCGTCCTTTTTCTGTTTCAATAAGATGACGCTCTTGCAAAGCACGTAGTAGGATAACAGTACTTGCTATGGATAAAGCAAGGCCGAAGATCAAACTACCACTGAAGCCCCATCCCATAATCAAACCAAGGCACAAACCTAGAAAAGTAGAAAATGCCATTTGTGCAATAGCAGCGGGGACAGCAATAGCTTTGACAGATAAAAGATCTTTTAATGAAAAGTGGAGTCCAACACCAAACATCAGCAAAATAATACCAATTTCAGCAAGTTGATTAATGATAACGGAATCTATTTTAAATCCGCCTGTATTGGGTCCCACAATAACACCGGCTAACAAATAGCCTACAAGTGGTGAAATCCGTAAACGGCTAGCAATCATTCCTAAGAGAAATGCTAAACATAAACCTGCAACAATAGTTGTGATAAGTGGTGTGTCGTGGAGCATGGATTATTTACTATTCTTGATCAAAAAGCGAATGAATGAAAATGACTATATTTCTATGAGAAGAGAAGCGAAATGTATCATACGTATTAAAGGGCATTTTTATTTCACTTTGGTATTCGCACGATTATTTCGCTCACGCCACCAATTTCCTAGCAGGAGTAAAATAGGAGCAGCAATAAAGATAGAGGATGATGTTGCAATAATAATCCCAAAGACCATGGGCAATGCAAAATTATGAACAGCACTTCCACCCCATATCGCCATGGGGAGCATAGCAAGAATTGTTGTGGCTGATGTAAAAAAACAACGTACCAGAACCTGATTAATTGACAGATCAATCAGCTCGCGCAACGGCATTTTTTTATAAAGACGCATATTTTCGCGCATCCTATCATAGACGACAACTTTATCATTTATAGAATATCCAACAATTGTTAAGAGTGCAGCGATAGCCGTTAAATTAAAATCAAATTGAAATAAAGCAAAAAAGCCAATCATTTTTGTGGTGTCTAGAATGAGAGTGATAATTGCTCCAATAGCAAAGAACCATTCGAAGCGTAACCATATATAGAGAGACATGGCAATAGCCGCAAGAATAACAGCAGTAAAAGCAGCTGTGGCAAGCTCGCCTGAAATTTTGGGACCAACAACTTCTATTTGATCGAATGTGGTATCGGGATAGATATTTTGTACAGCTGTTTTAACTTTATCGATGGCGATGGTTTGTTGTGCTTCGCTACCGCTTTGTTTCTGCATGCGAATTAATACGGTGTTTTCGTTATCAATATTTTGCAAGGTAACTTCACCAATATTAAGAGTAGAAAGCTTGGAACGCAGAGTTGCTAGATCTGCAGGTGCTTTCGTGGTAATACTCATTTGGCTTCCGCCAATGAAATCAATTCCGAAGTTCAATCCAGGCTTAAAAAAGAGAAAAACTGAAGCCATTGATAAAACAATTGAGACGCCAATACCAATGAAGCGTGCTTTCATAAAGTGGAAAGTTGTGTTTTGTGGCATGATGTTGAAAGCAGAGTGAATATGTAATTTTTTAATTTTCCATTTACGAACGATCCAAATCATGATGATGCGTACAATGGTGATATTTGTAAACATGGAGATGATAATACCAAGCAACATTGTTACGGCAAAACCACGAACCGGACCGGTACCAAACCAAAATAGTAAGACAGTCGCTATAATTGCCGTAACATTTGCATCAACAATGGTTGCAAAAGCGTGTTTAAATCCACGATCTAGGGCTGCAAAAGCACTGACACCTTTTCGACTTTCTTCACGGATACGTTCATTGATGAGAATATTAGCATCAACGGCAATACCGATGCCTAAAATAATACCAGCAATACCAGGTAGCGTAAGCGTAGCTCCCAAAAGACTGAGTGCAGCAAATGTTAAAATCGTGTGCAGAGCTAGTGCTATATTGGCAATTAATCCCCAAATACGGTAGAGAAGAAAAATAAAAATTGCAACAAGAATAAAGCCAATTATGCCGGTGTAAAGTCCCATTTGGATGGCATCAGCACCAAGATTTGGACCTACGGTTCTCTCTTCAATAACCGTGAGTGGTGCGGGGAGGGAACCAGCACGAAGCAGAGCAGCCAGAGTTGAGGCTTCTTTGGGGTCAAAGTTTCCTGTAATTTGACCTTGTCCATTGGGAATGACACTATTGATGGTAGGAGCGGTTAAAACCTTATTATCCAGAACAATGGCAAAAGGACGGTTAATATTTTGTCGTGTTATATCGGCAAATATTTTTGCACCAGCGGAATCTAGAGTAAATGAAATAATGGAACGTCCTGGTATTTGGGGGTCAAAACCTGCACGGGCATCTTTCAGGACATTTCCATCTAAAGCGATTTGATCATAAATTGCATAATGTTGTGTTGCATCAGTATATCCAGGAAGAATAGAAACACCTATAGGGGGATTATTGGGGTCCACATTAGAAGGAACAAGATGAAAACTCATTTTAGCGGTTGTTCCTAAAAGATCACGTAGTTGTTTTGGATCTTGTAGGCCGGGCAATTGGACCATAATACGATCATTTCCGACCTTTTGGATGGCTGGTTCTGAAACACCAACTTGATCTATACGGCGACGGATGATTTCTAAGCTTTGTTCAATAGCATTGCTTACACGGTCTTTTATACCAGCTTCTGTTAATGTGATGCGGAGAGTTTCATTTTGAGCATTGATCGTGATGTTATGTTCTGTTGTACCAAAGCTACTGTGTATGGGGGTTATTAATGTTTTCAAAGCAGAAAGTGCTTTTTCAGTTTGCGATGGATCAGAAATAAGGACAATAACGCTATCTTCAACGATACGCACACTTGAGGTGCGGATTTGTTTTTCACGCAATATATTGCGTATACTGCCTAAAACTATATGTAACTGATCGCGTTTTAACGTTTTGCTATCAACCTCGAGCAGGAGAGAAGAGCCTCCTTGAAGGTCAAGGCCAAGTGCTACACGGGTGTCAGGTAAGAATTTGGAGTTTTTAACTTGTTCGTATGAAAATAAATTGGGTAAGGCAACATAAATGCTGCTTAAAAGAATAAAACAATAAAGGGTAGTTAACCAACCAGGTGTACGCATGATATATTCCGCTAATAGGCAATCTAACAGTTATTCAAAGTTAAAAGCACAAGTAAAATAAGATGATCGTTTTATAATTCAAGGAAGAGAATTTAAGTGTGTTCATTAGGAGGAGCGCGTTTATTTGAGAAATATTGCGTTTTAACGCTACGAAATCGTGTATCAATAGCTGGAATCTTTATTAAAAAGAAATTCAGTGTTAGGATTTTTTGAAAGGTTCTTGTAACAATAGATTCTGTATGGAGTGTTACAAGTTTTTTGTTTTCAGTTGTGGTAACATTCAACTGATCACACTTATTGTGTAAATCAAATTTATTCCTTTTAATGATATTATTGGTGTGTGATTGTTTGATTAAATAAGCACGCGTTCCCAGGTTGCTCGTCAAGAATACACCTAAACTGGATAAAAAAATCCAAGTTGTCAAAGGAAGAAAATTTTCTTTTTTGCAATAGAGGTGCAAAAAACACATGCTAGAGTGCCTTCTTTAATCTTATTGAGTTCAGCTTATTTATTATCCTTTTCTCTTATTATCAGTATTATAGGATAAGGGAAAGCTTTTATAAGATTATTCTACAAAAGTTGAAAATATCTGCTTTATACCATATTAAAGAGGGGGGAGATAAAATCCTTTTTGTGCGCATAAGGTAGATATGTATTCATTTTGTAGAGAAAACATCCACATACTTTTCCTTCTTTTGGGGATTATCTTTGTATTTAATTCTGGTGCATGGGGGAATAGGGGTGCACAAAATACAATTGTCGAACAAACAATAGCTTCTTATTCAGTTGATGAAATTATTCAACAACAACAGTTGATTATTAAGACTCTTGAAGAAAATACTGAAACTTTAAAAAGAGATTTTGATAGAAAGTCAGAAGATGAGCGTGCTTTAGAAGAATTGCGGTTACGTGCACAAGATATTAGTGAACGTGCTATTGAGGCAGCATTTGTTTTGCGTCCTCATCTTAATGAGATTAATACACTTCTTGATCAATTAACGGAGCTCCATCGTGACGTAAAAAGACAGAAAAGCTCAGTGAAGGAATATCCTTACTTGATAGAGCAAAAAGCTAAAATTAATAGTATCATGCTTCGTTTTGAAGAAATTTTCTTAGCGGCAAATGGAATAGCTGAACTTTCTATTTCTCAGTCTCGGGAGCTTTTTAAACGCACGCTTACGTATAGGCTTGAGTTTTCGATTCCAATGGTTAAACAGCTCGCCCAAAAAACAAAAGAGGCTTCATCAGATTTTCTTTTGTTGTTAAATTTTTGGTGGAATTTTATATTTTATTTCAAGTTATTACAACTATTTCTTTCCTTTTTAATTCCACTTTTTATTACTTTTGGTCTTTCGTATTTTTCTAGAAAAGTTCTTGTTCATGTGTATTGCCACTTTAGGAAGTCTAATGAGGAAATATCTTATTTACAACGCTTATTAATCGCCTTTATTTCAGTTCTCTTACCTTCGCTTGTATGTACTTTTTGCGTTTATCTTGTGTTGTTTTTGTTTCGTAGTTTTAACTTAGAACTAGGTAAGCTTACAACAGTTTTTGATATGATAGGTTGTCAAATTATTTTAGTGTTTTTAATCAATCGCTTAGCAATTGTTCTTTTATCTTCGAATATGCCCCATGTACGTCTTCTCAGTATTGCACCATCGTCTGCTTATCAATTAGTGATTTTACTCACTTCTTTAGGGGGTGTTTTGGCATTTGACGCTGTTCTTGATAGTATTTATCAGATCATTTCAGCGCCTCTATCTTTGACAATTGCTACAAGTTTTATTGCTGTTTTTCTTGTAGCGATATTGCTGTTTATAATATCATTTGTACCTTTGCGATCTAGACGTAAGCGTTTTCAAGGAGAAAAAAAAGAGCCATACTTTTGGCCATTTTATATACGCATTCCTCTTATTGGCTTGGGGGTACTGCTCTTTGTGTTAAGTTTTTTAGGTTATGTTGGTCTTGCACGTTTTATTATGCAGCAAATTATGATTGGTGGAGCATTTTTAATTCTCATGTATTTAGGAATACAAAGCGCTCAAGCACTTGGGACTAAAGGCCAGTTTATGAAAACAACGGTTGGTCATCTTTTGATGCAGAGGTTTCATTTAGAAGAAAAAACGATGAATCAATTGGGAGTTTTTGTGAGTGTTTTTCTCAATTTATTTGTTGTTGTATTTTGTGCAATGCCAATTGCTGTACAGTTTGGATTTTCCTATTCTGATTTGAAAGCAGTATTGTGGCAATTGGTTACTGGTTTTCAGATTGGAAATATTACTCTTTCTTTGATTTCTATTGTAACAGGAATTATTTCTTTTTGTGTTTGCTGGTTTCTTATTCGCCGATTTATTGGTTGGTTAGATAGTGTGGTGTTGGTTCATGGAGAGTTTGATTCTGGTATACGTAATTCTGTCAAAACAGTGATAAGTTATGGAGGCGTTGTTGTGTCTGCTTTGACGGGATTGTCAATGGCAGGTTTGGATCTTAGAAATTTCGCTCTTATTGCAGGAGGACTTTCACTTGGTATAGGTTTTGGTTTACAGAATATTGTCCAAAACTTTGTCTCTGGACTTATTATTTTAGTTGGAAGACCATTTAAAATAGGAGACTATATAGAATCTGGATCAGTAGGTGGTGTTGTTAAGCGTATTAGTGTGCGTGCAACGGAACTTGAGACCATTCAGCGTAAGACAATTATTATTCCCAATTCAAGCCTTATTAATAACAATGTTAGTAATTGGACTAGACGTAATAAAGTAGGACGAATTGATATACCAGTTACTGTATCATCTAAGGTTGCTCCAGAGCATGTTGCTGAAATTTTGTTGGAGATTGCTTTTGCGACAGAAGGCGTTTTAAAAAATCCTACCCCGCAGGTGAGTTTTACAGCATTTGATCATAAGAGTTTTTCCTTTAATTTAGCGATTTATGTGCCTAATATTACCTCACCTTCTCATGTAACCAATGCTCTTCGATTTGTCTTATATAAGCGTTTTGCTGAGGAAGGAATCTTAGAATGCTGAAATATATTTATGCTTTAATTACAGTTATTCTGTTGAATATTTTTACCATAACAGCTTTTGCCGCAACAGTGAAGAATACAGATTTAAAGGTACAATCTCTCGTTGTTGTCGAGGGAAGTATACCTTCAAAAGTTTCTTTAAATACTCATCAAACAATTACAATTTGTATGAAGGGATGTTTTATAACTTTTCCTAATAAAGACCGTTTTGCAATAAAGGCAGATGATAATATAGAAATCAGTAGGGGAAGAGCAATTTTTAAATAAAATGATTGAGAATTTTTATTTTGAGACAAGATTTAGAAAGATAATGATATTGTCGTGTTAATAATCTCATTCTTTAGAAGAAGGTAGAAAAAAGGTATGATTTTATTATAAAATAAATGTATTTTTTTATACTATGTAGAATCTACATTATGCATTTTGGATATAAATATTGAGGTATTTATAATATTTTTAATGAATATCTATTTTTAAAAAATAGTACATCGTTTTTAGAATTTTTCTCACGAAAAAAAGGCGTAAAATATACTATTTTGTGATTTTTTTGCGTTTGTTTTAATACAAAATGTTTTATATTTCTTCATTTAAAAAAATATAATAGGTATTTTTATTAAATATTTATTATTTGAAGTATTCATTATTTTAATGTTTTAAAATTTATTTGATAATATTAAATTTTGATGTAATGATATATTAATCTAGTGATAGATTTAAATGTAACTATAAAGGAGTAAATGCGATTTTGCGGCATAAGATTTTATAAAACTTTGTTTTTCTAAATGTGATTTTTGATTATATTTAAATTTAGCAATGGGGTATGATTTTATGAATACAAAATTTATAACAGCATCTGTTTTTTCCTTGATTTCACCTTCTATAGTACAGGCTGCAGATGTGGTGGCTCATGAAGAGCCAGTACATGTTGCCTCAGAAGTTGTTGCTTCTTCACCTTTTTCTTGGGGAGGTATTTATTTTGGGGGGCAAGTTGGTGGCTTTTCAGGTAAGACTTCTGCAATAACGCGTGATGTTGATATTCCTCTCTATCCTGATGAGGAGAGTAAAAGTAAACCATGGATACCTGTCGAGAAACAGTATATGCCTGAGCTTTCTGGATTTATAGGTGGTTTTTATGCGGGTGTTAATTTTGATCTCGGTAATAATTTTATTGTGGGGATTGATACGGATATGCTTTTAACGGAAAAAAAGGATACAAAAACAAGATTTCAGACTGATGAATCGAGTGCTGGTGGTCCTGGCACTGAAGGATCGGGCACTGAAGGATCGGGTACTGAAGGATTGGGTACTGATACTGAGAAATTAGGTACAGAAGAAAAAAGTCGAAAAAAGGCAAAACTTGTCAGGAAACAGGGTAGAGGCTTGTCTCGCTCTGTTGCAGAGGATAAAGACAGTTTAACTTTTAATCATACGTTAAAACAAAAATGGACAGGTGCTACACGGGTGCGTGTTGGGTTTTCTGCGGGGCGTGTGATGCCTTATATTGCTGGTGGTGTTGCTTATGGACAGTTTCAAGATATTTTGTCGATAGTAATTACGGGAGGTGAGCCCTTTAATAGGACATCGGATGCAACAAAAACGATGATTGGTTATACTCTCGGTGGTGGTGTTGATTTTGCAATGACAGATCATCTTGTTGTGCGTGCGGAATATCGTTATTCAGATTTTGGTAAAAAGAAATTTAAAGACGAGATTGAAGTTAAATATAAGACGAATGATTTTCGCGCAGGAATAGCTTACAAATTCTAGTTTTGTAGGATAAAGGAGCTTAAATTTAAGAGGTCCTATCTCTTTGATAGGGCCTTTATTTTTTAATGTTATGCATTGTAAAGGCTATTTTATGGTGAAGAAAGGAGCTTTGACTTTGAGTGATGATGAGGAGATAAGAAAGAATTATTTAAATTCTTAATTGTTAAGAATGAAAATTCTTTGGTTCACAAGGTGTAGCTAAAATATTTATTTGCAAAGATGGAATGATTCGTTTTTTATATTATCACGTTATCATATGATAATATCATTATAGCGTAAAAAAAAAGTAAACTGAAAGATAGTTTTTCTATCTAAACAATTAGAAGATAAAGAAAATTCACATAGAGTGGTGCGGATGGCGTGCACGTTTATGCACCAATTTTTTCCCTTAGAATTCTCTACAATATCACCTGATAGCGCGGTTTATCTTTTTTCTATTTAATAACTAATTGTTTTTATTTTATTTATTAAATTTTTTTTATATAATCTTGGTATCAGATGAAAGTGCTCCAAGCGCGATTCAAAAGGTGGCTTTTAAAAGGTGGCTTTTAAAAGGTGGTTCGAAAAATAAGAACATGTGATAGGCTATTAGTCTTATCTGTAAAAAATCTATCTAAAGGCAAATATGCTAACAGAGCTGGTTTATGGCTTATAAAAACTGCATCAGATCAAGGATGATGGATTTTTAGGTTTGACCTCAATAAAAGACGACGAGAAACGGGATTAGGCTTTTGTAGCAATGTATCTTTAAAAGAAGCACGGTTCAAGGCTTCAGCTTGTTATGACTTTTGGGATCAAGGAATTAATCCAATTCACCAAAAACAAAAAGAAAATTTGCGTCGGGCAAGGGGGGGTATTTCTTTACGAGAAATTGCCTCCAGCACTGTTTGTATGTCTATAACCTATTGTCCACACCCCAATGGCATCTTATTGCATAAAAATTTATGGATTTCACAGTATGACATAAAAGAAATTGTTATTTCTATGGATTCGACTAGTGTCCAAGGATATTATGATATACGGGGGGCGAATAAATTTGATCGTGTGTGGAAAAACATTGAAACAGTTAAGAATCTTCAACCTCTGCAAACTATAGGAATAAGAGCGACAGTTACTAAAGAGATTCTAGAAAATATTATTAATTTTATCGATTTTTGTATAAGCAAAGATGTCGATTATATCGGATTCAGCCCGCTCGATACGTCGTCATTTAGTTTTTCTAGAAAAAATAATACAAAGGATCGATCTAAGGCTTTAAGAAACAAAATTCTTCCGCCAAACGCCTCACTTTTTCATTTGAGAGATGAATTATCAAGGAAAGAATCCCCCCTCCAGATTTATATAGATAAAAAGTTCCAAGAAAGGAAAATCTCATGGACGTCACAAAATTTTGTAAATTGTATTAATTATTACTTAGGCGAAAATTCTACGTACGTTTCGTCGCCGTTAATGTGTTTATTTCCATTTTCATCCTTGGTATTGGACTATAATGGAGATTTAAAAAATTGCTTTTATTCAGAAGCTTTTGGGAATCTACAAAATTATGAGGCAATAGATTGGTCTGCTCAAAGCGTTTTAAAATCTTTGAAAGAATCTGGCGCATGTAGCGGATGTCGTGGGAAGGTATTTTGTGGATAAGGTTAAGCAATTTAAGATTTATAGTGTTAGCAAGTCTACTGCTCTAGTGGTTGCTGTTTTACCACTTTTTTTGTCGGAAAAATTGCATTTGTCGCAAGCGGATATTGTTTTAATCGGTAGTTATTTTTTATTGCTTCCTTTGATCTTAGAAGTCCCCTTGGGTTTATTATCAGATGTTTATGGAAGTAAGCGCGTTATTTATACTGGGCTGTTTTTCTTTCTTTGCGGTTTTTTAGCTCTTTTTATGAATTATGCATATTTTGCTTACGCCACTTATTTGTTGTGTATTACATTAGCAGCCGCTTGTTTCTCAGGTGCGGAAGATAGTTTACTCTTTTCTGTAGTACCAAAGCATCGCACACTGTTTTCCGTTAAGTCCGAAGTGGCTGCTGTTACCTATAGTGTGACAACGGTACTTATTTTTTTAGGGGGAATACTTTATTATGTGCATCCTGCATTGCCTGTGATTTTTCAAGTCCTTTCATTAATTTTTGCTATTTTTATGTTTTCAAAACTGACGAAGGGATTAGATAGTTTTCATATCAACGCTCATCCGAGTATTTTCACAGTTATGTGCGCCAGCCGTAAAGAAGTCAAAAATCCTTATCGCTTCACTCTTATTTTTTTAAGTGCAGTTTCAGCTTTTGCTATTTTGGTTAATAATCGAACTGTTTCTATCGCATTTTCTGATTTTTTGCCATTTCAACCTGCTATTTTGGTTTCAATTATTTTTATCATTGGGAATTTTTTTTCAGCAAGTTCCAATATATTGTTTCAGAAGTATTTTTCAAAGTTTCAAAATCCTATTTTTCCCGTCTTAATGATTGGTTGTATGGTAACCATTGCTTTTTTTCTCATGTCATTTCAAATCATTGCGGCTCTTATATTAGGATTTTTACTTCTATGTGTTTTTAAATCTGCTTATCGATCTTATCTGTCGTCTCTTCTTATAAATTCACTGATTGATCCCAAAGCTATCGCGACTGTTTTATCATTTACAGCCATTATTACAGCTGTTGTATCCTTTGCATTCAGTTTTTTATACGGTCATGTTTTTTCAACATTCTGGCAAGCTAATTTGTGGTTGGCAGTGATTATGGCTGTGATTTTTGGGGTGTCTGCTTTAATTATTTTTGTCAGAAAACAAGAAATCATTTGGTTACAGCCTGAAAATGCACAATCGTCAAAACAACATTTCTTGAAACGCAAGCATCAAGAGTTTTGCTATGGGCAAATTTATCCGGAAGCATCGTGCATTAATGAAAACATCAAGGATGGCTCTTTTCGACAAAGTCTCTATCCTGCACCAAATTTGATAACACTTTGCGATGAAGTAATCGAATGGGAGTTTATCCGGGGTACTGTATTGAGCCAAATGGACTTGCTACATCAAAAGGCGATTATTGATCAAATCAATAAGATCTTTCAAGATCGATTAAGCAAGAATATAATCTTATCACATGGAGATTTACATCCTGATAATATCATTGTTACTCCTGATAGTTCTTTTATGGTAGTGGATTGGGATTTATGTCAAGAAGCCAGTCCGGAATTGGATATCTTAACATTTTTCACCAGTCCAAGATTATCTCTCAATTTAGAAGAACGGATAGACTATATTTCTCATTTGCTGTCTATATCAAAGGATGAAGCTTTACCAATGATAAAAGCGTTTGTGGCTAAAAAAATTTCTGATCTTTGTCTATACCAAAATATTTTCATGAAACAATTAGTATTGGATTATATGAACTTGAATAAGAAAATTCATGGGCGATAATATTGTAATTTGTAATAAAAATTGCAGTGCGGGATGCAATCATTGTCCGTATTCGATGGAATGTATGGTGAGAGATGACGCGTTGCCTGAATCTTTATATACAATAAATGACATAAAATCTGATTTTATTATTCTTTCTGGTGGAGAGCCTTTTGAGCTCGATAATGATTTACTTCATAAATATACTTGTATGTGTCTCATTTGTAAAAAATATTTTCGGATTGCAACAGGGGGGCATATCTATATTCAACCATATTTGAAGCTATTAAAGAGTAATCCGTTCTTTTTAGGGATACAAATAGGCACAGATGTTATTTCAGAGATAAGAAATCTAGACAGTAAAAAATATAAACAAAAGTGGGTGCGTAACATAGAATGTATGAAAAAATATAGCGTACCATATAGTGTGACGATTACTTTATCGGAGAGATTCGATTTGGCAGAAGTGTTAGCTCTAATATGTATCGCTACTCCCGAGTTCATTTTAGTTAATTTTGAAAATAGAAAAAAGTACGAGAATACATTTCAGTTAAATATGATACGGGATTTTTTTTCTGGCTGTGAGATAAAATATGGATATACGCATCAGAGTTTACACCAATAAATATAAATTATCGGATTCTTTTCACAGTTTTTCTGGTGTGTTAGTTGAAAAAACAGAACTGATAATTTTATTTACTGTTCGGGATAAAGTTATTTCGCCCTTTGCTATGGAGTTGCCATTGTCACCTAGTCACGGAGAAATGCCGGACGATTTTATAAAATCTGTAAATGAAAGATCAATAAATAAAAGTAAACACTTTTCAAATTCTTTAAGCTATTTCTTTGGGTTGGAAGATTTTTTTAAAAAAGTTGAAATGGCTAAAATTATTAATTCTGGATTAATAAAATCTATTAAAACGATAGGAATAGGTGAAATTATTGATGATGAGATACGTAATTACGATTTGATAAAATTGAAATCATCGAATCAGTATTTGGATGATACAATTGCAATTGTTAATGAAAACAAAAATGTAAAATTTATTATTGATTTCAATGCAAGTATTAATTTTGAGCAGTGGAATTATCCTATTGATAGGATAGATAAGAATAATTTGTTTGGAATAGAACAGCCTATGAAATTTCCTTCAAAAATTCCAGATTTTGGTTTCTTAAATATCGCTGATGAGACATTCGTGAAATGTGGTTATGAAAAAATTCACGAATATGGCTATAATGCTTTTGTCTATAAGCCATTTGCAAGTAATATTAAAGAATTATATAAGTGTTTTGAGAATAAAAATAACTACGTTGGTATGGTTGGAAGTAATGTTTCTGGCCCTTTAGATTGTAGTTTTTGTAACATCATAAATCATTATATGCCTACCAAATTAGCAGGAAATCGTGCAAGTAATTTTGAAGCGCATCCGTTAAATAATAAAACTGAGGATTTAATGAGAATTCGAGAAAAAAAGATATATCTCTCTGATGAATTGTTTATTTATCTTGATAAATTTTGCCGAAAGGTATCGGATTTGTATTTTGATATGAATAAATTAAAAGAAATTGCTACAAATATATAGTGTTTCCCACTCTGAAGCAGCTATGTTTCGTGAATAGATATAGGGCATACCGATGGAAGAACGATATGGTGCTTGTCTCATGTATCGGAATCTTATATACTAAAAGTGTCAAAGATGGTGGCAAAATTGGCTTTGATTTTTTTGATATTAGCAGTAATTTAAACAGCAACTTGCCTTTTTTATTCAAGATTTTTGATGAGAAAGAATTATAGGTATTTCAGCTTGATGTTTATTATAAAGCTGAGCTCAACCCCAATCAGAACAGTATAGCAGGTGGCCTTTCTTACTTAAAGGGGGCTAGCTAAGAAGCATACGCTTGTTATTATATCGAATGTTCTCAATTTGCATTCGATTAAACTTACAAATTAAGATGGCGTTTATTCTAATACCATCAATACTGGGCTTATAGATTAAACATTCAAGTCCAATAGTTCGCAGAACAAATGAGCCATGCATCCAAAATGCCAATTACGAGTAATATAAATCCAGATGATATTGTAGCTGATATTCACGTAATACCATCAATACTCCCAAATGACTTCTATTATCGTAAGTTTTTCTTTTCTCTAGAGATAATCACCAATGTCATAAAAATATATTTTACCATACTGTTGCACGTTTGGACTTTTTACAAAAATAGAAATTTCCATAGAGTAGCTCGAGATCCTAAACAAAAATATTAAAATATAATGTTTTTTATTATTTAAAAAATAACATAAACATTGGAATAACTCTCCAAAAGCAACAAAACTCTTTGTAAGAAGAACTCTGATCATTTTCTTTGAAAAAAGAGCAATGAAGAGAATATCACTAAAAAGAGCTTTGAGCGATTGGCTTGAAAAACTCTCAAAAGAGATTTCTCTATTGTGTGGTCCTATGATTTTTCACCAAGGTGGGCTATTCATAGCGTTTTGTAGGCCGACTGCCTTTTGGGTTTTTTGTCTTCATAAATTTCACGAAGATAGTTGCAACAGCATAAAAGCTCTAAAGTTTGTTGAATAATTCCTTTATCCTTTAAAAGCTTCCAATCACGCTTATAAACATCTCGTGCAGCTAAAACCATCTGGTAAATGATCACAAGGCTCTACAATGAGTTTTGCATGACTTAACAAATAGGGTGATCAACACAATGTCATAGGGAGTGAAGGCAAGCCTATTTCAAAACGCCCTCCTTCAACAAGTTCAAAAATCAATGCAAGGGTTGGTATGGTTTTATTCATTTTCAAAAGATGCGCTTGTAAACTTGATGAGAAATGACCTCCTTTGATTGTTCTTTGAAAATTTTCCCACCATACACGAAACATTTCTTGAGCTTCAGTAGAAAAGCGTATGGTAATGGGGTGTTTTGGTGATCCTAAAGGTTTATCATAAAGAGAACGAAAAATTCTTTGATAACTTTCCCATGCTTTTTGATTGGGAGGTCTATCAACCCATAACCGCTCTTGTCGTTCATCGGGCCACACCAGCATTTGAAATCGTTGCAATAAGCCGTCATTATTTGTTCCATGGTGTATTGCTTGAATAATGGGAATAATCCGTGAAGGTTGAATGCCCCCAATAATGGAAATGGTTGCATTGGGAATAAAAATGGTTCCACGTCCTATACGGTCATAGGTGTATGATTTTTTGCCATTAAAAGCTGTTAGATAAAAAGAACGGTCTGTTTGATATTCTCTTCGTTCCAGATTGGCTAAAAAGCCAGACAATTCATCACGCACCATTAAGAGACCGCGGGGGGGCTTGTAAGAGTTCCCCAAGCTTTTCAACAGTGATATCATTGACAATAAAACGAGAGACATCATAATCATTGTCTTTAGAGAGGGTTTCAGACAAAAGAGCACGGGCTGTTTCAAGATCTCCTTTTTGTATTGCTTTATGGGCTTGTTTTTGCTTTTCGGATTTGTCTAAAGTCTCAAGTATCTCTTCAATTTCTTGTCTCTCTTTCTGCTTTAGCCACTCTTTATACCATTTCTTTTGAAGGCAAGTGATAGGAGCTAAAGCGGCTTGCATGGTAGGTGTTTTCATCGTTGAAGGTTGACCAATAAGAGCGCCCCAGAGATTAGGGACAATCTTCCAATCATCATGCTGTTTTGGAGCAACCCGCACGTCATTGCCAATGAGAGCAGCCAAGCCACACACAGCAGCGACAGCCACAAAATCGAGAGGAGCTTGTTGACGATCAGCAACGTCATAAACATAGCGACTTAAAGTTAAAGGCATTTGCGTAACATGAAAAGGCTCAACGGGTAAGAGAGTATATTCAAGTGGTTTTAATCCCCTCCCCCAACCGTTTTGTTGCAAGGCTTGTTCATAAGGAATTGCTTCTAAACAAGTATTATCATTTAAAGAAACATTATCGTTATCATTGAATGAAACATTTTGATTGTTGGTATCTACAATATTATTTTATTCTCTCTCATTTATTTATACCTTTCAGTATCAAAAAATCATTGAAATCTAGACCGTAGGGGGCTTGCATGATAAAGACCTCAAAGCCTTGGCTATAAGCACGCTTTGCAAGGGTAAAACCTGCTTTACGACCCGCATCATCGCCGTCCATTGCAATTGTCAGACGTCCTTTTGTATGGGGTAAATTCACACGCATCATGCCACTGGTTGAAAGGGACGCCCATAAATTAACGGGCTCTGATAACAACCCAGACAGCAGAACCAGACCGGTTTCAATGCCCTCACAAATGACCAGATGTTTTGGATTGGTTTGACTTAAATGCACTGCGCCACCCGTTACAGATCCCAACATGGCTTTTTCTGTTTTTTGGTCTGTTTTGCAGCCATTGGCTTGTAAAAAGGTCCTATGAATAGCAAAGGAGCCAGCACCCTTAACAAGAGCCACCAACGCGGGTAGTGTCATTCCTAATGGGTGCGGCGGACAGTTGTCGTGAAAGCGTAAATCAGCAGGCAAATCACATGTAATACCCCGCATGCGTAAATAGGTTTCTGCTAAAGTATTTTTGATTGGTTGGTTTTGTTGCCAAATTGCTTTTGCTCTCTCTGCTTTCTTTTTTGCTCGTTTGAAATCAGCACAAAACTGTTTAGATAAAGAAGGGGCGTGATCATAAGCTTGTTTTCCAAGCAAGCCAATTCTAATGAGCGCTTGTATGATCTCTCTAAAAGAGCAGCCAGCATAACAAGTGAGTAAAAGACGCCCATCATATCCATTGGCAAGGGATAAGCTAGGCAGCCTATCATCATGAGCAGGGCAACGGGCTGTTCCATAACGCCCATGCCAACCCCCGGCACAGCACCGTGTAATACCCTGCGCATTCTTAAAAGAACACATCATTTTAAATCCTATAACGTTGCGTCATAGGACGGATTGTGCACTCTTTAGATTGATGAGTTTGAGAAAGCCTTGTCCGTCCTTATGTGACAAGGTTTTTTTTATGCCGCGTCACTTTGACGTTGCTGTTTTGCTTGCTCGATTACATTGATAAGATCTGATTGTAACCAACGCGATAAAAAACCAAATTTTAAAGGTTTTGGTAAAGAGCCATTGGTAACATGACGGCGGAATGTTGAGACACTCATATGAAGCAGTTTTGCACTTTCACGGTCTGTCAAAAGAAT
>NZ_JBHILV010000100.1:0-683 GCF_042193505.1 Bartonella sp. TS25HLJMH
CATTATATCGTGAGTGGCTGCCGTGTGAGCGCATTGGGAGCAAATAACGGTTGCCAAGTCTTTAGCATTCAAGAAGGAGAAGCCAATATCAATGGCTTTAAACGCAAGCGCTTAGCCGCCTTGCGCCATGAAGAGGTGCAAGATTTTTCGACAAGCGTTGTTCCAAGCGAAACGCATATTTTTGCGCCTCCAAAAGGGAAAACAAGTTTTACCTTTAAACCCTATTATTTTCCTATTGCTGATATTCAGTCTCTTTTGTTGACAAAAGAAAAAACCGTTAACGTCACCCGTGGTGCAGTTGCCGCAGGGCGTGATGGTGTTCCTGATAAAAGCATCACCTCTTTTATTAAAGTCGTTCAAGGAAACAAGGAATTTAAAGAAGGTACAGATTTTAAAAAAACCGGAGACACCATTGATTGGGCACCGGTGGGAGACGAACCTTTAGCGGGGAGCAGCTATAAGGTGACTTACCGCACCCGCGCAAAAATCACGGCTGATAAAGTAACAGCGCAGGAAATCACTGTCTCAGGTGGGGCGCAAGGTGGTGATATTATCGTCAGTTACACTTACAAATTACCCCGCATTGACCGTATAGGTCTCAACACGGGGGGCAATGTGGTTTACATCAAAGGTATCTCGGCAGATCACCCTATGGCACCCAGTGTCCCTGATGATGTGTTGTC
>NZ_JBHILV010000101.1:0-669 GCF_042193505.1 Bartonella sp. TS25HLJMH
GTGCTAAGGTACCTATTTTTATCCGCCCATTGCGAAACCGTATACGGTGGGTCTGGTTGTCGTGCGTTATTGGCATTGGCGAAAAATTCTTCGACTGCATTGTCATCCATTATTCGTTTCTTGCAAGTTCTCTAACTCTGGAGAATGAGGATCATGAAAAGGCACTGGAATATTAACCGCCTCAAGCAAAGCGGTTCTCATATAATAATCAATAGCACCAATAAGGCTGGCCGCATCACATCCAACTTGTGCAGCAATGCTTGCACCAAAACGATGAGGAAAATTCAACATAGCATCACGGTGCGCTCTTCCAAACTCACGCGCTGCCTTTTTCATTTCTTCTCGATCAACAGTGGTTTCGCGTAGTCGTTCAAGGGCAATCTTTTCGCTTTCAAGCGCAACTTGCATCCGCTCCAGTTTTATCTTGTATTCATTGGCTCCATCTGTGGAGGCTTGTTTGATCTTTGTTCGCGGTTGTCCATCAGGCGCTAAAAGTGAAGCAGGGCGCTTTGTTGGATTCTCATTCCAGATGCTTGTGGCAAGGGCTTCATTGACAGAACCATCTTCAAAAAGAGCCGCATCAAATTTACCTGTCTTTATCCGAGAAACCACCGCATTATGTGAAACACCCATCTTTTTTGCAAACGCACGAACCGATAGACCCTTACG
>NZ_JBHILV010000102.1:0-333 GCF_042193505.1 Bartonella sp. TS25HLJMH
TTAAGATTTTTTAGGGAAAATACGAGATATTTTCATAAATAGAGTTCATAGTGATGTTCAGAAAACTGAATAAAGAAGAAAAAATTAGCAATTTAAATAAAATTCGAAAAAATTGCTCATTCTATGCAGAAATTTATAAAGAAATGGATTCCACCCTGTCAACATTAGAGGTTTTAAATTATAGAGTTGAAGATGAATGATATGTAAAACGTTGGAAAATACTTACAGATTGCTGATCTTATCAAAAAGATAAGAGCTGTTGTTGCGGATCGACAATTTTGCTCTTTCCTTCAATAAATGCTTTTAAGGCTTCTGGGTAGAGTTTATGCTCTG
>NZ_JBHILV010000102.1:343-654 GCF_042193505.1 Bartonella sp. TS25HLJMH
AGCACTCAGTGGTATCATCAGGATAGACTGGAACGGCTGCTTGGGCAAGAATTTTTCCAGCATCCATGTCTTCTGTGACAAGATGAACAGTACAACCTGAGATTTTTACGCCTGCTTGTAAAACTCTTTCATGCGTATTTAAGCCTTTAAATGAAGGTAAAAGAGAAGGGTGAATGTTTAAAATCCGCCCTTCATAAAGTTTTACAAAACGTGATGAAATAAGGCGCATATACCCCGCAAAGCAGAGAAAATCCGGTTTATATTGATCTAAAATCGTGAAAATATCTTCTTCATGTTCGTCTTTTGTTTTG
>NZ_JBHILV010000103.1:0-646 GCF_042193505.1 Bartonella sp. TS25HLJMH
ATGCTAAAAGCTTCTAGATCTTGTTCGCCAATCCCTGCTTGGCTAGCACTGGTCATCAGTTCTAAAACTTCACGTGCCGCTAGCGGAATCTTAGTGGAGGTTTCCAAAGCAAAACGGCGCAATTCTTTTAAGCGATCAAGGGGAGCATCCAGAACCTTTTCCAAGCCCTTCATCGATTGGTCAAATTGCATGGCTTTATAGAGCGGTGCAATTAAGGTTGCTGTTTGCGCAATGGCACCCACCATACGCCCCCGCGCTTGGATAAAAGCATTTTCCGCATTCTTTGTCGCATCCTCAAGATGCTCAGGGTCAAACCACCCTTTAAAATGCTGCCTTGTCTTGTTTTGGAAATGCGCAACATCTGAACTAAAGACTGCAAGATCACGCTTGGCAGAAGCTATCCCCTCTTGCAGATGATTGACAAAACGCACAACAAGGGAAACATCCATGATCGTCTCTTATCCTAACTGATGACTTTCATATTCTTGGGCTTTAAGGCGTGCGAGTTCTTCTCGATAGGCAATCACATCCAGCCAATCCATCTGGTTAATTTCTGAAGGCGCCCAGTGATAATAAAGGGCTAGCTCTGCTCCAAATTGTCCGGCAGAGAGGATTGGCGTTGCGTAAAAAAAGCAAAAAAAGCCTT
>NZ_JBHILV010000104.1:0-611 GCF_042193505.1 Bartonella sp. TS25HLJMH
ACCCCAACCTTTTTTGCGTTGTCTTGGAGAGACTGAGCAATAGGCAAAGCAAAAGGATAAGGAGAGGCACCAGCAAAAATACTGGCCTCAAAACCATCTGGGTAACCGGCTTCCGTTAAAAGCTGCTTTGCTTTTTGGAGATCAAGTTTAAAGGGTTGTCCTTCTTTTTCATCCAAAGCTCCAAGATTCCCAAGAGGAATAAAACTTGCACGTAAAACACCAACATCTTTGAGAAGGGTCTTACTGAGTCCTTCATAATCAATAAGATAGCGCATCGCTAAACGCACTTTTTCCTTAGCAAAAACTGGATTTGTCACATTGAACCCCCATATGATCACGGATGGCTCTAACACTTTTTCAACCTTAATATCCGTTGTTGCTTGGAGATCTGCCAAATCCTCTGGCATCAAATTACGCGCCACATCAATATCGTGTTTTTGCAACAATAAACGTTGTGTTCCAGGCTCCGCGACATGACGAATTAAAATCTTCTTTAATTTAGGCGCCTCACCCCAATAATTGGAGCTTGCACGCAATAAAATCCCTTCTCCAGAACGCCAACTCTCTAACTGATAAGGACCAACACAAGCAGAATGACTTGCCAAATACCG
>NZ_JBHILV010000105.1:0-608 GCF_042193505.1 Bartonella sp. TS25HLJMH
GAATTACATCTAAAATGAAGGGGAATAAACATGCCACACCGCCCACCTACTATCACGCAGCCAGCTATTGCTCGTGCTTTAAGAGAAGCTAAAAAACAAGGATGCGAATTAATAGAAATCAAACCTACAGGGGAATTATTAATTCATATCAATAAAACCATAACACCAACAACGACAGATAATACTTATAGCATTGACGATTTTCCACCGCTTGAAAATGAACAAGAAGACTACGAGACCAGCAAAAGCTGCTCCTCTGTCGACGGTATAAAGTTTTAGCCATGCCAAAACGCCGTCCACCGCATCTTGTTCGTGAACGTACACGCCATGGTAAAGTTATATGGTATGTACGTATTGGTCATGGACCACGGTTTCGGATTGAAGGAACCTATGGAACGCAAGAATTTGTTGACAATTATACGCTGGCTATTAAACAAGCGCAAAATGGCTCCTCCAAAACAAAGAGGCATACCAGACTCACAGAAGGGTCTTTCGATTGGTTGTTACATCAGTATTTACAAAGCATGCAATGGCATAATCAATCAGAATCTACTAAAAAAGTTAAATATCGAATTCTGAATAATGTTTCTAAACATATCGGTGATCGT
>NZ_JBHILV010000106.1:0-607 GCF_042193505.1 Bartonella sp. TS25HLJMH
CCCTACGACCCTGATATGTCAAACGAAGAAGTGGTGTTTGCATCAGGAGCATTCATTGAAGCGGGAACTGTCATGGGAAAGATAACCGCAACGGAACACTATGTCCCCCTTAATCCAGCAGCATCAGATGGCAGTCAAACACCGGCAGGGATTTCTTTTGCCACTATTGACGCAACAGAAGCAGATCAACGCGCCGTGATTACAGCACGCTTATGCACTGTAAAAGCTTCTGAACTGCTATGGCCAGATGCCATCACAGACGAGCAAAAGAAAGCAGCCATTCAGTCTTTAGAAGACCATAACAATATTTTATTGCGATAGGAGAATGCACACATGGATATGAATTTTTTTAAACATGATGCTTTCTCAAGCATCACAATGATGAAAGCCATTGAAAACTATGAGTTTCAACCTGGTCTTGTAAGCTCTCTTAATCTTTTTGAGGAAGTTGAAACCAGTACCACAGTGGTTGGTATTGAACGGCGTGATAATACATTTTCGCTTATTCAAACCAGTGAACGTGGCGCACCTTTGGCAGAAGGTGATAGAGAGGGTCGTAATCTTCGGTTTTTCAAAACAACACGGATTGCCAAAAGTGATACGGTGA
>NZ_JBHILV010000107.1:0-320 GCF_042193505.1 Bartonella sp. TS25HLJMH
AGTTTGTATGATCGCAGTAGCAGTTGCGTGCGCATTTATCCCAGGCAGGCAAGCAAATTGCCGGATTTCGTGTCGAAAAAGCAGATGATCCTGCCTATTGCTATCCTGTTGATTAGAGCATGAGCACAAAACAAGGTATCTGTATTTTTTCGAGAATGAAGCACGGTTCGTGGTGTATTTATCGGGGACAGGAACGGTGGAAAAAACTTTACGGCTTTATTTTGAGCAGTATGAAGGTGATCCACACAAACATAACCAAGATCCGCAAAAAGTCCTTCGACCTTTGCAACAAGCGGCACTTCAATTGTTGAATATACAAC
>NZ_JBHILV010000107.1:330-599 GCF_042193505.1 Bartonella sp. TS25HLJMH
ATCTTTGTAGAAGAAGTGTACAAGTTGTTTCATACGCAATGACAACCGGACCGCGAACGGTCCGATATTTTTAAACTTTGTCTTCAAGAGATATCTGTAGTGCGTTGGTTTATGCTCTTATTGAGGGTGAATCATCTTTTTGGGATCAACCAGCCGGTCATAATCTTCTCCAGAAACTCCAGCTTTTAATGCTTCAACCCGCAAAGTTGTGTCATTTTTATGCGCTGCTTTGGCAATTTCGGCAGCTTTTTCATAGCCAATTTCCGGTG
>NZ_JBHILV010000108.1:0-595 GCF_042193505.1 Bartonella sp. TS25HLJMH
TCCGTGAATGGTATAACGGTAAAGCCCCTATGAAGTATACAATTTACAGAGCACCACTATCTTTACGCTTCATAAAGGTGTAAGCAGACACCATCATTATATTTGCCAGCTCGTAGGTGTTGCTACAGCCCTTGGTACTTGAGACGGTTCATAAGAGCTATTTTTAATCCTTTCTTAATAGTTTTTTATCCACAAGGGCTCTTCCCGCTTGTAACTTGCAAGAGATATGGTTTTGGTTGCTTCAACATGGAACGGGTCTGAAATGAAAGAATCTTACGCTATTCTGGATTCTCATTTAACATACAAAACAATGAACACTCTTTATAAATCAATGTTTTATCTTATGGTGGAGTTGGTGTGGCATTGAGATTTTAGAGGAAAAATATGCCTTTAAGAATTTATAACAGATAGCAAGTTTTTATAGCAGGTATATTAAATGCAGATCATCTAAAATAAATGGAACGTTCACAGCGAAGAAGGGGCTAATTTTTTAAAATCCGCATGAATGCTTATTCTGTTGTGCTGTAAAAACATCATCGCTTGAGGTGTGGTGTAAGGCATAAAAACTTTATGCATGGGGTGTTTTGATGAGAGA
>NZ_JBHILV010000109.1:0-584 GCF_042193505.1 Bartonella sp. TS25HLJMH
CTTTATGAAGCGTAAAGATAGTGGTGCTCTGTAAATTGTATACTTCATAGGGGCTTTACCGTTATACCATTCACGGATAACATGTAAGTTTTATGTAAAAATAACTTGCTGTATTTATACAGCTTTTTTACAGTGAGGGACGCGTAAATAAAAGTTAGGGAATAGGATTTTCTAACATTTCTCTATAAAGCACGCTTCGCACAATGTTTCTAATGTTTCTTTGAAATCTGCTAACGCTTCTTGATGTAAGCCATCTAAAAGTCTCATAAACGCAACAACAGTTTCACGTTGCAACGGAGTAGAAGGTTTTATTACGATGCTTTTTCGACAAGAATAGGCTTCTTTTTTTAAGAGAGAAGCCATTGCTTTATCTAAACCATAAAGCTCTATGATCTTTTCTTCCAGTTCTACAGGAACAGATTTTTTGCCAATTTCTACAGCAGATAAAAATGATACAGATATGTCTAATTTCTTAGCCATATCTAAGAGGCGTTCGGAGTGATCAATGCGAAGTTTACGTAAAATTTTACCAAAAGATGTAACCATATAAAAAGTCCTATTAGAGAAGAAATATTTTCTTCTGA
>NZ_JBHILV010000011.1:0-57489 GCF_042193505.1 Bartonella sp. TS25HLJMH
TTTTTACTTTTTTCAAAAATAAAATATCGTAAACAACTGGTTGTATTTCAATACATTACACTAAAATAAAAATAAAAGTTCCTTGCTAGATAACAGCGGCTTTCAGATTATAATACCCCTCCCCTCACAACGATTGCAATTTTTCTTACATATCACAATGATGTCATGTAAAAGACTAAAGATAGAGTACATACTATAATCACCATTGCATAAACCTCTTACACACTTTATGCTTTGCCATGAGAGTAAAAGGAAGATGTCAATGTCATCTAAACTGACGCGTAACCAGACATTGGTTTTAAACACTTTAAAAAATGCAAAAGGGCCTTTAAGTGCTTATGCGATTCTCAATCAATTACGCGAAGAAGGTTTTCGTGCACCTCTCCAAGTTTATCGTGCGTTAGAAAAACTCGTACAGTTAAAGTGTATTCATCGTCTTGAAAGTGTAAATGCCTTTATGGTCTGTTTACACCCTGAAAACTGTCAACATGAACTTACAACGTTCATAATTTGCGAAAACTGTGGCACAGTCAATGAAATACAAAATCAAACGATTGTATCGAGTTTAAAACAGATGGTTCAAGCTGTTGACTTCCAAGCCCACAAAAGCACCCTAGAAGTACGAGGTCTTTGTAAAAAATGCATAACAAAATAAGACCTTGAACTTGCAAGTTCATATTTTTAGCATTATGTTTCAAAAATTATCTTATTGCCTGAAAAGCTCTTATCGTCCTTGCATGTATATCACCCTAGTCTATAGTGATGGGTTTATTATACTCAGTGGAACATAAATATTGAAAGTATAAAATCATGTCCGTAGCTGAGACAATTTTTTCAACCAAAAATTTCAATAAAACGCAACAAAAGAAAGCAATCAAGGCTCTTCTTATTGTCTTTGCACTTTTTGTGCTTTGGTTTAGCTATAAGTGGATAACGCAATGGCGTTATATGCTCGCCACTGAAGATGCCTATGTGCAAGGAGATATAGCAGCTATTGCGACTAAATTAAATGGATATATTGCAAAAATTGCCATTAAAGCCAACCAAGTTGTAAAAAAGGACGATGTTTTATTTTACCTAGACAATGGTGATTATCAAATAGCCTTGGATCAAACAGAAGCGCATCTTAACACACAGAAAAAAACACTTCTACGCATTGATGCACAAATCACAGCCGCTCATAGTGCTTTAGATGATGCAAAAGCACAAAAAGAAGCCGCTTCAGCCATAGCAACCAATGCACAACTCAGCTTAAAACGTGTAACAGAACTGAAAAAAAATCGTTATGCTCCTCAATCCGATGTCGATGATGCCAAATCAGCTTATGAACAAGCCATTGCGAATGTTAACAGAGCGGATGCACAAATAGCTGCAGCACGTGCAAATATCCGAGTGCTAGAAGCGCAACGAAGTGAAACGGAAAGCCAAACAAAGAGTTTAGAGCTCACGCGTGAAAAAGCACAACGTGATCTTGATTCGACTATTATACGAGCACCATTTGATGGAGTTATAGGAAATTTAACAGCAAAAACAGGAGATTTTGTTGTAAATGGCCAACGTCTTGCGGCGTTAGTCCCCATACATGCACTTTATATTGAAGCAAACTATAAAGAAACACAGTTGCAAAATATTCACCCAGGACAAAAGGCTTATATTGCTATTGATGCCTTCAAAAAGGAGTTTTTTACAGGAAAAGTGCTTTCTATTTCACCCGCAACAGGCGCTGTTTTTTCTCTTTTGCCTCCACAAAATGCTACTGGTAACTTTACAAAGATTGTCCAGCGCATTCCCGTACGTATTTCTATTCCAGAAGAAGTCTTAAAAAACGGACATATCCGAGCAGGAATGAGTGTTTCAGTGAAAGTTGATACACGTACAAAGCCACAAGATAAAAGTCTCTTATAACAAAAAAGTAGAAGATCTTACGATGACATCTTCCATACCAGAGCCTATACAGTCTCACGAACGCATCGGATTGCATAAAATTGTAGTTTTTATTGCTATGTCTTTTGGCATGTTTATGGCAATCTTAGATATCCAAATCGTTTCCTCTTCTTTAGCTGAAATTCAAGCAGGTCTTGCAGCAAGCTCTGAAGAAATTTCATGGGTTCAAACCTCCTACCTCATCGCTGAAGTCATCATGTTGCCGCTTTCTGGATTTTTAGGACGATTACTTTCAACACGTGTTTTCTTTACCTTATCAGCTATCGGTTTTACGATTACTTCTGTTCTTTGTGCAACGGCAACATCTATTGGAGAGATGATTGTGTATCGCGCGCTACAAGGTTTTATTGGTGGTGGAATTATCCCTAGTGTTTTTGTTGCCTCCTATGTTCTTTTTCCTCCTTCCAAACGTCCTATTGTTACTCCTATCGTCGGACTGGTCGCAACATTAGCCCCTACCATTGGTCCAACCGTGGGAGGCTACATTTGTCATCTCTCATCATGGCATTGGCTCTTTCTCATCAATGTACCCTTCGGGATTATCATCTCAATTCTCGCTTGGAAATTAATTGATTTTGATAAAGCTGATCCCTCTTTAATGAAGAAATTTGATTGGTTAGGCCTCATTTCTATGGCTACTTTCTTGGGAACTTTAGAGTATGTTCTAGAAGAAGGAGCACGTCATGATTGGCTGAATGATAGGCTGATTCGGGATTTTTTTATTATCATGATTCTTGCTGCAGCCTTATTCTTCTGGCGTGCTTTTACAGCAAAAGAACCCATTGTAGATCTCTCTACTTTTTCTAATTTTAATTTTTCAGCTGCATCCATTTTTTCCTTTGCACTGGGAATAGGTCTTTATGGACTCACATACCTTTATCCTGTCTATTTAAGCCAAATCCGCCATTATGATGCCCTCATGATTGGAGAAACATTGTTTCTTTCAGGATTCGCCATGTTATTAACTGCTCCGCTTGCTGGATTTCTTTCAGCACGAATCGATGCACGTTTAATGATGGCAATAGGACTTTTGGGTTTTGCAATAGGCACTTGGATGGCGAGCTCTATCACAGATAACTGGGATTTTTGGCAGCTCTTTTGGCCACAAGTTTTCCGTGGTGCTTCTGTAATGTTATGTATGGTTCCTGTTAATAATATTGCCTTGGGAACACTCCCGCCAGAACGAATGCAAAATGCTTCTGGACTCTTTAATCTCACACGGAATCTAGGTGGTGCTGTAGGGCTTGCCATTATCAGCACTCTCATGACAAAACGCACAGACTTCCATTATGAACGAATAGCTGAAACGCTTAACCACGCAAACAGACAAGCAACTGAAATGCTTTCAAAGCTTACTTTATTTTTCAAAACAGAAACCTTTGATTCGTATACTCTTGCTCTTTCTCAATTGTTTGGTATGGTACGCATACAAGCAACGATTATGGCTTTTAGTGATATTTTCTTTATCATAACCATTATCTTTGGTACTTTGACTTTTATGACCATTTTTCTTAAAAAAATACCACCTCTCATGGATTCACCACCAAGTCACTAAACTTAATTAAAATTGAGAAATATTTTTCATCCTTATCACTTTCCTCGCTTCTTATGCACCTTATCTCTTCTCACGAGACAGTATAAATTAACTTCTGATTCTAAATGATTCTTCTGATAAAAATTCTTTTCAATGCGAGCTCTTTATGCATTTAAAAATAACTTCTCGCATACAAAAATTATCTTAGATGATATAAACAAAGAACTTATCTAAAGTGCTCTACACCATAAAGATAAAGCAGCTATTTCTATAAAATTTTTGATTTATGACCATAGGGCAAAAACATTAACACAATATTTGCGTCTGTCATTAAATCTGTCATCTATTTATCCCCCTTTTTACGCTACTATCCTCATAAAAACTATGCTGTAAGATTCTTTGCCCTTCACTCTTTGATTCTCACACGAATATTTATAAAAGATTGATGATTCTTGTGGTTTTTATTCACGCCCCTATTTCCCTTATAATATGTAGGATAACGTTTTTTGATTCTAAATGAAAAATTTTACATGAGAAAATCATTTTGTATGAGATACTTTTATGCCAATTACAAAACGATTAACCTTTATAGCAAAAAAGTGATGATATATTTTGTTTCAAAAAAGCTGCCTTTGAACATGTAATTTTATTTTTTTACACTCTTTTAAAAAAGCTGATACTTACAATTTTGATTCTACTGCTGCATACTTTTCTTTCTTAAGCCCTTTCTCTTTCAACAAGCGCTAAAGTTGTATAAATTTTCTCGAAATGTCTCTCTATTGAACCAATCACGACTATTCCCTTGTACATAAAAAGCAAAGAGATAAAACTGTTTAAGAAAAAAGTAAAATATCCAACCGTTTTGATGCAAGGTCTACCAACGATATTGAAAACTGAAAAACTGCATGATGATACCTGCTTTAAAAGAATACAAGACCACTCAAAAATCTGGTTCCTTTAATATTATAAAATAGGACGCTATTCCAAAAAATGAGCTTGAAATATATTCCTACTCACTTAACTGAAATTATCAAAAATAAGAAATCAGCCCCATAAAGAAAAAGTCATATAATAAAATCGCAATACCACTCCCCAAAACTTTGTACCACTAAATACTTTGGCACTCGTCAAAACAGTATGCTCTCCTCAATGCCAACTGTTGAAAAACAAAATAAACACTATCTTCAAGCCACTTTATGATGCTGAAAACGATTTGAAACTTCTCGTTCTCCACTAGGAACTAAAGTGCCATAACACCCAGCAAGATAATGTGGTATCAGTTCCAACGCTTGAAAGCGATGCTTTTCATAAGGACCAGGCATTGCCAAATTTTCTGTTAAACTATTTGAAAAGCCAAAACGTTGATAAAACTCAAAATCCCCTACCAGCAAAATGGCGCCATATCCTAATTTTTTTGCTGTTTCAATTGCATGGCGGACTAAAATTGATCCTATTCCCATACCAGCACATTCAGATGCGACAGCCAAGGGGCCCAAAAGTAAAGCATGTTGTGTTTTATTTTTTCCTTTAGAAAAAGACACATGCCAAAGACGGACACTTCCCACAAGCTCTCCAAGCGCATTTTTAACCACAAAAGAAAGTCCTTGAGCAGCTAACCGACCACGACGTAAAGCCTCTGATGATTTACGTTTACGTCCATACCCCATCGTTGAATCAAGCAAATTTTCTCGATAAGGCTTATCTGCTTCTTGCTCCAATAAAAGTGTAAAACATGCCCCATCTTTTGTTTGAAAATTCATCATGTTCATCTCAAGAACCGCCCTCTTATAGCGCCATGACGAGCATAGCAAAAAGTCTAAAAAACCTATAGTTAAAAGGAAACCTCAAATCACATATGATCGTAAAGGCTCAAAACCATTAAAAGCAACCGATGCGTAAGTTGTTGTGTAAGCACCCGTTCCATGAATCAATATTTCATCTCCTATCGTTAAGGATAGAGGAAGCGGATAAGGTGTTTTTTCATAGAGAACATCTGCCGAATCGCATGTTGGTCCAGCCAAAATACAAGGCTCCATAACCTTATCATCATGAGGTGTCTCAATAGGATAACGAATGGCTTCATCCATAGTCTCAGCAAGACCATTAAATTTTCCAATATCAAGATAAACCCATCGTACATTATCATTATCAGCTTTTTTGGATATCAGAACCACTTCTGTACGAATAACACCAGCATTGCCAACCATCGCTCGCCCAGGCTCAATAATCGTCTCAGGGATACGATTACCAAAATGCTTTTTCAATGAATCAAAAACTGCTGTACCATAAGCTTGTTCTGTAGGGACATCTTTCAAATAACGCGTTGGAAAACCGCCCCCCATATTCACCAACCTCAGCGAAATGCCTTCTTGTTCCAAACGCTTAAAAACTGTAGCAGCATCCGATAAAGCACGATCCCACGCACTCAGATCAACCTGCTGAGACCCAACATGAAAAGAAACACCATAGGCTTGTAAACCTAATTGGTGTGCCCGTCTTAAAACATCAACCGCCATAGCAGGGACACAACCGAATTTGCGTGACAATGGCCACTCTGCACCTTTTCCATCAGTAAGAACACGGCAAAAAACACGTGCTCCTGGAGCAACACGCGCAATTTTTTCCACTTCTTCAACACAATCAACTGCATAAAGTGAAACACCCAATGCATATGCTCGTGCAATATCACGTTCTTTTTTAATCGTATTCCCAAAAGAAATACGCTCTGACGTTGCTCCTGCTTTTAAAGCCATTTCAATTTCTGCAACAGAAGCTGCATCAAAAGAAGATCCTAAAGAATTCAGCAAACGCAAGATTTCAGGTGCTGGATTTGCCTTTATTGCGTAAAAAATACGAGACTGCGGCAGAGCTTTTTCAAAATTTAAATAGTTGTCACGAACAACATCAAGGTCAACAATTAAGCATGGACCTTCAGAACGATGTGTTGCAAGAAAATCGCGAATACGTTGCGTTGCCATCTGCAATTCTCCTTGAGGGAAAGCTCCCCCACTCTATGCTTGGACAGCCAAAGCTGCCAAAAGCTAAAGGACAAAAAACACACAACAACCATCCCCATTCTGATTACAAAAAACCAGAAATTAGCATTGCATGCAGCGAAAGAACAGCGCGAAGCCGCGTTATTCTATTTTACCTGCCTTTTTGATTGGAGTTGAGAAAACCACTTCCGCACTGAAGGCAATGAGGTGTGCCTCTATAGTTATCCCAGCATTTAAAACTGGAAGACACCAGAAAGGCCCGCACCGTCGTTGCTTCAAGATGTCCTCATTCTTGCAATTGGCTGTAAGAATGACTGGAGCGGTTAGTTCCAGGTACCGTACCGGTTAATCTCACCATTTGAGAACCAGCGGACACCCACAGGCACGTGCGACTTTGGGCAATGCATCCTATAAAACGAATTCTTGCTCATTTCAATCATTTTTTTAATTTTAAACATTTTTTAATTCTTAAAGATAAAATGATGCGAAAAAACAACCCTCTCCTCCACCAGACAAAGCTATCTATCCGCTTTCATGAGATGACACCCCTTACATTATCCGTGCAACATAAATCACTATCTTGCCTTTAAAGCCCCTCGTTTCTTTGCCCTATTCTATCTCCTAATATGGCCCATAGAAAATAACGCAAAATAAATTACTCAACACATTAATTTATAATGATAATTTATTATTTTGCCCTTAAACAAAAATCTCATCATAAAATTCTCTTATTTCAACCCTCTTACAATGAATCAATTAAGATCATTCTTTTGCGCATCACAAATAAAAAACAATTGAAAAAAGAGGAACCTCTTATATATCCTTTAAAATGCAAGGATGACCAACATTGAAAACTGGGGAAGTAACAACTGAAGCACCATTATCTTTAAAGATAACGATGTCTTTCCTCCAACCAATACCATTATCTTTCTTATTTACAGCCTAAAAAACATCCCTGTTTCCACATTCATTTCACAGCATCGCTTAAGCAAGATATCATGAAAATTCCCCGTATAATATAGCTTGTGTAGTATAGATTAACGACATCTCACCCTCTTTATACTTATGAAATTACAAACCTGTACCCCCATTCTATCTGCCAACTCCCAATATTGCAAAAACTCCTACATTGAAATGTTTCATAACACCTTATCTAAAATGATTTTTGTCCATACGTTTCTCCCATTTGTAACGTACAAGTGAATGAGTTTTACGTGATTCGTTCTCATCTAATCTGAAAGCAATGAAGTTCACAATATTTAACTCTTTTATTCAAATCAAAATAAATTATCATTATAAATTAATGTATTATATTAAATTCTGGAATCATAAACTCCTATTATCATTTTATTTTTGCCACCTAGCATCTGCTTTTTCATCTCCTTTTATTAATCACATCTTATTCATACGCTTTTCTCTTAAGCTATAAATCTCCCTCCCCTGCACTGTTGGTAAAGAGAGTTTCTATTTTAAAATGAAAAGTATTTAAAAACTCAATCCTATAAAATGTAAGGAGAGCAAACGATCTATCATGATTATTTATAAATCAAATAATTTAACATAGACAAAAAGACCGAATAATATCCGGTCTTATAAAATATTTTTCTACTAATATCAAAACACTCTTTTCTCTTAAATTTAAGAGAAAAACGCTAAAATTTACAGCCCTACACTGCGCTATCCTTATGTCCCTTGATGAGAATCAATTGCACGCAACTTCAACAATTGAAACTGCCTATGGCGCTCACGAAAGCGCTCTCTATCGGCTTCACTACGCGTGTTATAACAAGCATCACAGGAAACACCTTCCTCATAATGAGGCGATAATTTGCTTTCAGCATTGATAGGGGAACGACAGGCGCGACATAATTCGCGTCCACATTCTTCAAGACCATGTTGAACAGAAACACGCTCATCAAAAACAAAACACTCACCCCACCATAAACTTTCTTCTTTTGGAATTTTTTCTAAATATTTTAGAATACCTCCTTTTAGATGGTACACCTGCTCATAACCAAGTTCACGAACATAAGCTGTTGATTTTTCACACCGAATACCACCTGTACAAAACATAGCAATTTTCTTTTTCTTCTTTAAATCAGCTTCATGTTGACGCACCCATTCAGGAAATTCGCGAAATGTTTTAATCTGCGGATCAATCGCTCCTTGAAAACTTCCAATTGCATATTCATAATCATTACGTGTATCAATCAAAATTGTCTCTTCATCTTGAATAAGAGCATTCCAATCTTCAGGATCCACATAAGTACCAACAACTTTTAGCGGATCAACACCTTCAACCCCCATTGTCACAATCTCTTTTTTCAACCGCACTTTCATGCGATGAAAAGGCATTTTTGATGCCCATGAATATTTAATCTCCGGCGTTTGAAACACTGGCTCAGCCGTAATAAAATCCACCAATGCCTCAATCGCAGCACAAGAACCAGCAACCGTTCCATTAATTCCCTCTTGTGCTAAAAGCAGAGTGCCTTTGATATCCTTTGCTTGACATAAATCCTGCAAAGGTTTTTGTAATTGATGATAATGCTTCAAATCTGCAAAGCAATAAAGTGCAGCAACTTTAAAATTCTTTTCCATGTGTTTTGCCATAACGCGCGTTTCATTCAATTTCAAGATTTATTCATATACTCTTTAACATATTGTGCTTTATCAAACGATACAAATAATATCATCTCCAAGAAGAAAAAATATCATGTGCCAAAAAAGAGAAAAGCTTTTACTATATCTCCAAGGACAAACTGTTATACCTGTTTTGCTCATTGACAATCTACAAAGTGCCGTACCCTTAACACGCGCTCTTGTCAAAGGCGGATTAAAAACAATTGAGATCACCTTGCGAACACAAAATGCCCTCAAAGCAATTCAGAAAATTACACAAGAAGTCCCTGAAGCAATTGTTGGAGCCGGAACAATTCTCAACACAACACATTACGAAAAAGCCGAACAAGCTGGAGCCAAATTTATTGTAAGCCCCGGATTATCAAATGAATTAATCAATTGTGCAAAAAATAGTGAAATTCCCCTTCTTCCCGCTGCAATGACCCCAAGTGAACTCATACAAGCATTAAACAAAGGCTATTCATATCTCAAATTTTTCCCAGCTGAAGCCGCTGGAGGTATTTCCTTCATCGAAGCTTTAGCATCTCCCTTCTCTGATATCCGATTTTGCCCAACAGGCGGTATTACACAAAAAAGTGCAACACAATGGCTCCAACTGCCTAACGTCTTCTGCGTTGGCGGTTCTTGGATAGCACCCCAACAACTCATTGCAATAAATGATTGGGATTCGATTACTGCATTAGCATATACTGCATCGCAACTTCCCTCTCCCTCGAAAAAAGCTCTTTCTACAATATAATGTAAAATGCAAGAACATCAGCCCCTTCAACAAAATCAAAGCTTTCACACATCCTTGCGCAATCTTTAACATTGTCATAAAACCACAAATCATCACCCGATCTTCATCGAGATGAATTTAGGAGAGTGCTATTGTTTCAAAGCCGCTTGTTTCAAAAAAGCATCCACTCTCTATAACAGTCGTAGCACGCCCCATATGCTCAGAAAGCTCACGAGTGGTCATAAAATAAAATTTCAGCTGTTATGCATGTGCCCCAATGAGTGGATCTTGTTGCAAAGAGGAAACAAGATCTTTTGCATAAACTAACTCACTCTGCTCACGCGTTGTTTAAAGTAAGGACAACTTCTGAAAATTTTTCATAAGTATCAGGATCACGAATAAAGCTTGCAAAAGGAAAAAAACCGTACCGGTTTGAAAGAAGATAAAGCATCAACTTCCCCACTCATTATCCCACAAAAGCGCGCTCTACAACATAAGTAGCAGGAGCATTATTGGCCCCTTCAACAAGACCAAAACTTTCACACATCCTTGCACAATCTTTTAACATTGCCATGGAACCACAAATCATCACCCGATCTTCATCAGGATGAATTTTAGGAAGGCCGGTTGTTTCAAAAAAGCACCCGCTCTCCATAACAGTCGTAATACGCCCCATATGCTCAGAAGGCTCACGAGTAGTCATAGGATAAAATTTCAACTGTTGTGCATATGCCCCAATGAGAGGATCTTGTTGCAAAGAGGAAACAAGATCTTTTGCATAAACTAACTCACTCTGCTCACGCGTTGTTTGAATAAGGACAACTTCTGAAAATTTTTCATAAGTTTCAGGATCACGAATAAGGCTTGCAAAAGGAGCAACCCCCGTCCCAGTTGAAAGAAGATAAAGCCGTTTTCCAGGAATAAGAGCATCAAGAACCAGTGTTCCTGTAGATTTTTTACGCATGAGAACTATATCACCAATTTTAATTTTTTGGAGATGCTCGGTTAAAGGTCCCCCTGGAACTTTTATCGAAAAAAACTCAAGCTGTTCATCCCAAAAGGGACTTGCAATCGAATAAGCGCGATAAACCGGCTTTTCTGCATTTGGCAAACCGATCATAACAAACTCACCCGAACGAAAACGAAAACTGTCCGGGCGATTCAAACGGAATTTAAATAACCGATCTGTATAGTGACAAACCTCTTGGACAGTAAGGGCGAACACATTCTCAGGAATCGGAAAATTTGCAACGCTGCTGATGTTTGACGGAACATTGGTAGCAGACGTATTCATACTCTTCCCCATATCTTTATTGAACGTTAAATTTCGAATCCTTGACGTGATATAGTACTTGCATAACCATCTGCCAACAATTTTCTTAAAACAAAAATCTCAAGATTAACACTTTATTAAACGAATGAGGAAAATACGAATACAAATCACATTCAAAGAAAAATAAAAACATTGCATATTAAACAATCACGGTACTCTTTTCCCCTTTAACACATAAAGCATATTTCCATTGTAACGCTATAACACTCTCTCGCTTAACAAAACTTATGACCCAAAACCTTCAAATAAGAGAGATAAAATTTTTGTTGATTGAACGATAACTGCACGAATCTCCAACAAGATTTCCGACATTCCATCTATTGTTTTCGTTACTGACCTTTTTACACTGCGTTTTCCATAAATATCCATAAATAAAAGAGTCTAACGCGCTCTATAAGCGATAAAATTGATTTCACTTAAAACCAATCAAACGATAGAAAGTAAATATTGGATACCCAATCCATCTTGAAAACCAACAATATCCAAATCAACGGGTTTTCTAAATCAACAGTTTTTAATGTATCAGAAAGTGTTTACACACTGTTTTCCATTTAACAAAAATAACTTTAAGTGCATGAGAGACATCCAAAATTGCACAGATAAGTGATCTTCCCCCCATGATAGAAAACTTGTAATGCATTGATTTAGAGTGGTTAATTTAATCATTTTACCTCCTCTGAATAAGCAACCAATGCATGTTTAATCAAAACAATCGCACCAGCAACAACAGCCTAATCTTGCACTCTTCAAAATGATACAATACAATAAACTATGTTTTATTTTTTTATATGCCTCAACTAGGGAAAATAAGTAAAAAACAAAAGTCTATGTTTTACAAATTATTAGAAGATACCGTGTTGCTAACAACACAAATAAAACTAAAATATCTCTTATATCCAGAGTAGCATTTTACATAAAAAACGACTTTAAGGGCGCATAATTCAGTATAAGCTCCTTATGATTTTGACCATAGAAAATAGTGTCTTTCCCTAATATCGTAAAGAACCTCAATGAAATAACCAAAAAATTCCGTATTTCACGAACACAGATAAGCTTTTAAAATGAAAAAATCCGTTAATGATGAAATCAATACATCACTCTATGTAGCTGTAGCAACCATCGATGTCAGTGCCATTGTTTCCAATTATATCACTTTAGCCAAACGTGTAGCTCCAACGGAATGTTCAGCAGTTGTAAAGGCAAATGCCTATGGATTAGGAGCTCACAAAATTGCTCCTGCCCTTTATCAAGCTGGTTGTCGCACTTTTTTTGTCGCCCAAATCATAGAAGCACTCCAATTAAAAAGCATTTTACCATCAAATGTCACGATTGCCCTTCTGAATGGACTTCCACACTTAGCAGAAGAGTTTGTCGCACAATCTGGTATTGTTCCTGTTCTAAACTCTTGGAATGCCATTGAAAATTGGCAAAAAATTTGTCAAAAAAAAGATAAAAAATTTCCAGCAATTGTTCAAATCGATACCCATATGAACCGATTAGGACTGGATCAAAAAGAATTACAAAAACTCATCAAACACCCTACAATTTTCGAAAAAGCAGAAATAAAATATATTCTCAGTCATCTTTCTAACGGAGAAGATGATACCCACCCATCCAATTATGCCCAATTGGCTACTTTCAAAACTGTCCTTGCGCAATTACCTGCTTGCAAAGTTTCCTTTGCCAATTCTGGAGGTATCTTTCTAGGATCAGATTTTTATTTTGATCTTGTTCGTCCAGGCATTGCACTTTACGGAGTTGATCCGCGGGGGAAATACCCGTCACCCCTGAAACCTGTTTTAAAACTTGAGGCCCAAGTCATTCAAAACCGCGTTGTTGATATAGGCACACCTGTTGGTTATGGAGAAAGCTTTATAACCAACAGACCAAGCACTCTTTCAACCATTTCTATAGGCTACGCAGACGGCTGGCTCCGTGCTCTTTCGAATAAAGGAACAGTTTATTTCAACGGGTACAAACTTCCCATGGTTGGGCGGGTTTCTATGGATTCCATTATTGTAGATACGACCGATCTTGATCAAAAACCTCAAACAGGTGACTGGATAGAACTCATTGGACCCCATCAAACACTTGAAAAAGTATCTATAGATGCCAATACGCTTCCCAATGAAATTCTAACATCTCTTGGCTCCCGCTATAAATACATTTACATATAAAAACTCTTTAAAGAAATAAATTGATAAAAATCATCATTTTAAAAATAGAGGTTTTTTACGAAAGATTTTACAACAATCAATCACATAGAATGATCATAGAGACCGCACATGCACAGAAATCTCAAAATAGACAAGTTGATGAACTGTTTTATGGAAGTAGCTTTCACCAAAAATACAAAAGCTTAGCCTTTTCCCCATAAATTGATAAAAAAGAATCTACTGCAAAGTTTTTAAAATTAATTGCCCAATTAAACCAAAATATTAATTCCCTATACATCAAACAAAACATCCAGTCTCGTAAGTTTCTGTTATTTTCAGCTTTGTTCATAGTGGAGCAATCAAAATCACTCGCTTATATACTACAAACTGGACCATGTGTAGATAAAAATGATTTAAGAAAAGAATCATACCTCTTATAAACCATCTCAAGTGCCACGGGCTATAGCATTAGGCGGTTGGCAAAGTGTATGATGGTGCAAACTTCTTCCTTCATAGAGCATAAAGATTGGGGGGCTCTCTATAGATTTATCGTTGTACCATTCACAAGCACCGTCGCGAAATGGGATTGGGAGCGAAATGTCTCTTTAAAACAAACACGTGGATTAAAAACCAAAGCATATTCTTTTTGGAGTGTTCTGTTTTACATAAGGGTTGTGCCCCCATTAAAGAACATAATCAATAAAAGCATGGAGCAATGTGTAATCGCCATTATAAAAAACATTGCTTTAGATGCTGCTGAAAGCTGTAAAGCTGAATTAAAAGGAGATGACAAACTGAGGTTTTAGTTTCACCTTTAAAGCTTTATATTTCTCTGAAATTAGATTATCTTCCAGTTTCAAATATTACGTCAACAGAAATACGCAATCCCCTCGCCATCATCTAGCCTACAAAAGCTTGAACTACTCATAAAGCTCTTTTTTGTCTCAATCTCTGACTTAAAACATGTCGCTGCGTTAAGTTTTGATGTTGATTTAGAGGCAACAGCTAAAGCACACCGGCTCTTAGAAAAACAACGCCGTAAAGTCACAAACTAACCTACAATGAATTGAAAAGATGCGCCGACTTTTTATAAGACACCCTGTAAAAAAACAACCATAATACATTTGGCTTTGCATTTACTCATTCTGACAGGTGTTCTTACATATTTTTGCATCATATTTATAAAAAGCAGATTAAAGAGAAATATTTAGACAATTCTTGACTTAAAAAGATGCAATAACAGAGTTTCGCGTGTCTTTATCATCAGAAGCACTAAAATTGATTTTATTCTTTCTGCAACCGATCGTAGTCACCTTAGTGAGAGTCGTATGTCACAACACATGCAACAGACTGGACCCTACCCCCGTAGGTTTCACTCTCGTTTACGTGAATTAGCTGGCTAAACCGATGCGCCTAGTCACTAAAACCATGTCATACGGTAGAAAGCAAAGAAGAGCATGCCTATTGCCCACAAAACACAGCTTTTTTGTCGACTTTTCCGATTGTTCTCATGGTATAAAAAAACTATGCAAAATTCTAGAAAATAGACAAATAACTCTATAATAACATGATCAATAAGTAAAAAACCCACACAGAATGTGTGGGCTTTTTTGTTTATGTAAATAAACAAAGTAAATACATATTTGTTATTTAATAGGTATTTCCCAATGGCGGGCACGAACAAATGAGCATTCTGTCTCCCGCAACATTATCAATACGCGATACAGGAGGCCAATATTTACTGGCTGGATCAAGGGAACTGTTGGGAAAAGCAGCTTCTTGTCGCGAATAGGGTCGTGCCCAAGCATCATCTAAAGTATCTGCCACTGTATGAGGGGCATTCACCAATGGATTATTGTCTTTTGGCCAAACCCCACAACCAACTTTCTTTGCTTCTTCAGCAATAGAGAGTAAAGCATCACAGAAACGATCAATTTCTGCTTTTGGTTCTGATTCCGTTGGCTCAATCATCAAAGTTCCCGGAACAGGGAACGACATCGTGGGCGCATGGAATCCATAATCAATAAGACGTTTTGCAATATCATCAACACTCACCCCATACTGCTCTTTCAACACACGTGTATCCACAATACATTCATGAGCAACACGTCCATGCTTGCCCCGATAAAGAATGGAATAAGCGGGTGAAAGACGTGCAGCAATATAATTGGCATTTAAAATGGCTATTTGTGTTGCATATTTTAAGCCATCAGCTCCCATCATTCGGATATACATCCATGTAATCGCAAGAATAGACGCACTTCCATAAGGAGCTGCCGAAACCGCATGTGTTGTCCCATCCTGTTCATGCCCTGGTAAGAATGGTTTGAGATGCGCTGCAACTCCAATTGGTCCCATACCAGGACCACCACCTCCATGGGGAATGGCAAATGTTTTATGAAGATTCATATGACAAACATCAGCGCCAATATCTGCAGGACGAGAAAGCCCCACAAGTGCATTGAGATTAGCGCCATCGAAATAAACTTGTCCGCCATTTTCATGAATAATAGAACAAATTTCCTTAATGCTTTCCTCATAAACACCATGTGTTGAAGGATAAGTAATCATGAGAGCAGCCAATTTATCCTTATGCAATTGCGCTTTTATTTTGAGATCATCTACATCAACATCACCATCGCTTAAACATTTTACCACAACGACTTCCATACCTGCCATATGTGCCGAAGCTGGATTAGTACCATGCGCAGATGCAGGAATAAGACAAACTGTACGTTGATGTTCTGCCCGTGATTGGTAATATCGTTGGATAGCCAAAAGCCCCGCATATTCACCTTGAGCACCAGAATTTGGCTGAAAAGAAACTTGCGCAAATCCTGTAATTTCGCACAACCACGCATTTAACTGATCGATCATCTCTAAATAACCCGCTGCATCCTCTTGTGAAACAAAGGGGTGTATATTGGCCATACTAGCCCAACTCACAGGCATCAATTCAGCCGCCGCATTAAGCTTCATTGTACAAGAGCCAAGAGGAATCATAGCTCGATCCAGCGCCAAATCCTTATCCGCCAAACGACGCAAAAAGCGCATCATATCTGTCTCTGAATGAACCGCATGAAAAAAAGGCTGGGAAAGAAAAGCAGCATCCCGCTTTTTGCCAAAGAGCTGTGGAGAAACCTGATCACCTAATTGTGCCCCAAAAAGCTGCGCTAAAGCACAAGCATCTTCTTCTGTCGATAATTCATCAAAATTGATTGCAATGGTGTCATCATCGAGAACACGAATAAGGCGTCCTCTCATTTTGGCTTGATGCGCGATCTCTTTCGCTTTTCCCTTCACACCAATGCTTACACAATCAAAAAAAGATTCTCCTTCACAAAAAACACCTGCAGCCTTTAAACCAGCAACAAAACGACATGTTAAATGATGAATTCGCTGCGCAATTTCTTGTAAACCTTTCGGCCCATGCCAAACAGCATAAGCGGTTGCCATATTAGCCAACAAAGCCTGAGCTGTACAAATATTTGACGTCGCTTTATCGCGCCGAATATGTTGTTCACGTGTTTGCAAAGCTAAACGAAAACCAACACGCCCTCTCGTATCCACGGATTGACCAACAATACGCCCTGGAATAAAACGCGTTAACGCATCACTCACTGCAAGGTAACCAGCATGTGGACCACCAAAGCCCATTGGAACGCCATAACGCTGCATAGAGCCAACAACGATATCTGCCCCCCATTGAGCAGGTGGCTCCATAAGAGTAAGTGCTAAAGGATCAGCCACAACGATAACTAAAGCTCCCTTTTCCTTTGCCTCTTTTATGATCTCACTGTAATCATGAAAAGCACCTTTTGTATCTGGCCAAGATAAAACAATTGCCGCTGTATTAGAACAAATTTTCCTCTCTTGGCTGATACAAATACCTTGTGTTTCAGCACGCGTTTGCGCAACACTTAAAGTCTGAGGATGTAAAAGACTCTGAAGAGAAATTTTTGTTTTTTTCTCACGAGAAAAGCGAAAAGCGAGGGCATTGGCTTCAGCTAAAGCGGTTGCTTCATCAAGAAGGGAAGCAGCAGCAACAGGCAAACCTGTGAGTTCACTCACCAATGTCTGAAAATAAAACAAAAGTTCTAAACGACCTTGGCTAATTTCTGCTTGATACGGCGTATAAGCAGTATACCAAGCAGGATTTTCAAACAGATTTCGTAAAATAACTGGGGGGACATGAGTTCCATGATATCCTTGCCCAA
The DNA here is from genome assembly GCF_042193505.1 of Bartonella sp. TS25HLJMH. NCBI lineage: Bacteria > Pseudomonadati > Pseudomonadota > Alphaproteobacteria > Hyphomicrobiales > Bartonellaceae > Bartonella > Bartonella sp. TS25HLJMH. The sequence goes on from NZ_JBHILV010000011.1 coordinate 17,542, forward strand.
TAAAACTTTTGTGCACACAATTACGCTGCATCATCTTGGAGAGTTCTTCCAAGGCTTGTCCTTCACTAGCAGCCTTTGGTAAATTAAGTGAACGTCCCAAATGGATAGAATGTGGAACAGCTTGAGAAATGAGTGTATCAACACAATCAAGCTCTAAAACATCAAGCATTTTTTGTGTTTCATCAGGACGCAACCCAATATGTCGAGAAGAAAAAGAACGCTCGATCATGATACTCATCCAATCAAAGCCTTATAAGCATCTTTATCCAACAACCCTTCCAGTTGTGTCTCATCCTGCAATGTCATTTTCCATAACCAGCCTTCTGTTTCGGCTTTCTGATTTACCAATTCAGGATGATCAGCCAATGCTTCATTTATTTCGACCACTTCACCATCAAGAGGAGCATAAACATCTGAAGCGGCTTTCACCGATTCCACAACAGCAGCTGCCTCTCCTTTGGAAAGTTTTGTCCCACTTTGTGGTAAATCAACAAAAACCAAATCTCCTAATTGCTCTTGCGCATAATGCGTAACCCCAACAGTCACCACTTTTCCTTCAACGCTAAGCCATTCATGGTCTTGTGTAAAATAAGTTTTAGACATAAAAAATCATCCTTTAAAATAACGTTGTTCAACAAAGGGAAGTGAATGAACTGATAATACAATCTTTTTGCCTCGCAGTTCTGTAAAGACTTGTGTCCCTTCAACTTTACAATCAACAGGAACATAACCCATCGCGACAGGACCATCAAAAGAAGGACCAAAACCACCTGATGTTACAACTCCAATCTCATTACCTTGATCATCAAGAAGCACCGCACCAGCACGAATAGGTTGGCGCGTTTGGGGTTTTAATCCAACACGACAACGAGCAGGTCCTTTTTGCAGCGCTTCAAGAAAAGCCTTCGCGCCATAAAATTGTGCTTTTTCTCGAACACTTTTAGGAACAGCCCATGTTAGAGCCGCATCAATAGGTGTCGTATCAGGGGTAATGTCATTTCCATGCAAACACAACCCTGCTTCTAACCGCAAGCTATCGCGTGCTGCAAGTCCAATCCACTCAACACGAGAATCACTCAGCAATTTTTCAGCCAACATATGCGCATGCCCTATAGGCAAAGCAATTTCAAAACCATCCTCTCCCGTATAACCAGAACGCGTTATAAACCAATCCTGTTGTGGTTCGAATCCTTGCATAAAGAACAATTCATTCCCTGGTAAATCGGCATCAGCAAGAACAGCTGCCGCTTCAGGACCTTGAAGAGCAAGCAATACCCTTTCAAGAGCAATCACTTGACATTCAAAATCAACCGCACGCTTTTCCAATTCTACAAAATCAGCCTGTGCATTCCCAGCATTGGCGACCAACATAAAACGGTCCTCTTCCAAACGTGTAATGATAAGATCATCAAGAATACCAGCTTGCTCATTAAGCAAGTAATTATACCGTGAGTGCCCAATCTTTAAGGCTGCTGCATCAATGGGAAAAGCATAGGACAAAAATTCCACGACTTGTGTCCCTTCAACAGCAATCAATTTCATATGAGAAATATCAAAAAGCCCTGCATGTGCACGCGTATGAAGATGCTCTTTTAAAACGCCAAGAGGATAAGTTAAAGGCATGTTCCAGCCCGCAAAAGCACCAAATTTTGCTCCTGCTTTTTCATGCAGATCATATAAAGGAAGTGTTTTTAAAAAAGATGTTTCTTGTGCTGTGCCCATAATAACTCCAAAGCTGCGCTAACGCCCACAGAATATGGCCGTCTCTGCCCCCTCTGTCATCAACCTGAGAGACTCGCGAAAAGATTTTTCGCTTACACCTTCGGCGCGGGCTCTCCCGACTTTCCAGATCTGCCTTCTTCCTTTTACGGTCCTTAAAGCCTGAGAGATTATGGGCTATTTCCCCTTCGGCGGCAATGCGAAAATTCGCAATCTGCACTCTCCCGCAAAAGAATGAAAGAAACAATAACGCTCTTTCCAGCATGTTCTAACCTATAACCTATCTTTATCACACTGTCATTAGTAAAGTGATGAAAATGTTCTCATTTTAAAACTTGCATAAGCTGCTTCAAAAGATTTATAATAGTATCCCTTTGAACCTTACAAAAATTGCAAGCAACACATTTTAGGAAATTTAATACAAAAATCAAAAGCTATAGACAAAAATACCTCTTGAAAATCATGCAAAACGTCACACACTAAAAAGATCGCAAAGCAATATTCTTTCTCGCGCAAGTTCAACCTTAAAGATAGGGTTTCATATTCTTTTTGAGAATAAGGGCTTCAAATATTTTATAAATATGATTTTAATGCACAAGAAGTGGGTTTTCTGCTTTCTCAATAGTGTCATAAATTGCGACTATTTACAGACTAAACTACCGAACAAAGGTGACAAAATACTCATGAAAGCTGGTAATATCTCTTACAATTGCGAAAATGATCTTCCAAAGCAAATTGCCCTTTTTCCTTTAGAAGGTGCACTCTTACTACCCGGTGGTTTTTTATCACTCAACATTTTTGAACCAGAATCACTTGAAATGATTGAAAACGTTATGGTAACCGATCGTCTATTAGGCATTATTCAACCACTTTCATCGGATACAAACCGCTTCTCTACACAACTTTATAAAACAGGCTGTATAGGGCGCATTACAAACTACAGTGAAACAGGAAATGGACAACTGTTTATTATCTTACAAGGTGTTTGCCGCTTCACCTTAGAACAAGAATTGACTAACACAAAATCCTATCGAACAGCTCTCATCCAATCAAACATAAAAGACTTGCAAGAATTTGATGTTGAAGAACGCATTAACCGAGAAAGCTTACTCGACGTTGTAGAAAAATATCTAACCATACATGAAATGGAATATAATTGGAGCAGTATCATAGAAGCCCCTACACCTATATTGGTTAATGCTTTTTCAGCTCTTATCCCCTTTACACCAGCAGAAAAACAAGCTCTCCTTGAAGCTCCAGATATCGAAAGCCGTGCCCAAACTCTTCTTGCGTTAACAGAACGCTCACTCATGAAACAAACAGGTACAGATTACCGTTTAAACTAATAAACGTTAAAACATGAAAAAAATGACCCCAGATCCAAAAATGCTCGAATTGCTCGTCTGTCCAATAACGAAAGGCACTCTCTCTTTCAACCGAAAAACACAAGAGCTTATTTCTCTCAAAGCCAAACTTGCCTATCCTATTCGTGATGGCGTTCCCATTATGCTTGCCTCAGAAGCGCGCCCTTTGCAAAACAATGAAAACGTAGCGTATAAAAAATAAGAAAATTTCGTTCATTTTTTCTGGAGAAAGCTGTTATCAATCACTGCTCTATAAAAAGCTCTCTTTTGCTCATACAACCTTTTTAATATTAGTGCTAATCCATCACACGCCAGTACCAGCATTCTCTTTACCAACTCCTAATGTTATACTTACTCTAAAAAGTCTTTTGCTTCTGAATGCGAAAAAAAGCTTCCGTTTTTATACACAATAAATGGATAAAGTCATATAGTTACAATTTTAAATATACCCCATAATGATCACTAAGAAATTGTCCTAAATTCCATCAAAATAAAGGGATGCATTGCAACAGTTGCATGTAAACTTTGCAAAAAACAACCAAACAAACTGCTGTCACTCTGGTTGACGATTTAAAGAAATTACCCTATGAATGAACTTGTGTTTTTGGTCGTATACGCAGCGATCAATAGGGCCTGGAAGCCCTAACATCGAACGCAGAATAAATTCGCTTTGCGGATATCCCGGAATTTCCGGGGGCTCTTGTTATGTCCAAGTGCTCTCAGCACTAAAAGCAAGAGGCTGATTCGATGTCAGCACTTCCAGACCCCGGAATACTAATGCGAGGGCGCTCGCACCCAGTGGGGGTATCAAGTGAAAGACAAAAATCTGCATTTTTACGATATTTCTTTAGGTAAAAAAATTCGCTTCAGAAGAAACGTCATGGGTTTTTCTCAAAAACAATTAGGGAGTCATTTGGGCGTAACGTTTCAACAAATTCAAAAATATGAAAAAGGCTTAAATCGCGTAAGTGCAAGACGTTTACAAGAAATTGCTAATATATTAGATGTTTCCGTTTCCTTCTTTTATGCTGATAACACAAAAAAAGAAGATCCCCTCTATCATTGTGATGACAGAATAGAAAGCAAAGCAGAATATTTACTTTTGAAAAGTTTCAGAATGCTGACCCGCAAAAAACAAAGGGCTATTTTACAGTTGATTTCTGGTGAAAAAAACGACCCCTTATTTTCATAAATTCACTGAAAGGACAATCAACGTCCTTAATAACATTGAAAAGAATTTTGACTGTCTCCCCACACCTCATGAGAACGAAAATTCTTAAATCTAATCTGGTCTGTAAATAGTCCGAATTCTAACGAGTTTAACTTAGAAATAGCGCTTTGATTTATAATGATAATCTAACGTTATGTATATTGAATAAGTGTCTCGAATATCATAAAATTCTTTCATTTCAAACTTGTTCTATATTGAATCAATCAAAATCACTTATTTGTACATTACAAGCAGAGTTTGCGTATGAATAAAAATGTACAAAAAGGCATATCTCTTATTAAATTATCTCACATACCAAGGACGTAGCCACATTGGGTACTGGAAAAATGTATGATGGTGCTAACTTGCTCTTTTATTAAACATAAATATGGGGGGTGTTCAACGGCTTTCCACTCATATGATTCACTTGAAACAAAAGGCTTGCCAAACAAGCCTAAGAATATTCCCATACACTTAAAAAAACACTTAAATATATCAAGAAAGCTTAAAGATCTTATACCACCATACTTCAAATAACGATATTTTATAGTATAACAGGATTAAAGTAAAAATAAGACACGAAAAAACTATATGTATAACTTTCATAAGAATTTATTTATATAATGGATACTTAATTTTATCCTGTTGTGCTATAAATTTTATCATTTAAGGTATGAGAATATGAAGCATGCATACCTACTTGAAACATTCAAATGTTTTTTAAGCGCCAAATGTCTTTTTAAATATTTTTAGACTTGCTTGTTGAGCCTTAAGTTTCAAGTGAAAAATGGGAAGCCGCTAAAAGTAACCGCTAGAATCTGCCTGTTTACAGACTGAATAAGAAGCTTCGCTTTTAAAGGCATAGGGAGAAGATCAAATAATTCAACACTTAACAGATAAGGTATTAAAAGATTCCCCCAACGCAATACGTAATAACATCCTTAAAAAATTCAAAAGTGTGAAGGTAAACAATTGACAGAAGATAAGGAATTCACTTAATTAAAGTGCTCTCTAAAAGAGATAACAGTTTAGCGTACAATATTCAATTTTTCAATTCTGAAAGATTAAAAAGACGTATCATTTGAAATAAAACAATTTATTGTGCTGCTGATGATGATTGATGTGTACAAAATTGAGTTGTTGAAAATCAAAAATATAATTTAATGATGTTCCTTGACCAACTCACTCTCTCCTGAGTATAGCACGGGGAATAAACGTGGAGAGATATGAGGAGTATATAGAAAATGAGTTTTAAAGTTGCAATTGTCGGCGCAACCGGAAATGTTGGTCGTGAAATGCTTACAATTTTAGAAGAACGTGGTTTTCCTGCGCATGAAATTGTCCCTCTAGCATCACGACGCTCATTAGGACAAGAGGTTTCTTATGGAGATAAAACTTTAAAAGTAAAAGCACTGGATACTTACGATTTTTCTGACATAGATTTTTGTCTGATGTCTGCGGGAGGAAGCATTTCCAAAGAATATGCTCCTAAAATCGCTGCCGCTGGCTGTGTCGTCATCGATAATTCCTCCACGTGGCGCTATGATTCCAATGTTCCGTTGATAGTTCCTGAAGTCAATGCCGAAGCTATAAATACCTTTTCTAAACGTAATATTATAGCAAATCCTAATTGTTCAACAATTCAACTGGTCTTAGCTCTAAAACCTCTCCATGATGCTGCAATCATTAAACGTGTTGTTGTCTCTACATATCAGTCGGTTTCTGGAGCTGGTAAAGAAGGAATGGACGAACTTTTCGAACAATCACGTGCAGTTTTTGTTGCTGACCCAATTACATCAAAAAAATTCACTAAACGCATTGCCTTTAATGTCATTCCTCATATCGATGTTTTCATGGAAGATGGTTATACAAAAGAAGAATGGAAAATGACTGCTGAGACGAAGAAAATTCTCGATCCGAAGATTAAGTTAACAGCCACTGCTGTTCGGGTCCCTGTCTTTATCGGTCATGCCGAAGCTGTCCATGTTGAATTTGAAAAACCACTAAGCGTATCTGAAGCACAAGCGCTTCTCCGCGATGCTCCCGGTTGTCAGCTTATCGATAAACACGAAGATGGTGGCTATACCACACCTTATGAATGTACCGGAGAAGATGACACCTTTATTAGCCGCATTCGTGAAGATATCACCGTTGAAAATGGTTTAGCTTTCTGGGTTGTCGCCGATAATTTAAGAAAAGGAGCAGCATTGAACGCAGTTCAAATTGCTGAATTGCTCATTTCTCGTAATTTGATAAAGCCTAAGTCCGTAAATTAACGCCCTGTCCGAAAGGATGAAGAGCCCTAGCCGGTCTGTCAAAAGTCCGGCTTCTCTTCAGCAGAATCTTCCCCTGCTGGGGATTCATATCACCATCCTAAAGGACTGTAATTCGGGGTATTGATAAATTTTACTCTGAATATCCATAAATACCTCGCCACCTTAAGTTAATCATCGCCGCCTTAATGCCATTTTACGGTACAATAGGATCAGCAGCATGAAGCAAAAAATGCTTATGCTGCTGATCCTATTTGTTATTCCGATTGTGAAATTAACTTTACCCTTATCGAGCAGGATAAGTCACAACACGGTAACGCGTTTCATTACGTTCAAAATTTTTGTAATTGACATTATCAGGAAAGAAGGGATTATAAGCATTTACGTGCTTTACAGAAACTCCTTGTGCTTGGGGCGAAGGATTTAAAATTGTCCGTTCATCTCTTTTTTTGACACCTGTAGAATCGATAATCACATCTTTTCTGTAGAGTTTTTGTATGTTTTTCCGTGTTTTTTGAATCGCTGGAAGAGCTTTAAAATCAGAAACAACCTGTTTTACTTTTTCTTTTTTTACTTTTGGCGATTTTATCATAGCATTTAGCTTTACTGGCATCTTTGTAAAAGCGATGGTAGGAACATTATTGACATTGACATAACGTGCAGATGCCCAACCAACCTTTCCGTGATAACCAAGAGAACACCAAGTTTTATTGGATAGACAGCCATAAATTTGCACTTTTGCTCCCATTGGAACCATTGTGATCACTTTATAAGCTGTCGCAGGACCTGTGCGTAAAGATACCTGACCTGATGCAACACGAGCAACTGTTCCTGCAATGGTTCCAGCTTCCGCGTGAAAAGCAGTCACAGCCACCCCCGACGCTCCCAAAGCCCATAAAATCATTGTTGTTGATAAAAATTTTTTTCTTAACATTATTTTTCTTCCTCTCTCAAAATATGTGAAAGGCAAAATTTCGCCTTTGCAAAAATTTGCCGCGTTTAAATCCAATGATCAGCAACTTTTATTTCCCGCCCAAAAGACCCCACAACATTGCAACAAAATTTCTCTTTATTCCCCCTCTACACGAACACGGCCTTTTGATCTTGATTGCGCAGTATGTTCCTCATAAATTTACAGCTAAAGCATCATCTGATTGTCTGGTTCTTCAACCAATCGTCCCTTAAAGAAGTTTTTAAAGTGTTATTGGTTCCCTCAACAAATGATTGCAATAGAAGAATTGATTGCCTGAATTACAGAGAATGAATGATGATAAGCCCCAAAAATACTAAAAATAGAAGGAAAAATAATGCTATTTTAAAAATAAAAGTGATTGAATATTCTCTAAAGCTTGTATAACTTTAAATCTTCCAAAAAAAAATACAGAGTATATTGAAACTTCCCTCAAAAAATCTCTTGGACAAGAAAGTTAAAAGCACATGACATTAAATTTTTTTTCTCGTAGTCAGATTATAGGATTATTCCTCTCTCTCGTTGCACTTTTTTTATCTACTGCTTGCGTCATGGCTACAGACAAATCGAAAATCAAACTTGGTATTATGGAAGGGCGGGATGCGATTATTTGGAAAACTGCAGCTGAACAGGCTAAAAAAGCCGGTTTAGATATTGAACTCGTTTATTTTTCTGATTACGCTTTGCCTAATGACGCTGTTAACGCAGGAGAGATCGATGCGAATGCTTTTCAGCACGCCCCTTATCTTAATGAACAAATGAAACAACGTGGCTATAAACTTTCAATTGTCGGCTATACATTTATTGCTCCAATCGGTGTTTACTCGCACAAAATCAAAGACTTAAAAGATCTACGTGAGGGTGCACATGTTGGTATTCCGAACGACCCATCTAATGGTGGAAGAGCCTTACTTCTTCTCAATTCTTTAGGTCTCATTAAGTTAAAAGATCCTCATAATATTCTTGCATCTCCACTTGATATTATCGAAAATCCTAAAAACCTGCAAATTCGTGAGCTCGATGCTGGTATGTTAGGGCGAGCTATTGACGATTTTGATCTTGCAATTATAAATACAAACTGGGCTATTGTTTCTGGATTAAACTTCGAAAAAGATGTCGTCGCATGGGAGAGCGCAAAAAATAATCCTTATGATAATATCATCGTTGTACGCACGAGCGAAAAAGATGAGCCATGGGTTAAAAAATTAGTTGCCGCTTACAACAACGATCTTATCCGTGCAAAAATCAAAGAGATTTTTGGCAAAACCGCCCAAACTTCTTGGTAATTGTGCCAAATATCCGAGTAATTGTGAATGGAAAAACCTACTCTTATCTCCTTAAAAAACATCAGCCGTTGTTTTAACAAAACGGCTGGTGTTCCGGTGATTAATAACTTATCTCTCGATATCCATGCCGGTGAAATTCTTGGTATTATCGGTCGTAGTGGAGCAGGAAAATCAACACTTATCCGCTGTTTAAATGGGTTAGAGAAGATTGATGCAGGGTCCATTTTTTTTGAAGGTGTTGATATTTCAAATCTATCGGAGATAGAATGGGCGCCTTACCGTCAACGAATTGGGATGATTTTTCAACATTTCAACCTTCTTTCATCACAAAATATTCTTGATAACATTGCATTGCCGCTTAAATTAAGTGGTGTAAGCAAAAAACAACGCCACAAACGTGCTCTTGAACTAATTGAATTAGTTGGATTATATGGAAAAGAATATTGCTATCCGGCACAATTATCAGGGGGGCAAAAACAACGCGTTGGCATTGCTCGTGCGCTCGCTGCTAATCCTAAAATATTGTTATCAGATGAAGCCACCTCTGCTCTTGACCCTGAAACAACACAATCTATTCTAGAGCTCCTTGCTGATATTAATAAACACCTCAATCTCACGATTGTGCTCATCACCCATGAAATGGAAGTTGTGCGCACCATAGCGCATCGCGTTGTTGTGCTTAATCAGGGGAACATTGTAGAAGAAGGACGTGTGAAAGACATCTTTACGTCACCGCAAGACGATACAACCATAGCCATGCTCAAGCTTGTCACCCCGCAACTTCCTGAAAAATTTGCGAAAAATCTCAAACCAATCGGGCGAGAAGCTGTCATTGAAATCAATATTGCCGGTGAAATTGCCCAGCAGCCTTTTCTTCATCTTCTAGAAAATGAGAGTGGTTTAAAAGCACGTATTTTGCATGGTGGCATTGATACAGTTCAGGATGAAACCATCGGGCGACTCTTCTTGGCTCTTCCTGGAGAAGATAAAGAAGCTTTAGAAAAAGCTGTTCAATGGTTAACGAAAAAAGGACGATATTGTGAGGTCTTAGGCTATGTTTAATGTTTTGTCTCATGAGCTTCCCCAAGCTGTTATTGATACAATATTGATGACACTTAGTGCTTCTTTTATGGCATTTATTATAGGACTTCCCCTTGGTCTTCTTATTCACACAACAGCGCGCGGAGGGATTTTTTCCTCATCTCTCATCAATCGCCCTTTAAGCATGATCATTGACAGTATTCGTGCCATTCCCTTTATTATTCTTGCATTTTATCTTCTTCCCGTTACGCGTATCGTTGTAGGAAGAGGGATAGGAATGCCTGCTGTAATTTTTATACTGACCATTTCAGCTATCCCTTTTTATGCACGCATGGCGGAACTCTCTTTTAAAACCGTTGAAAACGGTCTCATTGAAGCAATCCGCTCTATGGGTGCAAGCCGTCTTCAAATTATCAGACATGTTCTTATTCCTGAAGCTCTCCCTAGCCTGATTACAGGTTTTACAGTCATGATCATTTCTCTCATAGGAGCCACCTCACTTGCTGGATATCTTGGTGGAGGCGGTTTAGGGGATATGGCAATCCGCTATGGCTATCAACGCTATAATACTTTCATCATGACCATTGTCATCATTCTTTTGATCATGCTCAATATTATAACCCAATGGACTTCTGATAAAATCGTACAAAAACTTGATAAAACAAAGCATTAAAAGACTTAGAATTTCACATACCAGTACCATCATCCTCTTTGCCACTTATCCAAGCGCAACAACCCTTGGCTATCGGAAACGATCATAAGGGATTAGGAACTTTTTTCTTAAACAGTTTTTATCTCTCCCCATCCGTTTGTAACATGAAAGAAAATAGTTTTAATGGCTTTAATATAAAAGGGAATGAAATGAGAGATCTTACAATATTTGAGCCCCTCTCTTAACATAAAAATGATAAATTATCATGTTAAATTAAGACATTGGTCACGACCTTTCCGAACCTTAGACAACATATTGAATGAGAGCTCTAAATACCGTAAGGTTCTCTCATTCCAAATCTGTTCCATATCGAAACCTCTCGCTTGCATGTTACAAGCAGGAAGAGCCATGTGAGTAAAAACTATACAAGCAATGAAGGCGTACCTCTTATGAATTATCTCAAGCGCCAAAACCTGTCTTAACATTGGGTGCTAGCATATAATACGATAATACCGGTTTTCTTCTTCACAAGCATAAAGATATGGGAGTGCTCAATGGCTTTATCGTTATACTATTCACAGGGCGCTATTGCGAAATGGGTATGACGAGCGTTGAGAGATATTTCTTTAAAATAAGCCCATGAATTGGCAACGCAAGTATATTCCATTTGAAGCATTCTGTTTTATGTGAGGGCTGTGATCCCATTAAAGAATGCTATAAACAAAAGCGTGAGGCAATGCACTATTTTCATTAGGAAACTCCTCTTCAAAACGATCTAGGAAAGATAGCAATCTGCTATGGCTAAACGCTATGATAGCCCACCATATCCATCATCCCATAGATTATTATTACTATTATCATTGAAGAAACTTCTAATAGAATTGTACAAAAATTTTATAAAATAAAGCACTCAAACTAATCTAGATATTGGAAGATTTTTCTCCCATCACTGCCACAATAAGCCATTGAGCCGTAAGAGCTGGTTTTTTTAACTGTTCAATTTCCACCGTAACCCCATAATGGAAGACCACTCGACCAGAAGGGCGAATTTCTGCATCATCTAACACAAAACGCGCACGTACCCGTACCCCTGTTTTCACAGGACTCATGAAGCGTACTTTATCGAAACCATAATTAATCCCCATTGTGCTCCCTTCCAACTCTGGAAGAGCCTCATAAGCGAGCGTAGACAAAAGCGATAATGTTAAAAAACCATGAGCAATTGTGCCCCCAAAAGGTGTCTTTTTAGCCTTTTCTTCATCAACGTGTATCCATTGATGATCATCTGTAGCACATGCAAACTGATTAATCATATCCTGTGTAACAAGACGCCACCCCGATAATCCCACTTCTTTCCCAATAAAACTGGTGACATCTTGTACTGTTATTTTTTGCTGCATAACGCTATTCCTATTTTGTTTGATAAAAGCAACCACCCCTCTTGCTTTTATAAAATCCATTGATTAGAGCATCAAGAATAAAAGATTAATTGTCTTAAAAACAAATGCACCTTATGAATGAGAAAAGTTCTTTAGCAGAATAGTTTTCAAATGGGAAAAAAGAATGGCAAGCAATGTGAACCTAACAGGTTTAGCGCATGATTTGAAACAACGTGCAGAAAAGCATCCCCCCATCCGTATCGGACTGATTGGTTGTGGTGAAATGGGCACAGATTTATTATCAAGTATTGCGCATATGGATGGTATAACAGTCGCTGCAGTAGCCACTAGGACGCCGTCACGTATTTTTGATGCCGCTAAAATAGCCTATGGCGAGGATGGACATGTCTGTGAAGTTGAAAATACTTATGCTCTCACGAAAAGCATTGAAAAAAATTTGATTGCAGCAACAGATGATATTAACCTTGTTTTACGTCATGAACAAATTGATATTATCGTTGATGCAACAGGCTATCCCGAAGCAGGAGCAGAAATTGGTATCAAAGCGCTTGAGAATAACAAACATCTTGTCATGATGAATGTTGAAGCAGATGTTACAATTGGCGCTTATCTCAAATATGAAGCAGAAAAACGAGGGCTCATTTATACACTTGGTGCCGGAGATGAACCAACTTCTTGTATGGAACTCATAGAATTTGTTTCAGCCCTTGGACATAAGATTGTTGCAGCGGGTAAAGGAAAAAATAATCCTCTGCACTTTGATGCTACACCTGATGCTTACGAAGAAGAAGCATTCCGGCGTAATATGAATGTGCGCATGTTGGTTGAGTTTATTGATGGTTCCAAAACGATGGTTGAAATGGCAGCAATTGCCAATGCCACTGGGCTTCTCCCCGATTGCCCAGGAATGCATGGACCACGAGCAGCGCTGCAAGATTTAAACAAAGTGCTTATCCCAAAACAAGATGGAGGCATTTTGCAGCAATATGGTATTGTAGATTATTCAACAGGCCAAGGTGTTTCCCCAGGTGTCTTTGTCATTGCAGAAATAGCACACCCACGTTTACGCGAACGTATGGAAGATTTAAAAATTGGCCAGGGGCCTTATTTCACCTTTCACCGCCCCTATCATTTAACAGCAATGGAAGTTCCCCTCACCTGCGCACGCGTTATGCTTTATGGCAAAAAAGATATGGTTCCTCTTAGCCATCCCGTAGTAGAAGTCTGTGCTGTCGCTAAAAAAGATTTACATCCAGGCGATCAGCTAGACTTTATCGGTCTTTATACTTATCGCGCTTGGATAATGAACATCGCAGAAGCACACGCTCACCACGCCATTCCTTGTGGTCTTTTAGAAAAAGCAACAGTAACAGCTGCAATTAAAAAAAACGAACTCATTACAATACATAATACTGCTATTCGTGAAGATCAATGGATTGCGCGTCTTCGTGCTAAACAAGACCTTTTACTTCATGGCCCTTCTTCCGCTAAGCTATAAATACTCCTGAATTACCTTACTTAACAGTATCCTTCCCTTACGCAACAGAATAACCCAGAATACACTTCTATCGCAAATACAGGTTTATGTTTTAATAAAAGCATTTTCCAACGATGCACATCACCACTTCCCTCTCACAATATATCCCGTAAATGCGACAGTATAAACCACTCCATAAGATGGCATAAGATTCATTGTGTATTACTATCTTTACTCTATAAAGATACAAACCAGCACCATCATTTATTTGCCAATACTACAACAGCCCTTGAACCTTAGAGATAATTCATGAGAAGAATTTTTACTCTTTTTTTTTAATAATTTTATCCATACACGAACGCAATTTGTGATACGTAAAAAATACTTTTGATGGATTTAACATAAAAAAATTAAAAAGGATAAGATATGCTTTTGATGAATAATCTTCATATGAGAAAAGGTAGACAATATTAAAAGACTGATAAAGGGAGTGAGTATAATAACCTTATTACTAGGGAATAACCATAAACTGTAAAAAAATCAGGTTACACTAATTTGTAAAAAAAACACAAATGTAGGATCTTGAACTTTAATAATGTTAATAAAAGCTACATTTAGTATTAAGAGTAGTGATTTTATTATCCAATACAGTATAAATAAGTTCAAATATTTATTTTTTCAAAATCATGAAGCGAACAGAAAAATCATCGACTTTGTCGATGATCTTTCTGCTAAAGTGTAGTAAATATTCCCCAAAGAGATACAACAGCACCTAATACATCCCCAACACATAAAGAAGCAAGAAGTGATAAAATACCTATTCCCCCCCAAAAGGCTGCACCTGAAAAGGCAGCAGTTTTTTCAGCTTTCCCCAAAGCAATGCCATCTTGTGCCTCAACGCCTTGAATAACAGCTCTATCCACAGCTTTAATAGCTACATTTTTTTCTAGTGTAGAAATAGTAACTGCCGCTCTCTCTTGAAATTGATTTTTTACAAAACTTGCATTTCCCTCTATAGTTTGTACAAAAAAGAGAATAAATAGTGTAAAAGTAAATGAACATACACGATTTTTAAATATTTTAAACATAGCTTTCTTTGCTCCTCTTTTCTTCACTGAAAAAATGAAAGAATATTCACATATATAAAAAACTTATATTATATATAACACATTATGTATTGTATGTAAATACAGAAAAACAACAAAAGATAAAAAATAATTTATTCATTTAAAATTTTGTAAATAATTTAAAATGTAATTAACTTTTAAAGAAATATAACTTTAAAAACTGTCAATATAATTATAATTATTCTATTATTTCAATAAAATAAAAATGAAATAGTACTTAATGGATTTTTATTATATCACTCATCAATAAACTTTAAAATAAAATTGATAGCGAAAAAACTCGATCTAAAACAAATCTATCCTAATAAATAAAACTTAAAATAGTGTATTATTTTTCTATAAAACAGTTAAAAATGTAAAAATCAATTAAGATTTCTATTTTCAAATAGAAAAGACGTTAATAAAATAATTCTCTTTGAAATAAAGTTTGGGCAATATTCACATAACTGTCTGCAATTTGTGCAAAATAAATAATTAATCAAATGCTTGAAAGAGAAGTGGTAGAGAAACTTACTAAAAAATTGCATTTTTGAAATACTAACTTAAGTAAGCGCATTGAAAAAATAACGCCATGAAAACTGATATTGAATGAGAGAGCTCGCTATTATAGGATTCTCTTAATTTTAACTCTGTTTATATTGAATTAATCAAAATTCTTCGCTTTCAAAGCACAAAATAAAACGATGTATGTGTAAGCACACTTGAAGAAAAGAAAATATCACTTATGAGATATTTTAACTATCAAGCGCTGTTAACACATTATTTAAAACTGGCAAAGTGAATGGTGGTATCCATTTTTACTGTAAAAATATAAATATAATATATAGATTTTATATTATGAGGCTTTACCGTTATACCATTCACGAACAGTGTCGCAAAATAGGCTTGGATACCTTGGGAAAGGTTTCTTTCAAACAAGCTTATCAATGTGCAACACAATGGCATTCTGTTTATCATGTATCCAACGGTGTTTCTTTTTTAATCATCTTATAAACTCATCGAGATCTCTGAGATTGCAAGTTCATCTTACGTGAATTTTTTCCTTTATATTCATTTTTTCTTATGAACACTAAAGTCTGTTAAGACACTATCCAAAATAAAGTCAATCAACAAACATTTCTATTCTTTTTTAATATACGGATACTTAAATTAAGAAGTTATAACTCCTGATTGCAACAATAGAAATACTTTGGTTATCCTCGCGCAATAGTAAAAATAAAAATCTGCAACTTACAGAAAAAATTGCGTTTTCAATAAACGATGAAAAAATTATTTTTCATTACATGATGTGAATTATTTAATATATATAAATATTTACTTATTAAAAATGAGAATATGCATCAGAAAGTCTTACCAAAGATAGCTATCTTTAGAAAGATAGCCTCGTATTACAAAAAAATTGAGTTGGCTTTACTCAATAAAATCTTCACAATTGTTTGACAAAGCTCTCATTTTTATAGCATCCATATGTGATGTAAAAAGACGCCTATTTGCGTTTCTCTTATAGATAGATTAAATAGTGACAGCACCTTTGATCATTTTTTCTGTGTTAACTTCTCTTTTGGGCAATAATTTATGGTATCTAACACGCCTTTTCTCGCTCTTTTACCTTTGGGCGCACACGAATATCACGGAGAGCACCTTCCCTTCGAAACCGACTGGATCATTGCTGAAGCTTTTGCAAAAGCCCTCACTTTACAAACAAAAGAGCAATTTCATATCGCACTTTTACCGGTTGAAAAGATTGGCTATTCCATAGAACATATAGATGTTACAGGCACACAAACCCTTACCTTTTCTGATGCGATTAAGCGATGGATAAAGATTGGTGAAAACTGTTATCACAAAGGGATCAACCGTCTTCTTCTTCTCAATGCTCACGGAGGCAATTCACCCTTAATGAGCATTGTTATCACCGAATTACGGAGGCGTTTTTCAATGCTTGCGGTAGCAACAAGTTGGAGCCGTTTTGGTTTGCCACAAGGTCTCATGGAGCCTTTTCAACAGCATCTTGATATCCATGGAGGTTTTATCGAAACCTCTTTAATGCTCTATTTAGAACCGGAAAAAGTTCATATGGAAAAGGCAAAAAATTTTCATAATAAACAAGCGGATATGATTGCCAATTATCGTTATTTACGCGCTTATGGTCCTCATGCCTTTGGCTGGACAATGCGAGATCTAAATACGCAAGGTGCGGCAGGAAACGCAAGCAAAGCAACACCACAAGCCGGTGAAGCAATATTTTTTCATGTTCTGTCTCAGCTTCGTGATTTACTTGATGATATCAATCGATTTAACATAAACACATGGCAATAAAGAACAATAAAAGGTCTCTCCATGGAAACGACACACCCCAAAAAACTTCCTGTTACGGTTCTCACAGGCTATCTTGGTGCAGGAAAAACCACCCTTCTCAACCGCATTCTCAGTGAAAATCATGGCAACCGTTATGCCGTCATTGTCAATGAATTTGGTGAAATTGGTATTGATAATGACCTGATCATTGAATCAGATGAAGAAATTTATGAAATGAATAATGGCTGTGTTTGTTGCACCGTGCGTGGTGATCTCATTCGCATTCTGGAAAGTTTGATGCAACGTTCTCATCGATTTGATGCGATCATTATAGAAACAACAGGGCTTGCAGATCCCGTTCCCGTAGCACAGACCTTTTTCATGGATGATACGGTCCATGAAAAAACAGCTCTCGACAGTGTCATAGCGATCGTTGATGCAAAGCATTTGCCCTCTCAACTGAAAAAAAGTCGTGAAGTTGAAGAACAAATTGCGTTTTCTGATATTGTTCTCTTAAATAAAATTGATCTTGTCAGCGAAGAAGAACGTGCACATGCGCAATCGCTCATTCTTGCAATTAATCCCAGAGCCATAATTTACGCAACAGAGCGCGCTAACATCCCTCTTGATAAACTCCTCAATCGAGGGTTCTTTGATCTCCAACGCACTTTAGATAATGATCCCCATTTTCTTGACCATCAGCACGCAGACCATGTCTGTGGTCCCGATTGTAATCATGATCATGCACATCACCACAAATCCACCATTCATGATATTACAATAACCTCTGTAAGTTTAAAAACAGGTGCTCTACAACCAGAAAAGTTCTTCCCTTGGATCCAACAGATTACGCAGCAACAGGGACCTGATATCTTACGTCTCAAAGGCATTATCGCCTTTCAAAGAGACGATGATCGTTATGTCATTCAAGGTATACACATGCTTCTTGAGGGACAACATCAACGTCCATGGCGTGAAGATGAAAAACGAGAAAGTCGCCTTGTTTTTATAGGACGCTCTCTTGATGCTGAAAAATTAAAAACTGGTTTTGAAAATTGCGCATAAGTGAGTGATAATGCCAAACATTACCCATTATGATCTCAAAAGTTACTGCCTTTCTTGCGGTTTTATAGGCAATAAACCAGCTTTTGTTTCCGTAGAAGGTTTCATTGTTTTGTTTAATCCAACCCCACAAATCTTTGAAGTTCACAAAGGAATAATTTCAAGCCATTTTTCCCATGACAATACCGCGATCATCACAGGTGGAGAAGATGGAAAAGTCTGTCAAACAACCGCAGCGGGACATACAGAAGTACTAAGCCAAAAAGAACGCAAATGGATAAACAACGTTGCTTTTGGTCCACAAAAAGCTTTTGCTTTTTCCTCCTCACGTTTCGCATTTGTGCATGTTGGAAAAGAACGACAAGAGCTTACACATGAACGCAGTGTAGAATGCCTCGCTTTTGCCCCAAAAGGTCTACGACTTGCCGTTGCCCATTACAATGGAGTTACTCTTCATTGGTTATCAACGCAAATATCTCCCACCACATTGGTATGGAAAGGAGCTCATTGTGGCGTCACCTTCTCGCCAGACAACCGCTATGTCATTTCTACCATGCAAGAAAACGCCCTCCATGGCTGGCGTCTCACTGATAATCAGCATCTCCGCATGAGTGGCTACCCAAGCAAAGTCAAAAGCTGGTCTTGGAGCGTGAAGGGAAAATGGTTAGCAACATCCGGTGCATCAGCAGCCATTGTCTGGCCCTTTCATACAAAAGATGGCCCCATGGGAAAAACACCACTAGAACTAGGAACACGAGCAAATGCGCTTGTTAGCACCGTTGCATGCCACCCACGCAAAGAAATTGTAGCAATAGGCTTCAATGATGGAATGATTTTGTGTGCACATTTTCATGATGGAAAAGAAGTCCTTCTAAAAGGTTATGGGAAAAGTGCTATCTCAGCACTCAACTGGGATCAGACAGGGTACAACCTCACCTTTGGTAGCGAAAATGGTGAATGTGGTATAATCAATATCACTGATTAAACCAAGCACCAACAAGCGCAACCATCGCTGATAAAAATTGCCTACGCAATCCCCCAGAAGCAATTGCGCATGAAACCCATCTTCCTCTCTAAAAAATAAACACACTTACGAGGCGTTTTCAATCACAAACCAAAGAAATCATATATTGTGGACCTTTTTCATCAAGACAAAAGAACCATTTAGAAAAGATAAGAGAAGATTTTAATAAAGTAAAAGGCAGCATTTTCTACTGCCTTTTTTATAAAAGGACATATCATACTTTGTCAAAAAAGGTGGCGCAAACCAGCAGAGAAACTTGCTCCAGAAAACCCTGCTTTTGTCAGTTTATGCTGATAATTTATATCTCCATAAAGAGAAAGTTTTGAAGAAAGACGCGCATTAAAACCAAGCCCTGCTTCCAAAGAAGAACCAAAAAAACCTAATTGGAAATCGTTTTTAAAAGAAACAAATTGCTTATCTTCAAAACTATGCAAATAAGAAAGCTTACTATAAAAAGAAACGACACGTCCCTCTTCAGAAACATTAAGTGTCTTGCTTAAACGCCCACCAACACGCCCCACCCATTGATGAAATTTTCCTAAATCAACATCAATATTATCAACATCATGTACCGGATTAAACTGAAGATGCTGATAAACAACCTGAATCTGCGGATCAAAAATAACACCTTTATACCCTGTTGCAAACGTTCTGCCACTTGTTAAAGAACCGCTAAACTGTTTACCCTTTAACGCTACAACCTTGCCCCGTGCTAGTGTCAAAACATCTCCCTTAAAAAGTCCATACGATAATACTCCATCGATATAAAAACCCGTATCATGCTGTAAACTTCCATAGGCTCCAACAGACCATTTATCAAATGCGCTTTTTTTGCTTTGTTCAACATCCTGTGGGTTTAGAGAGAGGTTTCCATAGTTCCCCAAAGCCCCAAAGAATGTACGACTGTATAAACTCTCAGTCTCGTTTAACAAAACACCTGCTTCCAATGCACTATAATCGAGTTCTGCTCCATAGCCATATTCAAAAGCAGATAAATTGGAAGCATAATGATGACTACCACCATAAGCATGCAGAAAAAAGGCTGGCTTTTCATCATCCTTCCAAGAGGAATGAAAAGCATTCCGCATTGTCTCTACCGTCTTATTTTGCGTGGCCATATCCACTAAACCAGCATGAAATAAGGTATTTGGCAAAAGAAGATAAGTTGGCAATTGAGGAACAACAGCTCTAATTTGGAGATTAGACTGAACATTAAGCGACATAGGAAGATTAGACGAAGGATCAACAGGATCAGAAGATGTAGAAGGCTTTGGTTCAACAGAGGCAGAAGCAGGAGAAATAGAATCTGTAGATGAAGGAGATGCCGAAACAGAAGGCAAGTCAGACATCAACAACGTAGGAAGTGGATCGGGGGGCGAAGGGGTGGTAGGATCAACAGGATCAGAAGATGTAGAAGAAGAAGGAGGGTCAGACATAAACGACGTAGAAAGTTGATTGGGGCGTGGAGGATCGACAGGATGAGATAATGAAAACGAAGAAGGTTTACCAAATGGACCATTATAAGAACCTATTCTAGAAGAAATATAGATCCCTTCGAGTCGGAAATCCCAAAAATCCCCCTCACCTTCCACTAATCTTTTCGTAGCATCTGCTTCTCCAAAGGGCGAACCTGGACCATAACCACGAATACGATATTGATAAGGAAAACCTTTCACCGTAGTATAACCATCATAACCATTGGCGAGTCGAAAAGAACCTGCCTGCGCTGTTCCAGCAACTTGAATGAGTGAAATGCTTTGATCTCTTCCCTCATAGACTTCTTTACTTGCATATTTTGGAAAATTTTGCACATGAATGAATGTCGTTCCAGAAACATCCCCATAGATCAATATGCGATCCGTCTTTTGGGGATCAAACAAACCCTCATCATTCAAAAATGCATTCAACCTAATCTGAGCGTTTCCCTCAGCACTATAGACTTTTTTATCTTTTGATGCGAGAATTTTATCTCCTGCACCTATATCTGCTTTTTTTCCAATGCGTAGCGTTTGATAACCACTATCTTCATCAAAGATCAATGTGCTATTGGAAAGACTTAGAGAAGAAAGCGATGAAACAGATTCTTGTAAACCGTTGTATTTACTTTTAGTAAGATACCATTTTGAATAACGAATTAACTCTAAATCAATAACCGATCTATCCTCAACACGTGTACCTCCTGTAAGAGAGGAAGCGTTTGCTTTCACCAATAGAGAAGCATTATTTTCAGCTTTTAGCAACAAATCACCAGAGATTTTTGTTCCATCCGATAATTCAAGAATACCTTCAGCCCTATAGCCTCTATCCCCCTTCGCATAAATCGCAATAGCATCTGGAACTGTCATATTTGCCTGTGACAAATAAACAAATGCCTTCCCCGTGAGAACTGTTTTGGTTTCTAAAACTTTTTCATTATCTCGTTGCCTAGTCATCTTAGCAAGCTCTTCTGGAGCTAAAACATTAAAATACAGACCATGTACTCCATCCCCTTTCACAGAAATATCATTTTTTTCTATCTTAATACTTGTATTCTTAAAGACATCTGGCGAAACATATTTTTGAATTAATTTGCCCTTATCGTCTACATAACCTGAGAAATTTTTAATCACGAATCCATGCATATTGTTAAGATGAATAAAACCGTTTTTCAAATGAACATCCCCCCCTTGAAAAACCTCAAAAGCTTCAGGCACCGCCCCCATAGCGCCATCACCATCTGTTCTAGCTTCCTCGCTCCTTCCTTTCCCCGTAATACACATAGTATCAAGAATATAGCCCCCTCCAAACCGAGTTGAAAATGAGCCAATCTGATTAAAATTAACGGTACCTTCTGACATTCTAACCATTGCATCAAAACCACTCATAATACCGATCCCTTTTTCCTTCAAATTATCTGGCTCAATATCGATATTCACACTCACTAAAGCAATATCCGTTTCTTTCCCCCATGCATAAATAGCATGTGAAGCACCCTTAATTTCCCCTACCGTCATGCTAATAACTGCATTTTGAGCACGAAGAGCAGGTATATCCTTAAAATCTGCAGCTGTTAGATTAAGTTTTCCACCATTTCTTACATACGCCCCATAGGCAGATATTTTATCTGAATTATCGCCATAAACTGTTATCTGAGAGGCATTAACAACAGTGCCAGCTTTTTCTACATATATAGCTGCAATAGGCGAAGCCTCCTGAGAATTCTTTAAGTAATAAACTTTATCTGCGAGAAAGTGTATTTTTCTATCATCGCATTTATAAAATGCCTCTCCTGCATCACCTGAAGAGCCTGCAGCACTAACATAAGTAACCTGCAAAAAATAAAGAATAGCTGTTGTAAAGTTACACAAAAATACATGTTTTTTAAATACATAAGCCATAACTCTTCCCGACTCCTATTCCCATATTTTATTCATTTAAGAATAATATCTATATTTAGACTAACAAACTTCTTAAATATAATAAATATAAAACTAAAGATCTACTTTAAATACTTAATATAACAATATACACTTATATATAAATTACTATATAGTTTATGTATAGCTAAAAATGATATTGTAACCCGCCTGAAAAAATAGTCTCTGAAAAACCATCTTTGCTAATTGGCTAAGACGATGTTGATAAGTTACATCTCCATACAATGCAAAATGTGAAGACAACTGAGTATTTAACCCAACTCCAGTTTCTAGAGAAAAATCAAAAGCCCCTCATTGGAATTCATCTCCAAACTGTACACGTTGTTTTCCTCCAAAACTATTGGCAAGATGAAGCTTGCCATTGAAAGAAACAACAATCCCCTCTTCAGAGACAGAAAGCATCTTTCCTAAAGACCCACCAACACGCATCACCCACAAATCAAGTTTTCCATTTCAATATCAAACGCCTTATCAAACCGCACATTTTGATAAATAACCTAAACCTGCGGATCAAAAATAACCCCTAACTATAATTGTAATTGTAACCAATATGAGTGCTCAGAATAATCTGAACACATTTAAATTAACGACATGACCTTGGGTCATGAAAAAAAGGCTTATGCAAAAATAGAGAAAGGCAGAAACGAACTATCCCCTTTATGTCCTGTCATAAATGACTTACCCGCAATCAATGAAGCACTCAAAAGTGTTCCTCTTCAATGTTGTTATCTTGCCTCTTGCTTGCGTGAGAACATCCCTCTTAAATAAACCATAGGAAAAAAGGACATCTATATAAAAGCCTGTATCATGCTGCATGCTGCTATATGCTGTAATAGACCATTTATCAAATGTACTTTTTTGACTTTGTTTAACCTTTCGAGGCTGCAAAGAAAGCTTGCCATAATTTCCCATAATCCCAAAGGATGTCGTACTATATGTACTTTCGATTTTCTTGAGTAAAATACTTGCCTCTAGTGCATTATAATCAAGCTCACCGCCATAATCACCATATTTAAGTGCAGATAAATTTGAAGTATAATGATGATGTCCACCGTAATCGCGCAAAAACAAAGCGGAATTTTCATCATTTTTCAACAACCGACCAGAAACAGTTCGCAACGCTTGCAACTGCTTGTTTTGATTACTGATATCCATCAATCCAGCATAAAATAAGGTATTTGGAACAAGAATATAAGTCAGAACCTGTGGAACAATGACTCTCACATTTGGTTCAAAATGAGAAGAAGGCTCAAAAACAGATGGCGGAACAGGTGAACCAGATGAAACTGGGGAAACTGGTTTAGATTCAGCAATAGCGGGAACAACAGGTGCAAGAGAGGAAGGAGGATTGGGGATCTCAAGCACAACAACATCAGGTACATTAGGTGTGGTAGTAAGATGAAAGTCCCTATCAGGAGAATCTACAGGAGAAGAAAGACTTGGCTCCTGAGGTTTTTGCTGAGAGTTAGAATCAATAGAACCATCCTCACCTCCAGTCATATTAGGATGAATTTTAGGAAAAGAAGGAATATCATCAGAAGAAGGAGGGACAACCAAATTAAGAACAGGAAAAACTTTAGTGGAATTGAGAGAAGTAGAATCAACAAATTGACTTTCGAGGCGAAAATCCCAAAATGTTCCAGTATTTTTAAGCACTCTTTGATTGGAATCTGCCGCCCCTAAAGCAGAGCCTAGACCATAACTCATAAAATGATACTGATAGGGAGAGGCTTCAAGTGTGGCATACCCCCTTTTAACTGAAAAGAATCTTCAGCGGCTTTTCCATAAACCTGAATAATGGAAATCCCCTGATCATTACCACCATCTCCCGTCAATGCCCCTGAGCTTCCAGGAACACTATACACATGGACTGTCGTTTTTCCTTCAAGATCACCATTGATTAAAAGCCTATCCGTTTTTTGCTCTTGCAGAGCACCTCCTTTATCCAAATATGCATTAAGATAAAGACGCGCATCGCCTTGTGCACGATAGACAGTCCCTGCCCCTTTTCCGATAAGAAGTGTCTGATAACCATCTGTCGTTTTGGATTTTAGTTCTTCAAAAATAAGAGAACTATCCGTAAGATTGACCGATGAAATGAAGGAATAGTCCCCTAACTTAGAACCAGAAGCATCGGAGTTGTGCAATTTGTCAACTTTTGGTCGCGATAAAATCCACTTTGAACCATTTTTAAACTCTATCTTAGCTGTAGAACTTTCATCAACATGTGCAACTCCTACAAGAGTAGAAGCATCAGCCTCAATCTTTACATTGGAATGCTCAACAGCTTTAAGGAGTGAATCTCCAGAAATTTTTGAATATTGTGAGAGTTTAACAGAAGTTTCGAATTGGCGGCTATAAATAGCCGTACTTTCTGGAGCCATAACGGTTGTCTTTGTCAAATGGACAGACCCTTTTCCAGGTATAATTGTTTTTTTATCATTTAAGACAGCTTCCCAAAAAAAGCGCATGCCATTAAATGCATTCCCTTCCACAAAAATATTGAAATATTTGATATGAGCATCATTATTATCATTCCCCTGCAATACAATGCCATGAGCATTGTTAACATCAACGTTTCCCTTCTGGAAATTAAGAGAGCCTTTCCCCTGAAGCATACTAAAAGCAGAAGCTTCACGATGATTATCTGTATTTATCCCCTGTTTCCCCCTCCCGGTAATAGAAACACCATCTAAATTAATTTCTCCTTCTCCTCCTGTTTGAACACCAATACCATCAGCAAAGTTAATTTTCCCTCCTTTCATATAAATTTTTGCACCATTATAACTCAAAAGACCTATCGCATCAGAAGATGTCTTAATCTCTGTCTTGGTCAAAGCAACAAACGACCCTTTACCAGCAACACTGATCCCTATTCTGGTTGCTTTAATCACCCCATCCTGCATCTCAAAAGCTCCCTCATCATTAACATCAGCCCCTATCGACACATCATTTAACATAGAATAAAATAGAGCAACGCCTCCCCCATTTGAGGACTTTACAGCTGTTGTCCAAGCATTTGTTTCTGAATGGCCATTTGCATTCGAAACACCGTTAATGATTATAGCCTCTCCCTCAATAACTGTATCTTCCCCTGATGCCTCTATGGCAGCATCAGAACTTGCACCCGTAAGTTGATAAGTTTTCTGGGAAATTTCATGCATTTTACCATTATTACAACGATAAAATGAGGCACTTTCGTTAGATGAATATGGCTTCTTCTCAGCAGGAATCTCACCTGCATCAACATTGTATACAAAGAAAAAAATAACCGTTGTAAAACGACATAAAGAGAGATGCTTTTTAAGCATAATTTTCTACAAACTTTCTTCCCCTTCTCTAAAAACAAAAAAACACGTATTCTGTTTAATAACTTTGGTTACGCGTGATAATTTAAAATATGTTTTGTATTTTATGTATCCACTAAATGTTTTATGTAAAGCCAGAATCCCAAAATATCACAATTTAAAATTGTATGATTTATAAAAAAACGCGTAAAATATAGATAAAAATAAAAAATCCACCCCAAAGCGGTAATTTCAAGAGAATTTAATAAAAATACACTAAAGGAAGAAAAACAGCATAAGAAGCAAGAACTGCAAACCAGAAAGCCTTATCTCGTTTCTAAAAAGAAACAAACTTGCTCATGCAAAAAACATTTTTTAAAAAAGCTTATTTTAAAAATTGCAAACAAATAATAAAAAACCACAAGCTATGCTTGTGGCTTTTTAAACAACTTACCCCAAGATGATCATTCTAAAAACGATAGCGCAACCCACCAGAAAAACTGATCCCAGAAAAACCACCTTTGCTCAACTTATGCTGATAAACCAAATCAGCATGAAGCGCAAATTTTTGAGACAAGTGAGCATTAAGACCTAATCCAGCCTCTAGAGAAGAACCAAAAGCCCCTAACTGGAAAGAATCTTTAAAGCGCACAGTTCTTTCTTTGCCAAAATCATGGGCAAAATGAATCTTTCCATAGAAAGAAACATCACGATCTTTTTCAGACGCAGTCAGGGTCTTCATCAAACGCCCCCCCATACGCACCATCAATTGATCCAGTTTACCCATCTCAATATTAAAATTATCAATATCACGAGCCGCATTAAATTGAAGATGTTGATAAACAACCTGAACCTGTGGATCAAAAACAACACCTTCATATCCTGTGGCAATTTTCTGACCACCCATTAAGGAAACACTTAAAGGGTTACCCTTCAATATTGCAGTCTTACCCCGTGCAGTTGTCAGAACATCTCCCTTAAACAGACCATAGGATAAAAGACCATCAACATAGAATCCTACATCATGCTGCATACTACCATAAACTGTAGCAGTCCATTTATCAAATGTACTTTTTTGGCTTTGTGCAACATCTCGAGGCTGTAGAGAAAGCTTTCCATAAGATCCCATAACCCCAAAGGATATAATACTGTCAACATTTTCAACAGTTTGTAGCAAAACACCTGTCTCTAGCGCATAGTACCCTAGATCCCCTCCATAACCATATTCAAGCGCAGATAAATCTGAAACATAACGATAACTCCCACCATAGCCACGCAAAAATGAAGCAGGATTTTCACGAATTTCCAACATTCCACTAAGATTAGTCCGTACTATCTCCAACTGTTTGTTTTGATTGCTAATATCTACCAAACCTGCATGGAACAAACTATTTGGCAAAAGCAGATAAGTTGGTACCTGAGGAACAACAGATCTTACACCTCGTCGAGACGGAGAAACATTTTCAATTTTAGAAAGACTATCCGCAGAAGACACTGAAACAACATCACCAGAAGACGCTGGAACAACATCCACAGAAGATTCTGGAACAACATCCACAGAAGATTCTGGAACAACATCCTCAAAAGAAGCATGTGCAGGAGGTGTACGTTTAGAAACCATAGGAGTACTTTTAGAAACATCAGATGTTTGAACATATTCATTTTCTAAACGAAAATTCCAAAATGCGCCTCCATTCAAAGCAAATCGCTGTTTAACATGCTCCTCCTCTCCAGTAGTACTTGGACCATAAGAACGAAGTACATATTTATAAGGGGCCCCCTCTAAGGCAACATACTGTCCATTCAGTTGAAAAGAGTCATACGATGCATCTCCATAAACTTGAATAATTGAAACACTATGCGCTTTTTTATTTTTTTCTTCTAAACCTCCCGCAACCCCTTGTATATGGACTATAGTTTTTCCCTTAACGTCACCATGAATGAGAAGCCGATCCGTTACTTGATGATCACTTGTATCACTAGGATTTAAACATGCATTCAAATGAATCCAAGCACCACTAAAACCCTGATAAACAGGACCTGTTCCTTTCCCAATATAAAGCGTTTGATATGCATTATCAGTACCGGAATTTGGTTTTTTAAAAGTAATGGAACTATTAGAAAGACTTACCGACGAAATAAATGAAACACCTCCATAATTAGGATCTTGTAATTTTTTATGTCTTGGTTGCAATAAAGCCCACTGTGAATTATTTTTCAATTCAAGGTCAACTGTAGAACTACTATCAACCTGAGTTTGACCAACAAGTACAGAAGCATCAGCAACAACCTTTATAGAAGAGTTACTATCAACCTTCAGCAACAAATCTCCAAAAAGCTTTGTTTCCTTTAAAGATATAGAAGACTTTCCAGATTTACTGCTGTAAAGAGCTATGCTATCTGGGACTACAAAACGCGTCTTTTCCAAATTAACGCGCGATGATTTTTTCTCTAACGAGCCTTCTGATTCTGCCTTACCTTCAAAATGCATACCATAAAATGCATTACCTTTCACTGTAATATTGGAATCTCCAATATCAATCTGAGGAGCTTTATCTCCCTGCAATAAAAGCCCATGAACATCAATAACATCAACAGACCCTTTCATAAACTGAACATAACCATCTTCAGATATGTGAAAAGCTGCTTGACGACCTACATCCAGCCCTTGATCATCCTTGCCAGTACTCCCCTTGCCGGTAATAGAAACACCCTCTAAAATAAAATACCCTTTTTCTCCTGCTTTAACCCCAACACTCCCTAGGCTAATTTGCGTATTCGTTAAATCAACTCTACTTTGAGATTTTCCTTCTGCAACAGCCCCCACTTTGATTGCATCAATTGATCCACCAGACATTACGATGAAACCACCTTGAGCTTCTACCCCCACTAAAACGCCACTCAAATTAGAATCATTCAGAAAGACGCCCGCCTTTTCTGATGCCTTTACTCCATATTTCCAAAAATTCTTTTCCGAATTATTCTTTTCATCCAAAATCCCCTTAACAGTTATATTCTTGCCACGAATAATTGTATCTTTCTTAGACGCCTCTATGGCTCCATAAACACCATTAATATTTTTATCCGTTAGTGAATAAACTTTATTATTAATTTCATTCTGTTCTCCATCATCACACTGATAAAATGCTGCATTCTGATCACATGAAGACTGCTTTTTTCCAGAGAAACCTTGAGATTCAGCATTGTGAGCAAAAACATCAGCATTATGTGCAAAAAAAAGAAATGCTGTTGTAAAAGTACATAAGGAGAAACGATTTTTAAATAGATTTACCATAACTACACCATGATTATGCCCCATTATAGAGCAATACATAACGTATCAAAATGTTTAACCAGAAAATTTAATACGCTTTGGTTTAAAGACAGGAACTTTATTAATATTTTTTGTGTTTTATGTAAATATGAAATAAAAAAATATAACTAAATAACGACAGAAAAATCACCTTTAAAGTTGTTATTCAAAAATAGCTTTAATCGGTTGACACGTATTAAAACACCTACTTTAACTGCTGTCTAATCCCCCAGAACGGGTATAATCAACATCCTTACGATAGATATTATTATGTACTTTGAAGAAGACAAAACATATGCAAAAATTGAAACACAAGAGTTTACATATACCTTTTTAGGCAATCTTCATGGCAAGACAGCCTAATAAAGAGTAGGAACGTGTAAAAATTAGTTCCTATTTTTACTATCTCCTTTTAATTCAACTTGACAACATTCAAAAGCATTCAGAGCCGGATCTTTAAAAAATAAATATTATATATGACTTCATCCTGTTATTTATCGCATTCCTTTTAAGAAAACACATTTTCGAAAAACAATACGTCATTATGTTTCTCATTCATCAGTTTTCTCAGATATCTCTCATTTTTCCCTCCCCATTTCACAACGACAGCAGATATAATATAAAGTTCATCGGATATAGCCCTCATTGCGCTTGAGTATCTTCTTTTCTTTGCCATTTCTAATATTGTAAATCCTCTTCTCTTAACATAATTCCCAAAAATTATATTGACTCTTTTCTTAGACGATTATTTCACTTTCCAAGCTGACATATAATGTGCAAAGGAATGCTTTTTATGGATTCATCATAAAAGCCTTGAAAATATTTCCGCATCCTGAATTAAAAAATATCTTTATCAGTCGGCATATTATAAATAATATAATAATCACTCTGAAATACGCGTTTTTGAAACGATAACGTACAAACTTTTCAAAAAAATGAAAGAAGTCCAACCCAAAAGCACATTAAAGATATGCAAAGTCATACTCTCGTAAAAACGCTATAACACAAAATGAATAGAAAATGAGAAAAAGCCACAAGCATAACTTGTGGCTTTTTCAAAGATTAATCAGAAACAGCAACAAAACTAGAAATGATAACGCAAACCACCAGAGAAACTAGTTCCAGAAAAACCAGCTTTCGTTAGCTTGTGCTGATAAACCAAATCGCCGTAAAGTGCAAATTTTTGAGACAATTGGGCATTAAAACCTAATCCAGTTTCTAACGAAGAACCAAAAGAGCCTAGCTGAAAAGCATCTTTAAAATGCACAAATTGTTTTCCTTCAAAACCGTGAGCAAGATGAAGCTTGCCATAGAAAGAAACAACTTGAGCCTTATCAGTTGCGACCAGCCTCTTTGTTAAACGCCCTCCAACACGCCCTATCCACTGATGAAGCTTTCCCAGCTCAATATCAAAGCCATCCACATCACGCACTTTATTAAATTGAAGATATTGATAAACAACTTGAACTTGCGGATCAAAAACAATGCCATCCTCCTCCCCCACCATAAATGTTTTACCAGCCGTCAATGAAGCACTTAAAGGATTTCCCTTTAATGTTGCCGTCTTGCCACGTGCAGTTGTTAGAACATCACCTTTAAACAAACCGTAAGACACAAGACCATCAACGTAAAAACCCGCATCATACTGCATACCACCGAATGCCGTAACTGACCATTTGTCAAATGTACTTTTTTGACTCTTCTCAACATTCAAAGGTTGCAAAGAAAATCTCTCGTAGGCCCCGATAATTCCAAAAGAAGTGGAACCATACATATTTTCGATTGCTTTCAGCAAAACACCTGCCTCTATGGCATTATAATCAAGCTCGCCGCCATAACCATATTCAAGCGCGGAAAGATTTGAAGTATAACGATGATTGCCGCCATAACCGCTTACAAAAAAGATAGGATTTTCACGACTTTCTAATAAGCCCCCAGAAGGAATTCGTAAAGCTTCGAATCGCTTATTTTGATTGCTCACATTCATCAAACCAATATGACGTAAGGCATTAGGCAAAAGGAGATAAGTCGGAACCTGCGGAACAACAGCCCTAACTCCCGGCTTAGGATGAGGCCCCGGAGCTGGTGCCGGAGAAGGTTCTGGTCCTGGAATTGGGTCAGGAAAAGGCTTCGGAGCAGGATCTGGTTTAGGTTTAACATCAGGATCTATAGATCTGCTTTCAAGGCGAAAATCCCAAAATTCTCCGTTCCCTTCAACTAATCTTTGATCCATGTTTGCTTTTCCTAAATGAGCCCCTGGACCATAACTATAAAGCTTATACTGATAAGGTAATTTATCTAGTGCTACATAACCACCTTCCAACTGAAAAGAATCCTGCTCTGCTTTCCCAGAAACCTGAATGATTGAAATACCTTCATTATTTCCTCCCCTTCCCGTGTATCCTCCTGGACTTCCTGAAACTCCACGCACCTGGAGCTTTGTTTTTCCCGAAACATCACCATGAATTAAAACACGATCTGTCTTTTGATGATCAAGAGCACCACCACTATTCAGATAGCTATTAAGGGAAATAAAGGCACCGTCCCGAGCTCTATAAACTTCACCCTTTCCCTTTCCAATACGAAGGGTTTGATAATCATCAACAGAAGAAGATTCATCTCTTTTAAAATTAATAGAACTCTCACCCATAAGACTAACGAGTGAAATAGAAGAAGCATGTGCATCCTCATGTTGATTTTTTTGCAACGATTGTTGTAAAATCCATTTAGAACGGCCTCCCAAATAAAGTTCGGCATTAGAATTTTTATCAACGTGTGTGCGACCTTCAAGAGTAGAAGCATCAGCCAAAACTGTTATAGAAGCACCTTCCTCAGCTTTTAATAAAAAATTCCCTGAACGAAGAGTGCTGTGCACCAACCCCACTGCACCAGAAATAATGTTTCTACCATAAAGAGCCGCATCGTCTGAAACAGAAAACTCTGTTTTATCCAAATTAACCACTTCTAATCGTGGTAACGCTTTTTCTTCCCCTGATGAAATTTCTTCTTTTTTATCCCCACCTTCACCCCATGGCTTCTCTCCCCGCAAATAGATACCATAAGATCCCTTACCCTTTACAGTAACAGAAGAGGATTTCATATTAACTTCAGTCACAGGAATCTCTGAATCAGAATCTTCATTTGATAAATCTTTAACTTCCTGCAGAGGAATAGAATTAACTGTATTTTCTAATAATATGCCATGGACATCCATAGCACGAATAGTGGCCCCCTCTAAATTAACAGTCCTCCCTAAATCCGTATGCACAACCGCATGATCCTTGCCTTTGTCCGCCTTCCCAGTAATTTCAACATTCTCGAGATTTATCTTCCCACCTAACGTGGAAGAAACCCCATGGCTGTTCATAAAATCAACTGATCCACCTGACATCCAAATTTCTGAATGATCATAACTTAAAAGACTTGCATTCCCATTAGAGGTCTTAATTTCTGTATCTTCTAAAAGAACAAACGAGTTCTCTGCTGCATCAACACCCTCATGACTTTCCTCAATCTTTCCATTTTTTACCTCAATCACTCCATTACTCGCACGAAGGGCTATAACTGTATTTTTGATAATCGGATCTTCCAAAACAATCTTACCATTCTCTAATACATGCACCCCCATTAGAAAAGTTTTATCAGCAACTTGACTACTAACCTCTACATTCTTCCCACTAACCTTTGTGCCTATTCCTTTCACCGTTATAGCAGTAGGATCATCAGGATAGTTGGAAGCATTCTCATTTGTAATCCTATAAGATTTATTATCAATTTTAGGCTCCCCACAATTATCACATATATAATACAACCCACTGTAGTAATAAAACCTAGGATTCACACCTCTTCCATCAGAGTCTGCATCTTTAACAGAGTTATCTACATTTTCCTGATGTCTGTTCGCTCCATCCACTCCACTCAGCTTACGATAATCGCTCCCCCCACGAATACCCTCATCGTTGTCGCCAACTTGGATCTGATGAGAAGTATAATGATTATTCCGCCCACTCTCTCCACTAAGAGGAGGCTTATACTTATTACTCCCGCTAAGATGAGGAGAAGAATTAGTAGAGACAATTGGGATAACCTTTATAACATAAGGTTTACCAACCTCCTCTGCAGCCGCATAAACTTCTATTCCATTTTGGAACAAAGAGAGGATAGCTGTTGTATAAGCACATAAACATACATGATTTCTAAAAACTTTAATCATAGTTCCCTCGAAACTTTTCTTCCCCTCTCATTAAAAATAAAAGCACCTGCAAAACATCCCATTGCACACCTCAAAATACGAAAAGTGTAACAAAAAGAACATGCCTCATGCTCATCTGAACTGTGCAATTAATTATCTCAATAAATTTGGCAGAAGCTCTACGCCAAAACCACCTACAAGAGAATAATTAAAAATTACACTTTATAAGTGTATAATGCATTCTGTATTTCGTGTAAAGAAAAAATAAAATCAGTGCGTGTAATTAATTAAAAACACAACCGAACCTTGTGAACTTTAAAAATTAATCCACAAGGAAATGAATGAAACAATGATTTAAATCAGCAGAAAACAAACTCTCAAAAACGAGCTTTAGAAAACATCAAATATTATATTAGATAATATCAATACAGTACAAAAAAGGATAATGTAACGCATACTGGACTGCTGAACGCTTAAAAAGCCGATAAAAGCGAGGCACTCTATCGTATCAGTAGCAGCATAAATTTTAAGAAAATTCGCTTTAGCGTAGAAAAGTGCCCTCACGTATAAAACACACTATATCTTTTGTTATTCAATCAAGAAGATGGGAAGCTTTTAAGAACAACATAAGTTGTTATAAAGAGAAAAGGCAGCACAATGTGCTGCCTTTTCTAAAAAAGTACATACTGTATCTTATATTAAAACTGATAACGTACTCCTCCAGAAAAACTTATTCCAGAAAAACCAGCTTTATTAAGCTTATGTTGATAGAGAGCGTCAGCATGTAAAGAGAACTGTGGCAACAATTTGGCATTAAAGCCTAATCCAGCCTCTAATGAAGAACCGAAAGCCCCTAACTTGAAAGCATCCTTGAAATGCACAGACTGTTTTTCTTCAAAACCATGAGCAAGATAAAGCTTACCATAGAAAGCAACAGCATTCACGCCTTCAGAGCCTGTAGGAGTCTTGGTTAAGCGTCCACCAACACGTACCACCCACTGATCAAGGTTACCCATTTCAATATCAAAATCGTCGATATCACGGGCTTTATTAAACTGGAGATGTTGATACACAACCTGAACCTGCGGATCAAAGACAAACCCCTTATATCCTGTAGCAATTGTCTGACCACCAGATAAGGAAACACTCAAAGGATTACCTTTCAATGTTGCCGTCTTACCTCGTGCAAGAGTGAGAACATCACCTTTGAACAGACCATAGGATAAAAGACCATCGACATAGAAGCCAACATTATGCTGCATGCTACCATATACCGTAGCAGTCCATTTATCAAATGCACTCTTCTGACTGTGCTCAACATTCAAAGGCTGCAGAGAAAGTTTTCCATAAGTTCCCATAACACCAAAGGATATAGCACTGTCGGTATTTTCAATAGTTTGCAGCAGAACACCCGCCTCTACACCATTATAACTAAGATCGCCGTCATAACCATATTCAAGTGCGGACAGATCTGAAGAATAACGATAACTTCCACCATAGCCGCGTAAATATAAAGCAGGATTCTCACGAACCTCTACCATTCCTGTAGAAGTCATCCGCAACGTCTCTAACTGCTTGTTTTGATTACTGATATCCATCAAACCAGCATGGAACACGCTATTAGGCAAGCTGAGATAAGTTGGAACCTGTGGAACAACAGACCTTACAAATTGTTCAGGAAGGGCAGCAGATCTCATAGACTTAACATACTGATTTTCTAGACGGAAGTTCCAAAACTCTCCACCATCCTTAACAAACTTCTGCTGAACATGCTCCTGTTTCGAAGTCGCTTCTGGAGCATAAGCACGAAGAGTGTATTTGTAAGGTGAGTTGCTCAGTGCAACATAATTGCCATCGAGTTGGAAAGAGTCTTTCTTCGCTTGACCATAGACCTGAATAACTGAAACACTATGAGCAATCTTGGCATTCGCTTGACCATCTCCTACATTGCCCGCATCACCTCGTACATGTATTTTTGTTTTTCCAGAAATATCACCATGAATGACAAGCCTATCAGTGACTTGCTGATCACTCGGATCACGAGGATTTAAACGTGCATTGAGATAAATTACAGCATTACCCTGTGCCGCATAAACTGTCCCTTTCCCATTTCCAATATGGAGAGTCTGATATTTTCCTTCAGATTCCGAAGGTGCAAAATCAATAGCACTGTTTACAAGACTCACAGAAGAAATGCATGAATCCACGCATCCTAAATCTGAAGTCCCCAAATTCCTCTGTGCACTTCTTTTTAGAACCCACTGTGAACTATTAGCCAAGTCTAATTTTGCATAAGAGCTTTTATCAACGCGAACACCGCCTGTAATAACAGAGTTATCAACCGAAACTGATATATTAGAATCATTCTCAGCCTTCAACAACAAGTCACCAGCAAGAGTTGTTTTATTTTCTAATGAAACATAACCACCAGAATTATTACCATAGATGGCTATACCATTTGCAACTTCAAAATCAGTTTTCTTCAATGAAATTGCTCCTGTTATGCCTATAGGTGTTTTCTCCTGTTTGGATACAGCGCTTCGCTCAACACTCCTTGTTTTTCTAACAGAATTCCCATTTGCGACCTGATTCTGTCCATCTGCTGGTCTTTGAGCCGTGCCATCAAAATATATACCATAGGATCCATCTCCTTCCACTCTAACAATAGAAGATTCGATATTAGCGCGATTCATCGAGAGACGAACGTCAGAAGATCTTCTTTGCCTAGAAGAACCCTTCTTAATGTCTCCATCAGCCGCTCTAACCCACAAAGCATGAGCATCAGTAACAACATTTCCATTCTTAAAATCAACAGAAGCATTATCACTCACCAGAAAAGCTGCACGTGCAAAATTATCTGCAGAATCTAATTTTTCTGCTGTTTTTTTCACAGTAATGTCCACTTTGTCTAACTTAACGCTTCCCCCAGCTTCTGACCTCACAGCCACTCCCTTTGCCAAAGTAATAGCTCCAGAGTCCATCGTCACCTCACCAGCCTTACTCGCCAGACCAGCCACAGCCAAATCCCCTGTTACGTTAATTTTCGTATCCTTTAAATTAACAGAGGATCCAGAACCCGCCAAAGCGCCCACATAAAGCGCATTGACTGTCCCATCCTTCATCGTAACCTTCCCGCCACTTTGCGCTTCAAGCCCAATCACAGAAGATTGGATTTTTGATTTCTTATCCAAAATAACTTCTGCCTTGTCTTCTGCAAGAACAGCACTTACGAGCTTTGATACAGTAGAATTAACATTATTTTTACTATCAGAAGAATCTGCCCCACTAATTGTGGCCCCTTCTAGTTTAATAATTGTATTCTGACTTTTTGCATGCATAGAATGTTGAGTTGCCTCACTTGCCTTCAGTGTAAGATTTTTCATTGTATATGTCTTACCATCACTACACGAATAAGCACCTTGCAATCTTTCCGTACCATTTTCCCCCGTATTACTACACTGAGAAGAAACACCTTCCTGCGTTATAGCATTGGCTGATACAGTCGCCACCATAGGCTTGTGCGATTCAGATCTAAGTGTGTCGGATCCTTTATTATAAAGTAGAACACGCGCTACAGGTTTACTATCCATCTTCTTAGAGGTAGGCTTCCTTTTCTTAGATTTAGTAGAATTAACTAGGGTAGAAGAAAACTGAGGCTTTTTAGTTTTTCCAGAAGCAGCAGGCACTTCAGTCTTGACAGTTCCCAACGAAGAAGATTGAACAGCAGAAGATGAAGTCCGTTCTTCAGTTTCAGAAACTGGAGAAGTTCCAGTCAAAGAACCTAATTCCATATCAGAATCGCCTGTGTCAGACCTTCCAAGTACAGAACTCTCCAGCGTAGAAGATTGAGGAGTAGCAGAAGACATAACAGCCTGAGATGGAACTAATTCAACCGTTGTATTATTATCCTCTGTAATATGACCTTCTCCGTCTACTATAGTATACCCTACAGCATCAGATTCCGCACTTGAACTATCAAGAAGAGAAATACCTAAAGTGTCACTATTTCCACCTGTTAATCTATCTTCTGTTCTCGGTGATGGAGTAGGTCCACTTTCATCTACATCATTCACATCAACTGTATCATTATCACTACGGAGTACTGTAGGATATCCTACTTCATTCTGACTACCCGTTCTATTAGGAGAAGCAGTATGAGAAGTATCTACACTTTCATCAATAGTTTCCCCAGTTGTCAAAACACTTCCTGAAGTAGATGGAGTATTTCCTGAAGCTTCAAAAGTTGGAATCAGATCCCCAACAGATGCATCAGCTGACTCCACATCATCTTCTTCTACTATACTATACCCAGCATCACCATATTCCGCCCTTGAATTATCAAGAAGAGAAATACTTATAGCTTCACCATTTTCATCTGTTGTTAGCAATAATGTATCCCCTGTTTCCGAATACGGAGTAGATGAAATATGGTCTTCAGAATCCAAATCATTAGAAGTATCTTGAGAAACCATAGTAGATGTAAGACCTAAATCCGTACTAGACTCATTTGTACCAGATCCCGTCGATAAACTAGGTGGAGACTGAACTACTACCCGCTCCGATAATGGAGAACCCTCTGTACCTTCTCCAACAGAAACAACACGCTCAATTTCTAAAGAGAAATCCCAAAATTTATTTCCCAATCCTAACAATGTAGGATTGAAAGAGTCGTCTATTTTTTGCACAGCATGAAGAGTATATTGATAAGGAGTACCCAGAGTAACATAAGAACCATCCAGCCTGAAAGAATCTTGTTGTGCTTGCCCATAAACCTGAATAAGCGAAACACTGTGTCTAGCTGAATCCGCTTGTCCTTCTCCACCTGAAGTATCATTCACATGTACTATAGTTTTCCCTTCAACGTCACCATTAACTATAAGCCTATCAGATACCTGAGTATTTTTTGCACCAGACGAAGCTAAATTTACATTGAAATGAATTTTTGAGGTCCCCGAAGCTGTGTAAACCACACCGTTTCGACTTGCATCTGCACTTCCAATGCGAAGGGTTCTATATTCAATATCCCCAGCATTTCCATTTCTGAAAGAAGTAAGAAATTTAATATCACTATCTGAAAGTTTTATAGATGAAATGCATGAATCCACACAAGTATGATCTGAACTGTTCACACTACTATATAGATTCTTTTTTACATGCCATTGCGATCCATTGGATAAGAAAAGCTTAGCATGAGAACCCTTCTCAATACGAGCACCTCCTATAATTGAAGAGTTTTGAACAAAAACAGACAGATCGGACTTACTTTCAGCGTTCAATAATAAACCACCTGAAACATTTGATGTGTCTTTTATAACAACGTTCCCCGCCAAATTATCACCATAAATGGCCACACCATTTGGAACTTCGAGACGAGTACCTTTCAAAAGAACTGCATGTAACCTATTTCTCTTATCTTTTTCCCTCTCCAATTTCTTCTTATTATCCTCTATAAAATCTTCTTCCCCATCAAAATATATACCGTAAGATTTACCCCTCATTGTAATAGTTGACTGTTGAATCTCAGAAATCATGAACTTGGTAATTGTAGAGGGTCCACCAGATTTTGCAGAAAATAAATCCGGCCCTAAAAAATGCTCTATAACAGAAGAAGTCTCTTCAATGAGAGCAGCTTTAGTATTGGACGTACCTACTATCGCCTTTCCTCCCATCAGCACCACTTCTTCTGGAGCAGCTTGAGCACCTTGACCAGCTGCATTATCTGGATTAGCAGTCTGTAGACTAGCATAATCAAACAGATTGCTTGGAAACGCATCATTTATCAACAACGCAACGGTATTGGAACCTTCAAGTTGTCCATTTTTAAAAGAAATGTTACCTCCATACGATAAAAAACCAGCACTATATTCGCTAAAGAAAGCCTTGGGGTTTACCTCAGAAACTCTGATAGTAGTTCCATCTAATACTACAAGTCCCCCTGCTTCCGCAATAACCCCTACCCCACCATTTTCTATAATAATTTGTCCAGACTGCATCTGTATAACAGATTTTCCAAAACTCCACAAACCAACTCCAAGAGCATCAATATTTACTCGATTTAAAGAAATTCGTCCACCACCTACAGCTAAAGCATCTACATAAGCACCTTTGATAGATCCACCTAGCATAGAGATAGTTCCGTAACCTTGAGCTTGAAGTCCAACAAAAAAACTGTTAATTTTTGAGTTTATTAAATTAACTGTCTCATATGTGTTGTTTACCAACACAGCAACCCCCCAATTGATTCTATTAATGACTCCATTGATTTTATTAAGAGAAGCCTCTTGACCCGCTCTCGCAACAGGACGATATCCACTAATATTGAGAGAATTATTTGGAGTGCGAACTAATGTACTAATATCTCCTATTCCTAAAAGGCTGGGAGAACGATTCTTCCCCCGTACATTCATAATAGATACACGATCCAAATTAAGAACAGTTTTGTCTGTCTCTTTCTTTGCATTATTATTCACATATACAGCAGGACCATCCTCTGTCACCACAATACCCCCCCCTGTTATTCCATATTCTCCAGACTTATTGCAGGAGATAGCTTTATATAACACAGAATCAGTAAAACCTACAGAATTACGTTCTCTAGTTCCTACATCTGCAGCTCTTGTTACTCTACTGCGCACACTATTTTGAGGCCTTAGCCCACCTGGAATAGCACCGACTGCAGAGGAAGCTGGAACATTTCTTAAAGTAGCATTGACAATACCACCTGGGACAGCAGCTGACGTACCTGCTGGAACACCAACACCTGGAACACCAACACCTGGAACACCAACACCTGGAACACCAACACCTGGAACACCAACACCTGGAACACCAACACCT
>NZ_JBHILV010000011.1:57589-62142 GCF_042193505.1 Bartonella sp. TS25HLJMH
GGAACAGCAGCACCAGCACGTGGAACAGCAGCACCAGCACGTGGAACACTATTACCTGAATAGCTCATTAGACTACCAAGATCAACAATAGCATTCTGTTCACTAGAGTGACAACTAGTAATAGGTAAGTATACCTTCTGATTCTTACGCACAGTCCCCGATGCACCCCCAGCTATAATACCCTTGGATTCACCTGAAGAAGGTGCAGCTGGAGAAGGTGCAGCTGGAGAAGGTGTAACTGCATTTGCGTATGATAAAGATGTTCCGAAGCTCGGCAATAACAACCGATTACCCATCACCTCCATAGAAGAATCTACACCTTGTAAAAAGAAGAGAGCACTTGTTGTCAGTGCGTACAGACTTGTACGCTTTTTAAATACATTGGTCATATGTTAAACTTTCTAAATAATGTTGCAAAAACACTAGAATTAAGTGAAAATGAGGTAAGTGAACAATTTGTAACATATGTTAGTCAATTTTACAACATACTGTTATTTATTTACGCTCCATTTTGTGCATAAAAATACCAAAGTTAAGTTTTTAAGTGCGCAACCCCTTGTAATATTAGATAAAAGGATAAAATTACGATGATAAAATATATGAAACGGATAACTTCTGTTTTACTGGTTGCAACCAGCTTTGCAACAGCTTTATGGACACAGACGAGTATTGCAAATACGAGTACTCAAACAAATGTAACAATTAATCATGTTGCAGGCACGACTCCTGTTCCTGCTTCTCCGCAAAAGGTTGTTGTGTTTGATATTGCCTCTCTTGATAATATGAATCGCCTTGGTATCAAAGCGGTTATCGGTATTCCTGAAGGAAAAAAACCATCCTATCTGCAACAATTTGATGATGCAAAATATGAAAAAATTGGTACCCTTTTTGAACCCGATTATGAAAAAATTGCCACTCTTCAACCTGATTTGATTATCATTTCCTCCAGAACTCAAGCAAAATATAACGATTTATCCAAAATCGCTCCAACAATTGATCTAACTGTAGGAAATGAAAACTCTCTTGCAGATATTGAACGGAATGTGTCTATCCTTGGCAAAATTTTTGGCAAAGAAAAAGAAGCTGCAGCAGAAATTGCAAAACTCAATGAAACTTTAGCTGAAGTTCGTAAAAATACTAAAGGAAAAGGCCATGGTCTTGTACTCATGACCTCTGGTGGAAAAATCAGTGCCTTAGGACCAAAATCACGTTTTGATATTTTGCATTCCGCTTTTGGAATTGCCCCAGCAACCGATAAACTCACTGTACAAAAACATGGACAGCTCATTTCTCCTGAATTTATTCTTGAGACAAATCCTGATTGGTTGTTGGTGATTGATCGGGATGCCGCAATTGGACGTGAAGGGCAATCTGCAGCACAATTGCTTAACAATGAGCTTGTTCACCGCACAACAGCAAGCAAACAAAATCAAATTATTTATTTGGACTCTTGGAGCTGGTATCGTGCAAGTGGTGGTTTAACGGGACTCATTGAAACCGCTAAGCAAATCAATGAAGCCTTTACAAAGAGCAAATAAGCGTACAAAAGAGCTTGCTTGCTATATAAATAAAATTTAAAAGCAGAGGTTGTTTATTAAGCAGTCTTTGCTTTTTTAGGTTTTGTTAGAAAATGATTTAACGTGAAGAATTACTGGATAACCATAACACTTCTCATTCTCCTGTCTATCCTCAGCATTTTTGTTGGTTATTCTGATGTCAAGCCTTTTGACCTTTTTGCAGCCGATCCCCATGCGTGGCTTATTTTTTGGCAAACACGTCTTCCTCGTACCATTTCAATTCTTTTAGTAGGTGCGTCACTTGCACTTTCAGGTATGATTATGCAACTATTGACACGAAATCGCTTTGTCGAGCCATCAACCGCTGGAACTGTTGAATCTGCTTCTCTTGGCATTCTTTTTATTATGATTTTTTTGCCCGATATTTCTGTTTTAGGAAAAATGGCCGTTGCGACACTTTTTGCCATGACAGGCACTTTACTTTTTATGTTTTTATTGCGCCGCATTCCTCTAAAATCTGCTCTCATTGTACCCCTTACAGGGATTATGCTAAGCTATATTATTGGCTCTTTAACCAATGCCATTGCAGATTATGAAATGTTACTTCCCTCTCTTCAAGCTTACTTATTTGGCAGTTTTTCAATGGTTCTTGAAGGAAAATATGAGCTCTTATGGCTATCCCTTCCCCTTTGTATTCTAGCCTATTGTACTGCTGATCGCTTCACGGTTGCAAGTTTGGGAGAAGATCTAACCAATAACCTTGGATTGAATTATCGTATTGTCATGTTTTGGGGTCTTTTTATTGTCGCCTCAATCACTGCTGTTGTTGTCTGTACAATTGGCCGTATTCCTTTTGTTGGACTCATTGTTCCCAACCTTGTGTCAAATTTCATGGGCGATAATATGCGCCGTACTGCTCCTTGGGTGGCCATCAGCGGTGCAGGATTGGTCTTGATTTGTGATCTTGTAGGACGAATAATTCATCCCTCTCTTGAAATTCCCATCAGCACTATGATGGGTGTAATCGGTAGTTTTATTTTTATGATACTGCTATTACGCTGGAGAAAGCGTCTTGGATAGAAGAAGAAAAACAATATGTGTACTAACAACACTTATTATCATAGCATGTACTGTCATTAGTCTTTACATGACGTGGAATATCAATGTTTATACATGGACATTTCGTCTTACAAAACTTTCCTCT
Organism: Bartonella sp. TS25HLJMH; assembly: GCF_042193505.1. Taxonomy (NCBI): domain Bacteria; kingdom Pseudomonadati; phylum Pseudomonadota; class Alphaproteobacteria; order Hyphomicrobiales; family Bartonellaceae; genus Bartonella; species Bartonella sp. TS25HLJMH. The sequence continues at coordinate 60,311 of NZ_JBHILV010000011.1, forward strand.
CTGCTTCTTATTGCCTATGCAATAAGCGTTTCTACGGTTTTATTTCAAACAATCGTTAATAACCGTCTTCTTACCCCTTCAATTATGGGATTTGATCAGCTTTATATTTTAATAAAGACTGTTCTGATATATTTTGTAGGCTCTCTTTCTTTGCCCTTTTTAAATGAAGAAGGACAACTCATTCTCGAAGCCCTCATTCTTATTCTTTTTTCAATAAGCCTTTTTCGCTGGCTATTTTCAGGAAGCCTAAAAGGACTTCACTTAACGCTTTTAATTGGTGTTGTTTTAGGCGGCTTTTTTTTCAGTTTACGGATGTTTATGCAATTGCAATTAAATCCAGACCAAATGATGAATTTAACGGATATTATGTTTGCAAATTTTAATAAATTTAATACATCACTCATAAGCTTTGCCACAATCATTGTCTTCATTGTGAGTCTGATTGGATGGCATTCCCGTCATCTTCTTGATATTTTGGCTTTGGGACGTGATAACGCTCTTAATCTTGGCGTTAATTACCACAAAAGTGCAACAGCTGTCCTTATTTTTGTTTCCATTCTCGTTTCCATTTCTACCGCATTGGTAGGCCCCGTCACCTTTTTTGGACTGTTAGTTGCCAACCTTTCCTATGAAATTTCTCCTCAAGCAAAACACAGTGTTGTTGTGCCGATTGCAATATTATTAGCAATTATTTGTTTGGTGGGGGGACAATTTATTTTAGAGCAAATTTTTCACATGGCAGGACGTTTAAGTTTTATCATTGAGTTTTGTGGGGGTATTGTTTTCTTAATGCTACTAATGAAGGGAAAACTGAAATGATTGAGATCAATCATCTTTCCAAGGCTTACGGAGCACGATTGATTATCGATAATTTATGCCTTCATCTTCCCAAAGGGGGAATTATTTCTCTCATTGGGCCAAATGGTTCGGGAAAATCAACTCTTTTAATGCTGATAAGACGTCTTTTGCCACACCATAATGGTACAATTCATATCGACGGCTTTGATATTGATAAAATGCCCCACGACATTTTGGCTCAAAAACTCTCAATTCTGCGTCAAGATAATCCTTTATCCTTCCGTTTAACCGTGTACGATTTAGTAAGTTTCGGACGCTATCCTTATTCAAAAGGCTGGTATACACATGAAGATAAACAATTTATCGACAGTGCTCTACGCTATCTCGGCTTACAAGATTTAAAAGACCGTTTTTTAGATGAGCTTTCTGGCGGTCAGCGTCAACGCGCTTTTATAGCCATGGTTATCTGCCAAGATACTGATTATCTTCTCTTAGATGAACCATTAAACAATCTGGATATGAAACATGCCGTTTCTATGATGAAGCAATTACGCCGCACAGCTGATGAACTGAAAAAAACCATTCTTATTGTTATGCACGATATTAATTTTGCCTCATCTTATTCAGATATGATTGTTGCACTGAAAAATGGAAAAGCAGCCTATTGTGGAACTCCCAAAGAAATTATGCAACCAGAAGTTCTTAAAGACATTTATGATGTTGATATTCAAATCAAAACAATCAATGACATTCCTATCGCCCTTTATTATCGATAATCTAAAGATTTTTTGCGCTTGCCTACACTGTAGAATCTGCTAGAGATGATAAAATTGGCTTATTGGGGAATAGTTTAATGGTAGAACAGCGGACTCTGACTCCGTCAATCTTGGTTCGAATCCAAGTTCCCCAGCCAGTATAGCTGTATGTATGTATGTAGCTTTGTAGCTGTTGTAGCTTTGTAGCTTGTCAGCGGGTTTTGTATATTTTGCCACTAGGTTTTGTACCAATTTATTTTTTCTCAAAGAGTTTTAAAG
>NZ_JBHILV010000110.1:0-578 GCF_042193505.1 Bartonella sp. TS25HLJMH
GATGTCTCAGGCAACACAACAGTTTATATCAAAAGCGATTCAGGAGATGAAAGTAGTGTAGTAAATGCTGCTGATCCTTCAAATATAGGTGGCCTCTCGCTCATTCAAGTTTCTGGAAAAGCAAAGGAAGACTCTTTCAAACTGGCAAATGGCTATACCACCAGAAATCGTTTGCCTTATAAATATACGCTAACGGCCTATGGACCAGAGTCAAGCAATGGTAAAGCTGATGTTGTGCAAAACCTGTTTGATGAAAAGAATGAAGACTTCTGGGATTTCCGCTTACACAAAGAAATTCTTGAATCGGGTTCTGGTTCTGGTTCAAAACCTGATCCTGAAACAAATATCCCTGCCGTTGTACCACAAACAGCAAGCTATTTGGTTATGCCAAATGCTCTCTTCAGTACAGGATTAACGGATATGGCTAAACAAAACGCGCTCTTAGCCAATATCAGAACATCCGTCTTAGGAAAAGAAGAAGAGAAACAAACAGGTTTCTTCTTATACACCTATGGAAGCACAGGAACCTTATCTTCTGAGCGTGGTCCTCTCAAATATGGTTATGGTGCTGATATTCG
>NZ_JBHILV010000111.1:0-253 GCF_042193505.1 Bartonella sp. TS25HLJMH
TGAGGTGGCTTTACTGATATTTTGTGGAAGAAAATGATTATTTTACGCATTTCATAATGTTTAGAAAATTTTCAGGGTAAAGATTATACTAGCCTCTTTGCGTATTTTAGAGAGGATTTTCTATCAGGAGGAGAAAGGATGTCGCCTCCTGCTTAATGTGTGTGCTCCCTCTGTTCTTAAGAGAGGTTTCCCTTGTACTTTGTTTAAGATTTCCGCTTAAGGAAAAACTGTGCTCCTGTATGTGAGGTGCAGA
>NZ_JBHILV010000111.1:306-570 GCF_042193505.1 Bartonella sp. TS25HLJMH
TTCAATTTCTATATTTTGGGCATTGAGATAATTATATGCTCCTTCTGATAGTTTTTCTTCTGTATCTGCTGCATGCGTTTCAAAAACACCATTGTGGAAAGAAGAAATAATACCATTCTCATCAACCCATTTTCCATCAATTCCAGTTGGCATATTTGAGTTATAATATCGCGAAAAGTTACAGGCACTTAACAGCAAGGCGGTAATTGTCAGACATAAAATATGATAGGTCTGTTTCATTTATTGCACTCTATATTAGATTAT
>NZ_JBHILV010000112.1:0-567 GCF_042193505.1 Bartonella sp. TS25HLJMH
TTTGGCAGAAGGTGATAGAGAGGGTCGTAATCTTCGGTTTTTCAAAACAACACGGATTGCCAAAAGTGATACGGTGAAATCAGAAGAAATCCAGAACCGGCGTGAATTTGGCGCAGAAGATCAGTTAGAAACAGCAATGAAATATATTGCCAGAAAACAAAAGAAACTGATTTCTGAAATCGAATTGACATGGGAAAATATGCAGCTTGGCGCTGTTCAAGGTGTTGTCCTTGATGCTGATGGCTCCGTGATTGTTGATTGGTACAAGGAATGGGAAATCACACCACCAAAGCCCATTGACTTTAAACTGAATACAGAGACAACCAATGTTGCTGACAATGTTGACCAAGTCATTATGAGGATGATTGAGGCTTCAAAAGGAGCATTTTCTGATCGTTCACGGATTATTGGGCTTTGTGGAAATGAATTCTTTTCCAAGTTGAAAAACCATAAAACAATTCGTGAAACCTATTTAAACACAGCCTTAGCACAGACACTCAATAGCGCCGGAGGTGTTGCAACACCAAGCGCTCTTGGCTCGGGCAGCTTTGGCAGTTTTGACTTTGC
>NZ_JBHILV010000113.1:0-282 GCF_042193505.1 Bartonella sp. TS25HLJMH
ACACGTCCAGAACTTTCTGCTTTTGATGGTATCGAGATCTCATCAACCGTTGTGGTGAGTTCTTGTAATTCATTGGCACGCTTAATCTCTATAATCTCAATCGTATGGCTGCTATCTTGTCCTAAAGACATTTGATTAATCGTCCGAGCAAGCCTTTCATCATGAGAATGTAAAGCATGCAAAACTTGCCAAACAACACGGTATCTCTTATTGTTTTTTAATGCCTCTTCTGGTGAAACACCAGCAGGAACACCAACCGGCAAAATGATATAGCCCATCTTT
>NZ_JBHILV010000113.1:319-562 GCF_042193505.1 Bartonella sp. TS25HLJMH
CCACTTGGCTATTGCGCGGGTGTAAGAACATGATCGCATCAAGAGCAGGGACGTCAATTCCTTCAGACAGACACCGAACATTGCTTAAAATCCGACAAACATTTTGACCCGCATCTTCTTTAAGCCAATCCAGTTCCTCATTGCGTTTTTTGACACTTTGCGTTCCGTCAATATGTCTTACTTCACAGTTTAGAAAGGGAACGGTTTGAAGGAAATCATCAATATGAGATTTGATAATTTTAT
>NZ_JBHILV010000114.1:0-539 GCF_042193505.1 Bartonella sp. TS25HLJMH
TGGTTGTTGAACTAAAGTTTCATAATTTTAGATCGTAGAGCGGTGGGGCATCGAGGTGTCTTATGTATCATAAACGCTCTTTTTTAATTGGTGTATAGGCACAATGGATTGTAAAAATGCTAATGCCTGTGTTTTTTGACAACTTGGTCGGCTTTGTTTTTTTACGTATGTAAGTAGCGAGTAAGCAAAGGTTAGCACAGGTATATTACTTGCAGTACCAAAAAGTTTGATTAAAAATACTAAAAATGGATATATAAGACGAACAAACGGCTCGCTGAGGATCTTTTATCAATGACTGTAGTTGCTTGGGGGCATAATATTGTACAAAAAACCAATAAAGGGGCATTGCGCTTCTTTTTTAAGAACTGGGCATCTCCTCTTATCTTAATGCGTTCTCATTATGCATCCTTTACACAAGACTTGTGATGGAAAGACTTTACGGAAAAAATCAATGTGTTTTGTTTAAAAGATCCGAGCTTAATATGCCCTTCAATATGGAAGGGTATTTCACAATGTTTGTTGTGATGAAGCAATTGCTC
>NZ_JBHILV010000115.1:0-533 GCF_042193505.1 Bartonella sp. TS25HLJMH
AGCACTGGTCCTGAAAGAGCGAAAGCAAGCCTGATAAAAACTGCGCTTACTATGGCTAGTGATGTAAGCAGCCAGCCATTGATTTTGTCCCAATTTTTGTAGAGCAAATATCCAGCGCCTACAAGAGCTGCGATGCCGCCAATTAGCCACCCGATAGGTGTCGTCATAATTGTGATACCAAGGCTAACAAACGCTGCTCCTACTGCGGCTAATGCGGCAATGAGTGGACCAAAAATGAACGAACCAAGTGCCACAAGTCCTACCTTGAAAAGGGTTATTTCACCAACCAAAGGCTCCATCCATTGGAACCAGCCTTTAATTCTCTCTGTGAGATCACTGATGCCTTTTCTCAAATCAGAGGTAGGATTAAGCAAATCATTAAGGACTTTTTTTAAGGTTTTTGCCCAGCTCGCAACGGTTGTTTGAATGAGGTCGCGGTTTTCATCAATCAGGCGAGAAAAACCGTCAATCATATCATTAATCACGGGCATGAAACGGGCGCCAATAAAGCTCGCGATACCGCCTATTTTTTT
>NZ_JBHILV010000116.1:0-530 GCF_042193505.1 Bartonella sp. TS25HLJMH
GCGCGCTTGCTCTCTCGTAATGATTTCTTTTTTTCTGCTAGAGGTCGTGGTCCCCTCGCTGAGAAATGTATGGCTACGTATATGAGAAAAAATAAAATTGAAGCCTGCCCCCATGGTTTTCGCTCTAGTTTACGCAATTGGCTCGCTGAAACAACCGATGCCCCCTATGAGGTCGCTGAAACCATTCTAAGTCATACGGTAGGCGGTAAAGTAGAGCGTGCCTATCGTCGTACTGACTATCTAGAACAGCGCCGTGTCTATATGGATAAATGGGCGGCTTATGTCACCGGTCAATCTTAAGATATGGGGTGCATAACCCCATTATCTGTGGATAACTTTAGCTCTCTTGTCTCTCATTCTTTCTCAATAAGATTCATAAATTATCACATAAGAAATTGTATGATAAAATATTGTTTTCTATAAATAAAATACATTTAAAAATGAACAAAAATGTGGTTAATAAATAGTTATGATTTGTTCTCATTTTTTTACTTTTGAAAGGATTTTATTATGACAGAAAATGATATTCT
>NZ_JBHILV010000117.1:0-524 GCF_042193505.1 Bartonella sp. TS25HLJMH
AACGTGACAGTGCTGTTATGAAAAGAACTCCTTGCACATCTTCATAGCCCATAGAGATTAACTTGGTATCATTTTATATTTTGTACACAGATGAAGTATTTTTATAAAAATGCCTCCATCTTGCGCAAAAAAAGTACAGCCCGTTAAGACTTTAAAAAAGAAAAAAACCTCAATGTTTGCCCCTCTTTTTTCCATGAGGGATTCAAATTGATAAGCCTGTCTAAAAAGAGTGCTGTTTATGTCCTTAAAGATACTGCTCTTGTATCAAGATCACTTACTCCGGTGAAAATTGGAGTTTTGCGAGGTAAGCATAGACGCCATTTTTTGCCACAAGTTCAGCATGGGTTCCTTCTTCCACAAGAGCGCCTTTATCCATCACGAGAATGCGATCAGCTTTTAAAATTGTTGCCAAACGATGTGCAATTACCAAGGTTGTACGATTTTGCATCAATCCTTCTAAGGCGTCTTGCACCAACTTTTCACTGTTTGCATCTAAAGCAGATGTGGCTTCATCAAGCAGCAAC
>NZ_JBHILV010000118.1:0-521 GCF_042193505.1 Bartonella sp. TS25HLJMH
ATATTTTTATATTTTATAAACCTGCTGCCTTCTTATTTTTCAATTGCACTGTAAAAAATACGTGGTGCACTATTCCAGACCCATTTTTTGACATCAGGTGTCATAGCTACAGAAACATATGTCTGATAAATAAAAGCATAGGGTCCTTTCTGCATAAATTCACGTTGCAAATCAGCATACATTTGCACCCGTTTTTGGGGATCTTTTTCAAACAATGCATCTTGAACCTTTTGATTCATCTTGACATCAAAATACCCATGGCACCAACTAGCATAGCCTGTATTTTTAGCCTCAAACCTATTATCAGGATTGTAAATAAGGCGTGAAGCCATTGTATGGGGGTCCGCAGAGCCATTATTCCATCCGAAAAAAATCGTATCAAAACCACGCGCATAAAATTTTGAAAACAACTGTGTTCCTACAAAACGTTCAATTTTAAAACGTACCCCAACCTTTTTTGCGTTGTCTTGGAGAGACTGAGCAATAGGCAAAGCAAAAGGATAAGGAGAGGCACCAGCAAA
>NZ_JBHILV010000119.1:0-508 GCF_042193505.1 Bartonella sp. TS25HLJMH
CCCATGACAGTTCCCGCTTCAATGAATGCTCCTGATGCAAACACCACTTCTTCGTTTGACATATCAGGGTCGTAGGGTCCAAGATAAGCGCCATTGCGTACGTCGTCATAAATAATATTCGTCATTTCACTGCCCTCCAAGCTGCTTCCCATTTTGCGTGAATCTTTGCCTTGCTCGTCCCATCACTATGAGGGGCATAAGGCGAGACTTTTAAAGACGCGCTTTGAGAGCTAGCAGCCGTCAACACACACTGGCGTGCTTTCTCGAGACTCATACCGTTTTGAATAGCTTTTGCTGCGTCAAAAGAAACGCCTAAGTGCTTTGCTTGCCTTTCAAGGGTTGTTAGTGCTTTTGCGCGCTTTCTTTCTTTTTCAAGAGCAGCTTTTATGTTTTCCTGCTTGTCCTCACTGTCTTCATCCTCATCTTCGTTTTCTTCTTCATCGTCGAAGTCTTCGGCGTTTTTGTCGATGTCACTATCGTCTTCGTCCTCTTCCTCGTCATTGATGAT
>NZ_JBHILV010000012.1:0-56973 GCF_042193505.1 Bartonella sp. TS25HLJMH
CCAAAATAAAACCATCGGTTAAGTTGATCTTAATGAGTTTATCGAGGAGTCTATTCGCCGTCAACTCACTCTGCATGTTTGAAAATTTGAGAAAATACTCTGCATGATCAGAAAGGAATAAATGCATTGCGTATTTATTTTTGTATTCGTTCCATTGTTTTTCCATGATAATGCTTTAAGCCTTTAAAGTCTGGACAATTCTGATGCTTGTGGAAGAGCTTTTGGGGGCAAAGTTATGAGAACGTCAATGTTATGATGATTATGGCTGTTTATTCTTGCTATGGATGGCGCTGATGATCTTTTTTCGTAAAAGATATATTATGATAAGCAAAAAGAAAGAGAGAGTCTTGCTTCATATAAGTGGAGAGGGGGGGGTGGGCTTGTCCGAAATTGTCATCTCGATATCGTTGAGTGATGTGCAATCAATCATGGCATGATGGGGGGTGAAGAGGATAATATGCTTTTTCATCAACTTACCTTTTTGCTGAATTTTTGAGTGTGAGGAGAGAGAGGAGGGCGGTACTCAGAGAGGCAATACTCAAGATCTGCCAAACCGATAATCCAAAAAATTCTTGGTTGTAGAAGAGGGAGCCAAGATAACTTCCTGCCATGCCTCCGAAAGCACTGGACAAGCTCATGATTCCAAATGTGCTAGCGATTAAGCGTTCATCTATATTTGTGGCCTCATAATCGAGGCGTATGTAGATCACGATTTCAGCAAAGGAAAAGAGGATGATCGCGAAGAAGAGGTAAAAATAAGAATGCTCAAGAGCGTGGAGGAGGAGGAATGAGATTCCAAACAAAACAAAGGATAATACTTTGGGCGTTTTGGAGTTTTCTTTACATGCCCATTTGGAAACAGACATTTGGAAAAAGATCACGATGAGAGCATTCAAGACAAAAATAAAAGAAGTAGCACTTCCTCCAAAAACCTGATCACTGAACACAGGTATGGTGCTTTCGAGTTGGATATAAAAAAAGGTAAACAAGAATATAAAAAGCGAAACGCCAAGCATGGTCTTGTTGGTGAGCAACGTTCTAAAATCAGAAAAATTTATTTTGTCCAATTTGTTAGTATTAGAGCTTTCTTTTAAGGTGCAGTTCAGAAGAAATAATAAAAAAAAGATCAATCCAACGAAACTAAATAATAAGGAGGGGAGCATTTTAAAAATCAACATTCCAAACAAGGGGCCGATAGAAACCCCTATATTAACAAAGACTGATCTTGTTGCTAAGGCATCCACTTTTTCAGTTCTCGAAACATTTCTTACTAAAAAAGATTTCGCAGCAGGAGTGTATAGATTGCTTCCTAAACCAATGAAGGCGCAAGAGAGGAGGAGGATATAAAAATTATGCGTAAAACCAATGATGAGATAGCCAGGGATTCGTGTTGCTAGACCTAAAAGCATTGTTTTTTTACATGGACATAATCGGAGAGCACCCCTCCTAAGAGAGAGCCTGCCTTTTTGCACAAAAAAGCTACTCCGATGATGATTCCAACTTCTGTTGTACTGAGAGAGTTAAGTTTATTTAAGTAAATCGCCAAAAAAGGGACAACCATAAATATCCCAATATTGCTGAGTAAAGTTGTTATGAGGATGAGTTTTATGCTTGCCTTGAAAGTGAAGAATTTACGCACCATTTTATTTTGCCACCACAAGATTTACTTTTTTTGCTTAAGAAAGTGCATTTAACAGAGCCGTTTCTGAACTTGTTCCTGTGGTCAATAAAATGTCAGCGCATGCAGATTGGTCTCTCAAATTCAGAGTTTTTCCCTGTAAGGTGCATGAGTAGAGAATAGTTTGCTTGCTCCTTGCATGTTGCAAGCGCATTTGCTGAAATTTACCTGTTGTTTTGCATAGACAAGTACTTGACCGATAAAGGTTTGGAGATCAGTTCTTATTTGAAATAATTCAGGTTTTCTTCCTAGTGCACATTCTAAAAATCCTTTGTAGATATTGATGTTAAAAGTTTGGCAGAGTGCTTCACTAATTTGCACGCTTCTTAAGCGTGGATTTATTCAACAACTTTAAAGAAGTTCCCTTCAGTGATGATAAATTCCGTATGTGCAAAGCCCCCATGATAGGAAACAGCTGCTAGGATATTTTTAATCCCCTCTTCTATTCCCTGTAATTGTGCAATGTTCTTGTCTAAGGGAAAGCTGTTACAAGTTTCTTAAAGTCAGGCATGTCTGACATGACCATGCTTGAGAGGGCGAGAAGCTTTTTTTTCCCTCGATAGCTAATGGTTTTAGCACTGTAGAGTGTGTCTGTAAAGAAGGTTTCAATGAGATTTTTTTTGAGGGAAGTATGGTTTTTTATAAATTCCATGATTGCGGTAAATTCCGTTTTATTTTCTGCAAACTATACGTTTTTTGAGTCTGTTCTCTGTGGGGCTTTTAGAATGACAGGATAGGAGAGCTCGTGTGTGGCTTGGAAAGCCTCACGTTCAATAACAGTTACTTGTCCTTTTGTGAGACCTTTTTCACAGAGGATTTTTCTTAAACAAGCTTTGTCTCTACAGATATTTATCGCATAGGCATTTTGGGTTTTATATCCCAACTGGGCGGAGATTTCGTTGACACTTGTCGCTCACGTGTCTGTAAGATTGAGAATGCCACTACAGTTTTTTAAATTTTTGTAATAGGTTATCATTTCCGCATGATGAAATGTATCGCGTTCAATAACACTGAGATGCACGCTTTTAATATAATCCAGTTCATAAAAATCGAGATCTTTATTGTGGGTGAGGAGGTGTAAGTGAAGTGCGAGCGTTTCTGCTGCCTCTATAAGTCTAGCCAAGTCAAAGGTTGAGGCTTCCACCAGTACAAAATGCATCTCTATCTTCTCTTCATGGGAATTATTTGGGGAAAAAAACCGCAAAAATCGTTTGTTTATTCCCTTCAAAATGCGATTATGACAAGGACAACTGTTGTTGATGGACGTTGAAAAAAATGAAAAAGCGCGTATGGGGGCAATAACAATCAAGCGCAAGAGCGCTTGTGGGAAGTTGCAATCTTAGCTTATTTAATTTCCACTAAATCACTATCAGGTACTATAGGATATTGCGAAGTTTGAAAAAAGGATTTTATTTGGGGGGGTATTTTTTCAGAGCTTGAGGAGCGAATAAATTGAGATTTCCGCATAAAGCAAATATGGAAAAATTGCGCTTTATTGATACTCTCTTTTATCAAATAAGAGGATGAGAGCGATGATAAAAGAGCGCTTCTTTTAAGGGTGTGCAGGTGAATTAATGAACAATAAAACTCTATCCACCCGTGTTCAAATTTTTTCACGATAATGCGTTGCATGGTCTTTCGCCGAAAGAGTACAACCTTGAAGATTCAAGACATTTGTTAAATCGTGAATAGAAGTTAAAGCGCCCATAATATTATAAAAGGTTGGTGTTCTTCCTTTCAGGTGTAAGGTATGTTCGTGGTGTTCCACAGTTATATGATTGATCCTATGCAATATGAACACTCTCACCTGTGATGTGCTCAAGTAATGAAGCATCATCAGGATAAAAAAGGATACTCTTCATTCATTGTTTTTAGGCATCATTTTCAGGATGTGTTTTCGCTTGAATGTGTCCTATAAGATGTAAACATTACTGTTTATCTAAAAAACATTGGCAATCTTGGAACACTGGAATCCTATTGGACCAGTTTCTTTTGTGGTAAAGCTAAGAGGTTTAATATCTAATTCAGGGATTATGTCTTTTATTTTCGACACAGATTCAGCTTGAAAGGCTTCCCCAAGATAGAATAGGTTTTTTAGAGTTTTTAATTTTTGCTTCCGAGATATTGTAATAAGTTTATCCGCAAAACTTGGCAGGCATATGATGGTATCGATAGAAAATTCTTCGATAGCTGAACTCAAAGTCTCAAGATCAACCATAGAGGCAAATGGATAATATGTTACTTTGAGCAGTCTACAAATTTCATGTGCAAATAAAAATCCCCCCCATAATCCTCCAGCTGTGAGACAATTTGCAACGGCGTTTACAGAGCAATCTTTAAAGACAGTTTCGAGCTTCTTTGCCGCAGAGTGTGTTACAAACTCATAATTGAGCCATTTATGGCGAAGTGTTTTGGGCACCCTTGTTGTGCCCCCAGTAGCAAAAATTATATGTGACATTGAAGTTCCTTATTTTTTTTAGTTTGCATGAGGCAAAGGCAAGAAGCAAAGGCGGAGATACCAACAATCATGCAAAAGGTGAAAGCGATGTGATTGTTGAAATGGCTGATGATCCATCCACTTGTCCATGAGCCGGCAGCTTGGCCAATATTTGAAATAACAAGAATATAACTAAAAAGAACACTGGCAGAGAGGGATGTAGTTGTTTTCCCTGCTTGATAGTATATTTCTGGAACCATGACAGATTCATAGACACTGTAGGCAATTAATGCAGTCACAGCGGTAAAGACGCCACCCATGAGGAAAAATGCAGCGAAACTTCCCATAAGCCATAATAGGTAGAAAGTTGATTTATCAGAAAGGCTGAGATGTTTATTGATTATTCCTTGCCAGATACAAATACTGATGCCAACAATTGAAAAGAAAATTCCACTATAAGGGGCGAGATTTCTGTCAAATTTATTGAGAAGTGTTGTGGTGGTGATGAAAATTCCCATGAGGAATGCACAAAGCAAAGCCGTGACCAGCAAATAAGCAATAGAACGATTATGTATTATTGTTTTTAAAGAAGAAAGAAAAGGATTCTTTATTTTTTTATTCTTTTCAAGAGATAATGTTTTATGGGGGTAGTGATAAACAATTTGAATGGATAGAACACAAAGATACAAACCAATGAGTGCAAAAAAAACCATTAAGAAGGTCGATGCGTTGTATTTTATGGCACTTGTTGCAACAAGAGGGGCGATAACGACAGCAGCATTTTGAAAAAAAGAATAGAGAGTTAATGCGCGCTTAAGAGCACTTCTCTTGAGATGTTCTGATAAAATTTCTCTCAAAAATGGCTTTGAAATTGCTTTCGAAAAAGCCATTAAGGTAAAAAAGATCAACCATGCAGAAGGTGTGAGCGATAGGATAATGCACACAAAAGCGCTACTCCTTAAAATAAAGGCGGTAGCCATTAAGAGTTTACGCGAAAATCTTTCTAATAAACCCGTTGTGGTTACCATGAGAATGCTTTCAAGGATTACTGATCCAGCGAGATAAAAAGCGACATTGGCAGCAGTTATGAGAGAAGAGTTTCCAAGTAAAGGGAGTACAAAGAAAAAGGAAAATTCAGAAAGAAAAACTGCGCTATAGATGAAAAAAGTTATTTTATTTTTGTCCATGGAATTTCCATAGAAGTGCTGTTAAATGATCAAATACATTTTGTTGTATCTCTTGAGGAAGTTTTGTCAGCCCTGTTTCTGCTGTGCACATTTCGTTGAAATAGTATCCTTCTTGATTCACCAGCCAGTCCACTGCAAGAATATTGTTTTTTGTTTTTTCTACGATGTTTTTAGAAATACCGAGCATGATTTGGATTGAGCAACAGCACTGTGCTCTGATGTTCGCACAACAATCGTAAGATCATTGAGACCTTGATCCTATACCTTCTCCTGATGATTTTGACTATTCCCAATCCTTTTGGATAACCAATTGACATCCCGCATCCTTGCTTTTCCATTGTATCCTTTATGAAGAGGATGTACGAACTCCTCCATAGATTGTCAACATATGAATGGGATGAATGATTTTGTAACCTTTTAATGAAATTATATTTTTTTAGTGGAAGGTTATTCATTCTCTTGAAATAGAGAAGAAAAACGATAGCGTTCGCTAATCATTTTTCAATTCTCTTTTAGCGCATGCGTTGATATTTTCCTCCATGGCGTTGTAAAAAACCTCTCTCAACAAGAGTGCGTCGTAATCGGGCAAAGTCTACTGTAAAGAGGTTGCATATCTTTGAGACTTCAGTTTCGCTATAGATTTTTTCCTTCTGAAAGGCTTCACCAATTTTTGATAGCATCTCTTCTGTTTCTAAATGGCGGTCGCTTAAATTTTCCCTATTCCGCCCATGTTTATTTTCTAGCATTTTCCACACTGTTTCTTCGGCTTGAAATCCTTCTGTTGTGTTGTGAATAAGTCCGAGGTTCAAAAGGCGATTGATGGATTTGTGAATGTTTTTCGCATCTGAATCGACATGTTTGAGGACTTCGGAAAGATTTTTCGCACCAAGGATAATGGCGGCATAAACAGCGCGCAGTGTCGGTGAGGTCATGGCAGAGATCAGTGAATTGCGGGTATCGCGTTTGTGAAGTGCTTCTTTTCCCATGGGCAAAAGATCATTTCGAATGGGCAATTCATTGATTTCTCTTAATTCTGCTTGTAGCGATTGTGCGCGTACAATTTGTTCGGCAGGGGTGCGTTTACGGATGATACCAAGACCACTCTGGCGATATTTGTGGTTTTCAGGGAGTGATAAAGCTTCATAGGAGCCATCAAGCCGATAGAGGATTTCTTCCCATATGGGAGTTCTAACGCGTCGAACCCGTTGTTCGCCGTTGAGAGCAATTGTTGTTGTCATTGTTGGTTCATGCAAACAAAGATAACCACCAGGAGTGATTTGTTCCCAAAGGGTTATAACAAATCGTACATCATCTGCGGGAGTACCAGCATCAATCCAAGCAAAATCTATAGGCGCCCAAGATTTAAGTGTGCTTTCATCAAGAGAGAAAAAATTCTCATTGATAAATGTTACAGTGTCTTTTTTAACGCTATCTTTAAGAAGTTCTTGCCATACTTCTTCTGCTGATTGACCTTCGGCTGTAAAATCATCAATTGTAATCAGTCGCGGTTCGTAATTCTCAGGAATTCCTGAAGGGTCAAGCAAAGCTGTGCGCTCTTCCCAGGTGGAGGATTCTAAAAGTTTTTTATCTTGTTGCCATGATAATTTCGCTTTTTGAAGTGCTTTTGCGATAAAGCGCGTACTATCACCAGCACCGATTTCAATGATTGTGCGCGGTCTTGCCATTTGAATAAGCGCATGGATAAGTTGAGCACTCTTTTCTGTTCCCATACCAGGTCTTATCAGCTGCATCTTTTTATCCTTATAATTTTATCAATCGCAGCATTCCTGCTTTTACAAAAAACTTTATTGAATCCTCTAGCGGATATTGAATACGTATTGGTGTGGTGGCTTGCTTCAAGAGATGTTTTGTTTTTTCATGAAGCCGGATTGTACGCCCATTGAGTTGATTAATGGCAAGAGTGTCAAGAGAAGAATTTATGATAATACATGTTGGCTCTCGTAAAAGAGCGGTTGCATCATTTTCTGAAAATGCTTTTTGATCTGTTTTGATGAGACCGTGTCGTAAAAGTGATATCAAAAGACTTCCAGAGGCAAGAAGAGTACCATTGAATTGTATTTCCCTCAGTGATTGGACAAGGCAGCCTTCACGAAGTGCTTCAAATGTGGGAAAGTCGAATCCGCCAAATGCCGCTCCTTTTGTAGAAACAGCCGTGATCGATTGAATTTGGCGTTTTCCAATTAAAGCTGGTTTATTTCTTGTTATCTGTACGTCCTTTGCCCATTGAACGCGTGATAAAGGATTGAGTTCACGTGGGTAGACAGCGAAAGAATTGATGGCTATCGGTGGTGTTGGTTTTTGTAATTCAAGTGTGTGGGAGCTCTCATAATAATTATGTAACATATAGTCTGCCAGTTGCCACACATAGCCGCCTGTTCCATTATAAAAGTTTAAGCCTATAGGGTCTTGTTGCATGATGTTATTGTTTTTTTTGCTTTAAAATATCAAGTTTTGGGGAGGGTTGTTAGTTGCTCTACATTAAAGAGTGGTTTATCAAAGTCCTATTGGGTTGGTATGGGGTTGCATGGGAGATACAACGATTTGATCGGGTGGTGATTGTCATGCCATTTTTGGGGCATTGTTTGCTTGCTGGACAAACAGCCGAGTCCACTAACCATTCTCAAATTCTCTCTGTTCCTTTTTTTGCACGGCACTGTTCAAGATAAAACCTAATATGCCTGCGATCATTGTGGTGATGCCAATGATAAACAGTGTGCTTTGGGTATGATGAACATGGACAAAACCGGCTCCTATAAAGCCAAGGCATACGGATGTTTGTATGATGAAGAGATAAGCGGGCATTTGACTGTTTCGCTTTTCTTTTTGAATGGCTTTCATCATAAAACTTGCCATTAGAGCATTTTGTACGCCGTTTGCACTCCCAAGGATGAAAAATGACAGCATCATCAGCCATATGAGCTGTGTGAGGGAAAAGCAGAAAATTGCAAATCCAATGATTGCCGCAGCCAGTGATGCACCAGCGGCATTGCCAAAGCGATGAAAAAGGCTGGAGAAACAGAGTGGACCAACCACGAGGCCAAGACTTACCATGCTTGTGATTATCCCATAGGTTTCAGCGCTTAAGTTGAGATCGGTACGAATGCGGACAATCGATAAGACGTTGAGAGCAGAGGTGAGGATGATGGTAATAATGAGGGGAGAAAGAGCATAGACAACATTTTTTTTACGCAAGAGACCCGTTAAATCTAGCCCTTTTTTGCTTTTTTTCGTTGTGTTTGTCGTTTGTGTATGAATTTTTAAACTTTTAAAACAGAAGAGAGTGATAAAGGTGGCAAAAAGAACCATGATTGACAGCGCAAACAATCCTCTTTGCCCGTTCGATAGACCATACAACACCCCCCCTAGCAGTGGTCCGGCAATATAGCCAAGATTACGAACTGTTTGGATAATACGGTTTATACGGTCTAGTTGCTGATCATTGTTTGCAAATTCTGGGACGGAAACGAGGATTGCGGACCAAAAGATTGAACCAGCACAACCTAGTGCGAAAGAAAGTGCAATATAAATCCAAAATTGGTTGGCGATTGCAGCTGTGGCTATAAAGAGTGCTTCAAACAATAAAACAATGGGTACTGTTCGCGCTGGTTGGAAGCGATGCAAGAGGCGTGGTGCAATTGGTCCGGCACAAATTGCCCCGATAAGCCCTGCAAACAGCAGCATTGAAATAGATGCTGTGCTTTCTGCTAAGTGGAGAGCAAATGTAACTTGTGCTGTTTCATCGGCAAAGCTGCTAAAGCCCAAAACAAGGAAAAGTCCCATTTGGGCGAAAATCATGGATTTCTTCTTTGTCACAACGCCCCCCAAGACGCTAAAGCTTTTACGGTTTTTAAAATGTCCTTTTGCGCTGCATCATATGGTTTATCATTTAATTTCGCGATGTCAATTTTCTTTCCCGATGAAAGTTGAGACAGGAAATACTCTAGATGAGAGTTATACTCAAAACTGGTGCAATGCCCATTTGCGGCGATGAGCAGTTCTTTTGTTTCTAGTAAGGGCACCCATTGCAGGGTAGCGGATGAGCGAAGAGTGATTTCATTTTCAATTTCAGAAATATCAATAAGGGGGCGACCGACGCATAAACGTGAACTTGTATCGCAAATTAATTGAGAAACCAGCATATGGCGTTTTAAGGTACCATTTGCGATGGCGGAGTTTAGTGCGGAGTGTTGAAAAGCGTTATCAGGGGTTAAATTGGCTCTTCCTGATGCGCGGATATCATGTCGTGTTCGATTATTGAGATGGAGTAAATGCGTGACATAATCCCTATGGTGTTGTGCATCGTGTGCTGTTTCCCAAAAAGCGATATTGATATTTACAGCAACCTTTTCTCCCGTTTCGGCAACATGGAAAGCGTCATGGGGAAAGTAGGCAACACGATCAGTAAGATTTTGCAGCGCAATTGCTGTTGATTTATGCTCCTCGTATTCAGGATATTTGAGCCCTTGAAGGTCTTTTCGTGTGTTGGGCCACGCAAACATTGTTTTACCATCCTGTAGAGTAAAACCAAAATTATGAGCGTGATCTACATGAACTCCAACATGAGTAGAAGAATATCGGCCAATGAAGCAGTCAATATCCACACGTCCACCGGGTCTAAAACCTAAAGAATGTGCTAATTGATCTGCAAATTGTTTTGCCGCATCCCACAGAACAGGGGTTGCAGCGTATAACCCATAATACATGACCGCCCATTCTTGCCCTTTGGCATATTGATCAACGCGGGCAGTATATTCTTCTATAGTCCTATCCGTGTCTAAAACAAGAAAGTTTGGAAGAGGATGTGGACTCCGCACTCCATTAACCACTGTTACTACTTCGGATTTAGGATTAAGAGCCAAGAGTTTATGAGGATGTAGAGCGTATTGTCTTAAAGTATCCAAAACATCCCTTTCATCGAAAGGGATGTGTGAAATTGACAATTCAGCTGCTTGCTTAGCCCAAATTTTTTGAGAAAAGCCCTCTGAAAATAACTGAAACATGCTATTAAACAAGCTTAATTTTTAGAGTTGGATGTATAAGCAGATTTGCATCAACAATACATTACTAAACTTCCAGCGAATCATTCATATCAAGCTCACTTTGATAAACTTGAACATCGCTGCGCTGAGCATATTTAACACCCCCCCTTGTTGGCTGAATTTCCTCAGCAGCCAATTCATTAACATCTTTTACTTCATTAAGTGAAACATTCATATATTTCCCCCCTTATAGTTGATAAAAAAATCACTGATAACCAAAATAAAAAGATTACCATTCATTTCACCTTAGCATGGATTTTATTTTTGTCAAATACAATGTTGATTGCAAAGGGCATTTTAAATAAAAGAGCTGAATTTTAGAGTGATCAAGAAGAATTTACAATAAAAAGCTGCACGGATTGTACAGCTTTTTATTGGCTTTATACTTTATCAAGAACAAGTTTTTAAAACTTGAAAGAGTCTCTACGGCTTCTGTAACCATAATAGCCAAACACACTGGAAATAATGGCACCAATCAGGCTTCCTAAAAAACCCCACCATCCCATATGTGATGCTTTTGTAACAGCTTTATTCGCAGTATGACGGGCATCTTTTATCGATTTATCAAGCTTTTTAGAGAGTTCTTCAGCCTGTTCTTCGAGAGATTTGATGGCGTGTTCGGTTTGTTCCTCTGCTATTTGATAAATATGAAGCGCATTGTTAGCAGTTGTTTGTGCGTCCGCACGGGACATACCATTGTTCATAAGGGCATTGATGATATCACTTCGATCAAATTTTGTCGTGATGGCTTCTATACGATCAGAAAGGCGGTCACTGAGATCTTTCAGATATGTGCGATAGTGAGAAGGGTCCTTCTTAAAAGCTGTTATCGCAGAACCAATATCATTGAGAGCTGCCTGATAGGACTGCTTTAAGCGCTCAGGATTAAGAGCAGGAATGTTACTTTTGTGGAGAAGTGTGTGCAATTCACCGCGTAGTTTATCAAAATCAACAGCATTATCTGTTTTTGTTGTTAAAAACTTTTCAAAGTCTTCGCTGTTTAATTTTGCAAGTATGGGGGAAATATTGGTTTTGAGGCTATCTACGGTTTGTTGGACCATGGAGCTGTTTTCTAGAGCAGTTTTAGCTCCTATCTTTGCTGTACTAGAAACCACGTGGATGGCTTGGAGGGTCATCAGCAATGTTATGAGAGCCCAAGTGAGAAAGCCATGAAGCGTTCCTGACGATTCAGCAAAACGTCCAGCTACAAAACCTCCCAAGGCTAGGCTAATCAGTGTGACGATAACAGAACCCACGCCAAAAGAGAGGAAAGAGCCTTCAAATGGGGTTGAAGAGGTGAAATCCATTTGGCTTAAGCCTAAAGCCGCTACCAGAAAAGAGAGGCAGATTGAGGTGGCAAGAGCTGTCACCAATCCCGCAAAGATTGCGGACCATGAAATGGGTGTGTGAAAAAAGGGATACTTTTCTTCTAATGAGGTTTCTCCTAGAAAATGTGTATCGAATGATGTGTCTCCTGGAATGCGAGTTTCCATGTGTTTATCTCCTTGAATATGCTGGAGATACAATGTCTTTTTGCCAATTATGTTCCAAAAGGGATAAATAGTCGCTAAAAAGGGATAGGAGAGAGATCTAAAGTTAAGATCGAGATCATCATGGTGGGGCATTTTCTTTAAAAACTTATGTTTAAAGCACGTTCATCGAGAGTTTTTGTTGATTATAAAAAAGGGGTGTGAAAACGACAAGGCACGCTATTGGGCTTTATGAGGTCATTCGACAAAATAATATGAACGCTTTTTTTATTTATATTCTTTCATAAATAAAAGCACACTTTGTATAGAGAGCTCTTTCTTTGTGTTTTCAGTATTGTATTCTTTTGACAAATGCTTTTCTTTTTGATTGTATCAAAAAGTTTAAAGACAGCCGTGTTAGGATATAAAATGTTTCGTTCAACTTTTTTTAAAAATCGTGAAATCTATGGACCACTTTGTATTGGCTTTGATCCTAGTCATAAAGTTTTACAATCGTGGAAGCTAAGCTTTGATTATAAAGGTCTAAAAGATTTTTGTGATATTCTCTTAACGGCAGTTATTGGCAAAGTGGGTATCATAAAGCCGCAAGTCGCATTTTTTGAATTATATGGTGTGGAAGGTCTTCAAGCGCTTAAGGAACTCATTGAAAATGCACACGAACAAAGCTTATTGGTTCTGGCAGATGCAAAAAGAGGGGATATTGGCTCTACTGCTGAAGCTTATGGTAAAGCTTGGCTGGGTCCAAGCAGTGCGTTTAAAGCTGATGCCATAACAGTTAATCCTTTTTTGGGGTTTGAAGCTCTTATTCCTCTGATAAAAGTTGCAGAAGAAACAGGAGCAGGGGTTTTTGTGGTTGTTCAGTCTTCGAATCCAGAGGGAAGGCACATTCGCAATGCGCGCATTGGTGATCAAACGGTTTCTGTTCATTTGGCGCAGCGTATTTTTGAATATAATAGCCAATCTTCAAGTCAATATCATCATGTTGGTCCTATTGGGGCAGTGATTGGAGCAACAGTGGGAAATGAAGCAAAAGATACAATCGAACAGTTAGAAAATAACTTATTTCTCGTTCCTGGTATTGGGGCTCAAGGAGGAACAATAACACAATTAACTCAGCAGTTTCCTCAAAGGCTATGGCAGAATCTTATTCCTTCCATTTCAAGATCGATTACAGAGGTTGGTCGAAATAGTGTTGATTTAAAAAATGTTATTCATGATTTTGCCGAGCAATCTAAAAATACGCTTCTATCTTAAAGTTTTTTGCTAAGTTATCAAAGAAAAAAAGCTCTTATAAAAGAAGGGAGCTTATCAAATTTTAAGTCAGATACGAATTTCAAGGAGTGATTTGCTTTATCTAAAGTCAAGAGTTGTTTTTGATCTTTTCAAAAAGTGTTCATATATTTCTTATTTTCTGTTGGGATTGGGAGGATCACATACGGAAAGCAAATGTTTGAAAAAAATGCAGAAATCTTGGGAATATATGAAAAATTGCTTCAAGGAAGACGAGATAAAGGAAGAAAATGCAAGGAATACCTGAACAGTGCTAAAAGATGAGGCATAAGAGAGTTGGAGAGTGTATTCGTTTTTGGAACATTTTAGTTTAAGGGCTATGACTCATCTTACAGGATAAACTCTTTTAGAATATCGCTTTACAAGGATATTGCTTTTGTAAAATAAAAGACTCTAACATGTTATTAAAAGTTTTTAGATTGATAAAGTCATTGCAGCGTTGGTTTCTATGGGATAATGGTTATCTGTAAATACATATTGTTGTTAGAGAAAAACATGTCATCAAAACAAGAAAAAACCAAAGCCCGTTTACCCCGTGGTTTTGTGGATCGTACAAGTGCACAGTTGTATGCAACTGAAACAATGATTGCGCAAATTCGTGAAGTTTATGAACTTTACGGTTTTGAAGCACTGGAAACACCAATTTTTGAATATACAGATGTGCTGGGTAAGTTTTTACCCGATGAAGATCGTCCAAATGCGGGCGTTTTTTCGCTACAAGATGATGATGAGCAATGGATGTCTTTGCGCTATGATCTTACTGCGCCTCTTGCTCGTTATTTTGCAGAGAATTTTGAAGTTTTGCCAAAACCTTATCGTAGTTATCGTCTTGGCTTTGTGTTCCGCAATGAAAAACCCGGACCAGGGCGGTTTCGGCAATTTATGCAGTTTGATGCGGATATTGTTGGAACACCAACGGTAGCAGCAGATGCCGAAATTTGTATGATGGCAGCAGACAGTTTGGAAAAACTAGGGTTTCAGCATCATGAATATGCTATTCGCTTGAATAACCGAAAAATTTTGGATTGCGTTTTAGAGAAAATTGGTTTGGGGGGAAATGAGCAGGCTGAAAAGCGCTTAACTGTCTTAAGAGCAATTGATAAATTAGATAAATTTGGTCCTGAAGGTGTGCGCTTGCTGTTAGGGCGGGGGCGTTTGGATGAAAGTGGTGACTTTACAAAAGGGGCGGAGCTTAAGGATAAAGAGATTGATTGTATTCTTGCCTTAACTGCTGCTGGAGCTGAAACAGCAGAAGAAACGCTTGAGGCTCTTAAAGGAGTGGTTGGTGATCATGTTCAAGGGTGTGCGGGGATTCGTGAGCTTGAGGAAATGCAAGCAATCTTTGTCGCTAATGGTTATCACAATCGCATTAAAATTGACCCTTCGGTGGTTCGTGGATTGGAATATTATACGGGACCTGTTTTTGAGGCGGCATTGCTTTTTGATGTTCTCAATGATGATGGGCAAAAGGTTGTCTTTGGCTCTGTAGGTGGTGGTGGGCGCTATGATGGATTGGTGGCCCGCTTTCGTGGTGAAAATATTCCGGCAACAGGTTTTTCAATTGGGGTCTCACGCTTGATCGCTGCTTTGCAAAATCTTGGAAAGCTGCCTATGAAGGAGACAACAGGGCCGGTTGTGGTGTTGATGATGGATAAAGAACCAGAAGCTGTTGCTGGTTATCAAAAGATGGTGATGCAGTTGCGTGGTGCGGGAATTCGTGCTGAACTCTATTTGGGGGCATCGGGAATTAAAGCGCAGATGAAATATGCAGATCGACGTCAAGCGCCTTGTGTGGTGATCCAAGGGTCACAAGAACGTGAGAGCGGAAAAATTCAGATTAAAGATTTGATTGAAGGGGCGCGTTTGTCCCGCGAAATTAAGGACAATCAAACATGGCGTGAAAGCCGTCCTGCGCAAGTGATGATTGATGAAGAGCAATTGGTTCAAACAGTACAAGATATTTTGGCAGCCCAAAAACGGTAATGATAAAAGTTTTGTGAAAGCGATTGTTGGGAAAAGCTCGAACATTTCCTCTTCAATTTTCAGAATTTGTATTTTACTTGTTTAGATATTCTTAAAATCGCGTTATTTTTTTAAAGTTCCTGCGGCATACAAGCAATTTTTAAAGATAAAAGTGCTTTGTCTTCATTATGAAATGAATGCTTTTGAGCGCGCGAGGTAAGTACCTTCGTGAAGCAAGATACTGGACACTGAAGCATTTGAGGTTCTTGACGCAACTCTGTTTAGAAAAATTGATGATCAATAACAGAAACCCAATAGTTTATAGAAATATTGATCATTCATATGGATTTAATTTTTGAATTCTTATTTGCTGATATCATATTTCTACTGTTTTATTGTCGGCAGTCTACAATCTCACATCTATGAGAGATGAAAGAAATCTCAAGAGTTTTATTTTAGAAGATTTTTTTAGTTTCAAAAGCAACGAATAACTTAAATCAGACAATTTTTTACGGAGAAATGAAAATGGCCCAATATGATTTTACAGTGTTATATGAAAGAAATCCCTTTATTTTGAAAAAACCTGAAGATATTGGAAAATCATTTAAACTTCCTCCTTCAAATTTCGGATTTGAAGATCTTCCGCAAATTACGTTTTCAGGAGCGTCCGATAGCCGGCGTATGATTTTTGGGCTATCATTTAGTGGTATGAAAGCATTTTTTGTGATGTTGTGGCAAGTAGGGAAAATGTCAGATGAAGATGATGTGGATTTATGGTTTGATCAGGTAAGATTAGATGAGGATACTCTCAATGAATTTTTGATTTGTGATCTTTCAATTCAAGAACCAGAATATCTTAATTTTGAAAGTTTTAAAGAAGGTATCAAAGAATTAGAAAAGAATAAAATTCTAGCGAAGGGGACAAAACGATATTGTTATTTTATTAATCCAGATATTTTTGGTCTTCCTGAATGTGATGAAGATTTTGAGCTCGATGAAGAGGAAGAGATAGAAGAGGAAGAAATGAAAACACACTTTATGGTAGAATATCCAAATAAACGCCTTCTTTAACCGTTTCTCTCTTAGAGAAAAATAAAAGCTTAGAATAAATGGCTATGAGAACAGCAATGAGTCTGTTTATGGTATGTGAATTGGAATGTTTACGGGATCTGTTTTTATTTAATATTCTTCATGAACAGTTATTTATGCAGAGCCGTTTTTATGCCATATTTTCTTTCTTGATGCTTTTGTGAACCTTGCAGTAATGATGTTCATAGCTCTAGTATTTTAGAGCGTTTACGAGACGCATTTTTACTCTTTTAATCATTTATTCATATGCCAACCTCACGTGCTAATAAGCAAGAAAATAGTTTTAAGTTCAATATAAGAAGGGATAAAATAACACAATCTTATGATATTCAGGGCCTCTCATTCGACATGAAAAATTATAAATTATCCTTATAAATCAAATTATTGTTTGACACAAAGTTTTTCTCAATAGGAGAAATTTACATTGATCTTGCATATTTCATCGATACGTTAGTCCTTGATGTTTCTGAGAGAGTTTTGTATGAATTTGCGCATTTCGCAATTGCATCCCCATTTTTTGATAGCGTGCAACATTTTTTAGTTTTTTATTCTTTTAGCACTATAATTAGTTTAGATTTTTTACTGGAAATTTTTCAAGTTTTTTCAAAGCAGTTAAAACGTGAAATACCTATTAAAAAATTATTGCTGGAATATTTTCTCACCAAAAACGCACAACCAACTTATAGTGTCTGCTTTGACAAATAGATGTTTCAAAAAATATAAACGACACAAATTTTCTTTACTAAGGAAATTTGTGTCGTTAAATTTTGTTTAAATGGATGATTTGGGGGGCGGAATTAGTTTTTCAAAGCTTTTAAAACATTTTGTGGTGAAGAAACTTCATAAGGATCTGTTGCACAATTATCTGAAAAACCTGCTTCTTCAAACCATTGCTCAACCACACCATCATTAATAACGGCAGCATAGCGCCATGATCGCATGCCGAAACCAACATTGTCTTTTGCAACCAGCATACCCATTTTGCGTGTGAATTCACCAGAACCATCAGGAATTAATTTCACGTTTTTGATATTTTGTGTTTTTCCCCAAGCATTCATGACAAAAGCATCATTGACGGAAAGGCAATAAATTTCATCAATACCCGCTTGTTTAAATTCATCATAGAGTTTTTCAAAGTCAGGCAGCTGAAAAGTTGAGCAAGTAGGGGTAAAAGCTCCAGGAAGAGAAAAAAGAATAACACGCTTTCCTTTAAAGTAAGCATCGCTGTTAACTTCTTGCCACCGATAAGAATTATTTTCACCCACTTCATCTCGGACACGTGTATGGAATGTTACATTGGGAACAGTTTTTTTCATCATAAGGATGCTCCTATATTTTTTACAAAAATTTCGTTTTAAAACAGCCTTTGTTTTTAAAAGCATATCGGAAAGAACGGTTTAAATAAAAGGGATTCTTTAAGAATTCTTATTTCTAACGAGTGTGCAAATATTTCACACTTCCGTCAAGTAGAATTAATGGTCGACTTTGGATACTCTTCACCTTAAAATTAAAGGAAAGAATATGAAGGTATTTACATGATCATAAAAACAGTTTTGACTAAGGCTTTTGAGGGGCAAAAACTGGGAACGTCTGGTTTGCGAAAAAAAGTATCTGTTTTTCAACAACCTCATTATGTAGAAAACTTTATACAGTCTCTTTTTGATAACATTGGGCCTCTTGAAGGAAAAATGTTGATTCTTGGGGGGGATGGGCGCACTTTTAATCGTACTCTCCTTCAGATTGTGTTGAAGATGGCAGCGGCGCATGGTGTTTCTTGTGTTAAAATGGGAAGGGGCGGTATTCTTTCTACACCTGCTGTTTCGCATCTTATTCGTAAAACTCATGCCCATGGTGGACTTATTCTTTCTGCAAGCCATAATCCTGGTGGTCCAGAGGGAGATTGTGGTATCAAATACAATGTTTCTAATGGTGGACCTGCTCCTAATTCTTTATGTGATGCTATTTTTGCAACATCGCAACGTCTTTCCTTTTATAAAATTCTTGAAGCACCAGATATTGATTTAGATAGGCAAGGTACGATCTTTATGGGAGCCATGCGGATTGATATTATTGATCCTGTCGCTGATTATGTTGCTTTGATGCAGGAGCTTTTTGATTTTGACTGTATTGCCAAGGCCGTTGCTCGAGGTCTTACTTTACGATTTGATGCCATGCATGCGGTAACAGGGCCTTATGCCCATGAAATTTTTGAAAAATGCTTAGGATTTTCTGAAGGAACGGTGGTTAATGGTATTCCTTTGCCAGATTTTGGAGGCGGTCATCCGGATCCCAATTTGGTTTATGCTAAGGCTCTTTATGATTTATTGATGTCAGAGCAAGGACCAGATCTTGGCGCAGCCTCTGATGGTGACGGAGATCGTAACCTCATTATTGGTCGTCAACAATTTGTCTCGCCTTCAGATTCTTTGGCTATTATGGCTGAACATGCACACCTCATTAAAGGATATCGAAAAGGTGTTGTGGGGATAGCACGTTCTATGCCGACGGGGCGTGCTGCTGATCTGGTTGCTGCTAAAAAAGGATTAAACTTTTTTGAAACGCCAACGGGATGGAAGTTTTTTGGAAACCTTTTGGATGCGGGGAAAGTAACCTTTTGTGGTGAAGAAAGCTTTGGAACTGGCTCTCATCACATCCGCGAAAAAGATGGTTTATGGGCTGTCTTATTTTGGTTAAATCTTTTAGCGGTAACAGAAAAAACTGTTGCACAAATTGTTCAACAGCATTGGTACACCTATGGGCGTTTTTACACGTTACGGCATGATTATGAAGAAGTCGAAGCAGATAAAGCTTTGGAACTTATAGAACATTTGCGTACGCACTTACCACATGCAGGAACTGAAATTGTAGGATTTTTCGTCAAAAAAGCAGATGATTTTACATATCATGATCCTGTTGATCAGAGCGTTAGCACGCGGCAAGGTATACGTATCTTTTTCGAGAATGGAGCACGGTTGGTGGTCCGGTTGTCGGGAACAGGGACGCTAGGTGCTACTTTACGACTTTATTTTGAACAGTATGAAAGTGATCCGCGCAAACACAATTTTAATCCGCAAGAAGTTCTCCAACCTTTGCAACAGGTGGCGCTAAAACTGTTAAATATACAACAAGCATTGGGGCGAGATCGCCCTGATCTTATCACCTAAGATCAGTGGAATGTTTTTTGTAAAGGTATGATGATTGATCACATGAGGTATGATTTTAGGGGCGTGATTTTATTGGTCATAAGGCAGATCCTCCATTTTTAAGCTCGCTTTGTTTTTTCCTCCTTTACATATCAATCGGATTCCTAAAACTGCGGGCTTCTTAAAACCAAATGCTGTAGGTAATTATAATCAGGTATAATCGGGGAATTTATGTCCAATGGTTTCTGATGGTTTGATGGAAATGTTTGTTTAATAGGGGAGATGTTCCTCATGAAAAACAAAATACTATCATTGTTGCACATTTCATATGTTTGTCTTAAAGAAGCGTCTCTCTCAAAACACTAAAAACGCATCTTATGCGTGTCACTTTTGAAAGGGATAACCGGCCATCCATTGAGCAGCACCGTTTTTATGCTTATGAGAGAGTAAGACCAGCATCATCATTCACTTTGCTCGTTTTCAATGTTGGCTCTTATATTTGAAAATATTTAGTATTTTGAATAATCGTTTTACATGGCTCTTCCTACTTGTAACCTGCAAGCAAAAGACTTTGGTTGATTCAATGTAAAAGGGGGTGAGAGAATCTCAGCTTATTTATTGGCTCTCATTCAATATACAAAACCATTAACTATGATCATAAATCAGTCAGTTCTCTAACATTATGACTGTTATCTTTACTTAAATAAAAGGTCAAGTTGAGGACATCATTTTCTTGTTTCTTAGTTTTTAGCTCTTTGAGAGCGTTTTATGCAGAGAGGTTCCTTTTCTAATTGTTTTTTATCCATTCGTTAATTGCATTGGTGATGTATAAGAAAATGATTTTGATTAATTTATTAGAGAGAATGAAGTGAGTAAATTTTATGATATGCAGGCGGCTCATTTAAGTTATATAATGATCAATCATTTTTATAAACTCATGTATGGTATGTGATAATAGCATTCATGAACACGGTTGGCAGATGAGGTTGAAACAAAGGGAAATGTTTTTCTAAAATAATGGACAATAAGCACTTCTTGCTTTATGACCAGTCATAATGAATGATTTTTCTTTTAAAAGGGGAATTTATGACCCAATATCCAAAATGTCCTCGTTGTGATTGTCTTTATACTTATGAAGATGGTGAAAATTTTGTGTGTCCTGAATGCGCACATGAATGGCCACAAAAAAACGATGATACTGTTCTTTCCGATACTGTTTATGATGCTAATGGTCAGATTTTAACAAACGGAGATACCGTTATGGTGATAAAAGATCTGAAAGTAAAAGGCGCTTCATCTGTTTTAAAAGGTGGTACTAAGGTAAAGAATATTCGCTTGGTGGATGGGGATCATAACATTGATTGCAAAATTCCTGGGATTGGTCAGATGAGTTTAAAGTCGGAGTTTGTGAAAAAAGTTTAGGCATTTATCCCCTTGCAATTGTTTTTGCATTTCGTTGGTTTTTTATTTTTACATTCTTCTCGAATGGGCTTCTTTTCTTGTTTGATAGATTACACCAATCAGATAGAGGCAATATATTTTCCTTTATTGCAAAGCCATGTATCGCAGAGGAATAGTGACTCTGTCTTTTCTTTTAATATGCGGTTATAGGTGAAGTTGGATGTTGCCTTACATGCAACAGTAAAAGTATGTGCTTTATGAGAACAACAACGCGGTAAAGCAGACAAACTTATTCCTGCTGAATTGAAGGAATATTCTCATTATTTTATCAGATAATTTCTCAAACAACCATAATAGATCTAGCTTCAATGTATTTATTTTTTACAGGTAGTTACACCGTTTGCGTCATATTTATGGAAATGAGATTGAAAATGATAGAGGGGGAATTCTTGATTTTAAGAATGGAAAAAGGACGGTATGATCTTGATAAGGTCGTACGGTTATGCATTTTCCAGCTCTTAGTAGTTGCAACAGTCCCTTAGTAAAAAGTGTGCATAAGAGCTATTAAAAATAGTTTTTGTTATTATCCAGTTTGTGCTGTGTAAGCGGACGATTTTGATTGATGTAATAAAAACAGAATTGAAATAAGAAGAATGTCAGAATTCTCATTGCAAGTTGCAAAATGTGATCTTTGTCGATTGGCTGCTACAAGAAGTATTTTGCGTGATTTATTGTGGGGAGAACTGAGAAAGATGGAGCAAATGGGCACTCTATCTTACAATGTTTTCTTTTTGGATTTTCTTTTTTTGTAACGGGTCGTGTTTTCTTGGTTAAAATTGTATGACAAGATTATGAAACAAAATAAATTTAAAGTACATGCCCATGCCTTGTACTTCTGCGGACGTCATTATTGGTTTGTTGAAACAACTTATGCTTCTTAAAAGGGGCTTTGAAACCTTTTTAAGGCATATGTGGAGGTGAAAGATGAGTGAAGGTATCATTATTAGACAGATTTTTTAACAGTACTATATTTTTATGGCTGCATAGCTTACTTTTAAAGTTTCAGGAATAAAATGACGTAAGATTTTTGCACTCCATGTTTGAGCGCTGTTGAAGAGGGGCAATTGGTGTGGTTATTTTATCTATTGAGGTCAATATTTATTGTGGCATGGCTTCAACGCCTAAGACCTCAGGGATAAAATGGCGTAAAAGATTCTCAATACCATGTTTGAGGGTTGCCGTTGAAGAGGGACATCCAGCGCAGGAGCCCCGCATATTGAGATAAACAATACCATTTTCAAATCCGCGAAAAGTAATGTCTCCACCATCATTGGCAACTGCTGGGCGGATACGCGTTTCAAGCAGCTCTTTAATGGTTAAGACAATATCAGCATCTTTTTCGTCATAAAATTCTTCGTTAAGGGCATGGATTTGTGCTTGTGTTGTAGCGTTGGTGGTGATCACTGGCTCGTTGGATAGAAAATGTTCCATGATTGTGCCTAAAATGACGGGCTTGAGATGTTGCCATTCCCCTTCTTTTTTACTTACGGTGATAAAATCATAGCCTAAAAAAACACCATTGATATTGGGAATATTAAACAGCTTAGCCGCCAAAGGTGAGTTTTTAGCTGCTTCTTCAGGGTCACGAAATTCTAATACGCCCTCAGAAAGAACCACGCGTCCTGGCAGGAATTTAAGTGTTGCAGGGTTTGGGGTGGTTTCAGTTTGAATAAACATAAACTCTCCTTTTATAATGAAGGATTGGGAAGATCTTCCATTGTAGAATATTATATTTTTTAGGCAATAGATCTAATATCTTCATCGGCAAGATTGCTAGGAATAACAATGACAGGGATTGAAAAAGCTGTCCCTTTATTTCCGATTAATTGAACAAGGGGTCCTGGTCCTTCTGTATGTCCACTGGCTGCTAAAACAATGAGTGCAATCCTTTTATCTTCGTCGATCAGTTTGGAAATCTCATCAATTTTTTTTCCTTCACGCACCACTATTTCTGTTTCAAGCGCATGGGTGGTGCGGACTTCACTGGCAATGTCTCCTAGTATTTTATGAGCACTTTGCGTTGATTCTGTGCGCATAACATTGTTTACACCCAGAAAATGTTGAAATTCTACACTATCAACGACACAAAGTAATACCAATGTTCTACTGGTATTTTGGGCATGCTGTGCAGCAAACGCAACGGCACGCCGACACTCTGGTGTTTCATCGATAATGACTAAGTTTTTTTTCTTGGGTTCTTTTTTCGGATTTTTGGGTTTGGAAATCATGCACTTTCTCTAATTTTGTACAAACGATTTTTTGCTCTCTACAGTTTTTAGTTTTATTATCTTTATGTGTCGTGCAAAAATCCAATAATTTCACGAATTTTTTTCATATTTTCTTCTGCGAGCATACTAGCACGTTCTGCGCCATCATGCAAAACAGAGTCAATATAATCACTTTCTTGATGCAGTCGACGTAATTCTTCTGTTATAGGGGCAAGCTTATGGACAACAAGGTCGGCTAGAGCTGTTTTAAAATGCGAAAATTGTTGACCAGAAAATTCTAAGAGAAGCTTTTCTTTGCTAACTTTGGAAAAGGCGGCATAAATACCAAGCAGGTTGTCCACTTCTGGTCGTTCTTTTAAAGCGGTAAGGGTATCGGGAAGAGGGGCCGAATCCGTTTTGGCTTTGCGTATTTTTTTTGCGATAAGATCAGCATCATCGGTCAAATTAATGCGTGAAAAATCTGAAGGATCCGATTTTGACATTTTTTTCGTCCCATCGCGTAAAGACATAACGCGTGTGGCTGTTGTTCCAATAAGCGCCTCTGGGAGGGGAAAGAAGCCTTGTCTTTTTTCTTCATCCGTTTTCATCGAGATACCAAAATTTAATTCGGCAATACGCTGTGCATAGTCGTTGTTAAATTTTTGTGCAATATCGCGTGTGAGTTCAACATGCTGTTTTTGATCTTCGCCTACTGGAACATGCGTTGCACGATAGACTAAAATATCAGCAGCCATCAAAGTGGGATAGGCAAAAAGCCCGATGGATGCTTTTTCACGATCTTTGCCTGCTTTATCTTTAAATTGTGTCATGCGTTGAAGCCAGCCGATACGGGCAACACAATTAAAAATCCAGGCGAGTTCAGCATGTTGAAAAACACGTGATTGGTTAAAAATAATGTGTTTTTGAGGATCAATACCGCAAGCTAAAAAGGCTGCTGTCACTGTTCTGGTGGATTCGCGTAAAGTAAGGGGATCTGGGTTGATTGTGAGCGCATGCATATCCACAACACAATAGAGGCAGTGATGAGAGTTTTGCAGTTCAACCCAACGCTGAATGGCTCCAAGATAATTGCCAAGATGTAAATGACCACTCGGTTGTACGCCGGAAAAGACAAGTGGTGTGAAGGTATCCATAGGAGTGCTCTTTCTTCAATTAAGGTTATTTGTTTTATTGTTTTTGACAAAGTATAGATATTATGAGCGTTTTTTCAAATTTTTAAGCGTGTGAAAAAAGGAATGGGTGTTGAATAAAAAATAGGCACAAAAATAGATCAAGAATATGCCAAGCATGATCCCAGCTAAGGTGCTGGCGCGCAAGAAAAAGGATGCTTGTGAAGATAAAGGAAAAGATAAAAAACCAAACACATTCAATCCGTAATAGAGGGCTAGTGCACTCAAAAGGGTTGCTATCATGAGACATAATATTCGCTTTATCAGTTGGAAGTCGTATTTCCAATAACCGCGTTTGATAAGGACACCCCAAAGCAACAGGGCGTTGACCCATCCAGAGGTAATTTCAGCAATAACAATGCCTCGTGCAGATAGAATAGGAAATAATGTTAAGGCGAGACTGATATTGATGAAAACGCAAATACCTGTAAAAATCATCGGTGTTTTGGTATCTTCATGGGCAAAAAAATTAGGAATAAAGACCTTAATGAGAACAAAAGCTGGAAGTCCTAGTCCATAAAGTTCCAGTAATTGTGCAACATGGTGTGTTGATTGACTGGTAAATTGTCCTCGCTCAAAGAGCAAACTGACAATAGGAGTGGAGAGCAGCAAAAAAGCGATGGATGCTGGAAGTGTTAACAATAGCGTTAATTCAATAGAGCGGTTTTGTAAATGGTGGGTTTCTTTGTGTTTTTTTCTTCGCAAAGCGCGTGTTAATTCTGGTAAAAGAACGGTTGCAACGGCAATGGCGATTACGCCTAGAGGCAATTGATAAAGACGATCAGCGTACATCAAAGAAGAGACAGCACCCGATTGACTAGAAGCAATGTTAGTATTAATGAGCAAATTGATTTGTGTGATGCCACCCGTGATGGCTGCTGGGAATGCTAAAGTTAATAGCTTGCGAACATTAGGACTTAAGTGGGGCTGTCGGAAGGAAACTTTCATTCCACTTTGACGCAAAGCAAGGGCAATTAAGGTGAGTTGAAGAAGCCCTGCTGCCAATACACCCCAAGAGAGATTTAAGCCGATATGCCAAGCGTCAAGTTTATAGATCCAAGCATAGGCAAGCACACTAATCAGAATAATGTTTAAAAATAATGGGGCAATGGCGGCAATAAAATAGCGTCGCAGAGCATTAAGCATGCCTCCCATCATGGCAGCAAGCGACATGCAGGTTAAATAGGGAAACATGATCGCAGTAAAGTGAATTGTAGCGTTAAATTTTGTTGCATCTTCGGTAAAACCTGGGGCAATAATGGTTCGTACCAAAAAAGGCATACTCAGTTCCATCGCAATCGTTAACAGTAAGAGCATCGAAAAGAGAACGCCAAAGACTTCTTCTGCAAATTTGCATGCTGTTTCTTGACCATCTTCAGTGATTTTTTTTGCAAAAAGAGGAATGAAAGCAGCGTTAAAGGCACCTTCAGCAAAAAAACGACGAAATGTGTTGGGAAAACGAAAAGCAGCGTTAAAGGCATCAGAAACAGGGCCAGTTCCTAGGGCTGCTGCCATAAGCATTTCGCGTACGAAGCCAAAAATACGGCTCATGAGGGTTCCGGAAGCAACTGTTGCAATTTTTTTAATCAATGTCATAAAGATATATCGGGTTCGTTGTAAAAGAGAAGCGATGATAGGAGAAATAAACCGTTTTAAATCGTAAAAATCTGATCTGTATCCCAATCAAGGATACTTTTTGTAAGCGTTTTACGACGGTGTTTATCTTTCTGTCAACAATGGTGCTTGAAGACTTTTTTATGCTCCTTGTTTACTGTTGCATTACACTTTTTATTGTTGCCATAAAATAATTAAAATTTCTTTTTCAAACTGAAATATGGGAGCGACATCATAACAGTTTGAAGGGACATATAGGGATATATAATGTTAATTTCTCTTTATGGTGTGATGTCGTGAATAGTGCACCCCCCAAAATACCCGTTCTGTTTTATGTAAGGGGCATGACCCTATTAAGGAACGCAAATAAAATAAAAGCGTGAAGCAATGTACAATCTCCATTATTTAAAGACAGTGCTTTAGATGTTTTTTAAAGTTGTAAGGCTAAGCTAAAAGGTGATGGCAAAGCTCGTGATTGGTTTTTACCTTTACGGCTTTATATTCTCTCAAAATTAGGCTGCCTTCCCATTTTAGAGATTACATAAACAAAAGAATAGGAAGACGTGATCTTTCAACAGCATTTTGTCTGTTTTTAGCACTATAGGTAATGAAAGTGATTAATTATCATTTTCAAAAATGATTGATCCTTTCATTTTGCTTGTTCAGGTTTCTTTTCACAGTTAATGAGGATAAAATCTGAGGAAATAAGATAAATTTGTTCTTTCATGGTTTCCATTCCCGTTGAGGTGCGATTGATTTGCCAATGAAAGCAGGCGGGTAAAGACTATCATTTTTACCAGAGATGCAAAAAAGTTAAAGTTTATGGACCCTTTAGATATTCATTGTCATTGCTTTTGCGTGCTCTGTTTGGTGAGGTTGAATATTTTCTTGTCTTTTAGGACTCTGATTGACGTTTTCTGTCATTTTTTGCACTTTAATTGCTTCTTTATCAAGAGTGTTGGAATATTTTTTTTCATTGTCTTTCTTTATAGATTAATGCTGGATAGATTGATATTGGTTTGGTGCTAAGCGCTCATCGAATTTATGGTTATAAAAATACATGGGTTGTATATGCTGTTCTATCTCTTTTATTTGCTTGATTATGTCCATAATCTCTTTTGCTTTAACGGTTGATGTGCCAAGACTCTTCGCAAGTCTTTCAGGATTATTTTCCTTTATAGCCTCATGCTCGTTCGAGGATAAGCGCTCATTGATTTTTTTGATATAAGTCCTTATCTCTCCCCTTAATTCAGGAGAGTTTGATAAAGTTTCTTGCTGTTGTGCTTTTGACAAGGAAAAGAGATTTTTCATCCAAGCTTCAGGAATTTTTACCGACTGTTCACACCGCCTTTGTTTTATATGATGGGTATGGAGAATATCTCTTTCTGTTTGTTTAAAAATATTGATATAACAATCAATGGCTCTACAGAGGGACAAAATATTTGCTTCAGCATGGGCGCGCGCGTTGTTTTTTATGCCAAATACATTGCTACCAGAAAGCTTAGAAATAGATTGGGGAGAGGTGGCAATTTGATAGGTGAGCTGTTCTCCTTCAGTATGATTTTCATGGATCATCTCAATTCTTTCCTGCAAAATATGACGATTGCCATAAATGATTTGGCACAAAGTTTCGATTTCTTTTCTTCTTGCTTGAATGGATGTGTTGTTTTTTATCCTTGTGGCAATTTCATTATTGGTAAGGGGGGCTATTGTTTCTGTGGGGATAAGCACTTCTTGCTGGTTTTGAACTTTTGGTGCTGTAAAGGAGAGGGCGTCACCGATTTTTAATGTCTGTATTTGCTCTGGGGTGAGATCCTTTTTATTTCCCAAGATGAAAATCCCGTTGGCATCAAGCATGAAGCCATTGGGACCACTGCCTCTGTAGAAGCCTTTATAGGTATGACCTTCTTTCGCTGTTGTAATAAGATGATGATGAATATTTTCAAACCCAATATGTTTCATATTGTCTATGAATTCTTTTAAAATAAGTATTTTTTCTGGATTTGAGATATCCTCAAGCAGATGTTTCATCTCTTCCTTATCGTTATGTTTTAGCGATGCAATACTGGCAAGATTCATGCGTTTTTCTGTTACAAGAGAAAAATCGAGCGTGTGGCCAGCAACTTGCCCAAGTTTTTCAAAAAACATTCGTTGTGTGCGTCCATTACCTTCTCTGAAGGGATGCGTATAGTTGAGCTGTATCAACATTTCAGTGACATGTTCAACAAATGTTTCGCGGGTTAAGCCTTTTAAGCTATTCGTTTCAGCAAGTATTTTATCTAAATTGTCTAGTCCCTCCTGTATCTGTTTTGTTGAGGCAAAAGAAATACCATCTTTTTTCATCATTGGCATATAAGCAACGGTACCATCTTCAAATGTAAATGGTTTTTCGCGTGTTTGTCCTGCCCATTCAAAAGTATTTTTAAATAGGGTGTGATGAATATATTGGAGATATGTGGAGGTTATTTTTTGTGGTGGCGCTTCTTGGCGCAGATGAATGATTGCTTTTGTTGTATCATGGGCACATTGCACTTTTAATTTTCTATAGTCTTTTATTCCATATTTATTTTTTAAGGTGATACTATTGGGGTAAAAGAAATTACGGTATATTGTCTTATTTTCTTCGGTCTCAGGCGGTGAGGATAATTTCTCCTGTAAGATGAGAGGGACGGTGTCCGTTTTTTTTGTACCAGTATCCCAGTATGCCATTGCTTTTTTTTGGGGCTGTTTTTCTATTTCTGGATGATCAGAGCGTGTTTCCTTTGTCATTTTGACAGATATTGGATCATTTGTCGCTGTATTACTGGTCTGTAAAATGTTTTTTTGGAAATCTTTTTGCATTTGCCTCATGGAGGAATCCGATTGAGCAATTGGTTTGGTCATTTGTTCTTGTTCTTGCAAACTTTGTGGCATAACTTCAATGCTGTCATGTAAAGCATGAGGGGCAATCCATGGTGAAAAATGGGATTTTTCCTTTTTTTTTGTTTGAATGGATGTGTTGTCTTTGCTTTTTTCAGTTATTTCATCGTTTTTAAGAGTGGCTCTTTTTTCTTCTGGAAGCAATGTTTTTTGCTGGGTTTTTTCTGGGTTTTGAACTTTTGGTGCTGTAAAGGAGAGGGGGGCACCGATTTTTAATGTCTGTATTTGCTCTGGGGTGAGATCTTTTTTATTTCCCAAGATGAAAATCCCGTTGGCATCAAGCATGAAGCCATTGGGTCCACTGCCTCTGTAGGTACCATGATAGGTTTCTCCTTCTTTTGCGACGATAGCGAGATGATAATTTTTTTCATCCAATCCAAGCTCTCTCATAGAGTTGGTGAATTCTCGTAAGAGGAGCAATTTTTCTGGATTTGAGATATCCTCAAGCAGATGCTTCATAGGCTCTGGATCACTATGTTCCATGGCAGCGGCGCGGACAAAGTCTTTACGTTTTTTGCTCACAAGAGAAAAGTCTAGCTCATGTCCTGCTGCTTGAGAGAGTTTTTCAACAAACAGTCTCTTTGTGCGCCTATTGCCCTCTCTGAAAGGATGCAAGTGGTGCAAATCTATCATTATACCAGCTGCTTGTTCAACGAATTCTTCGCGAGTTAAGCCTTGTAAATTATTCTTTTCAGCAAGCGTTTTATCTAACTTTTCTAGTCCCTCCTGTATTTTTCTGCCAATCGCAAAAGGTTTTGTAAATTCTTTTCTTTTCAAAATGGGCATAGAAGCAACAGTGCCATCTTCAAATGTAAAAGGCTCTTCGCGTGTTTGTCCGGCCCATTCAAATGCACGGGAAAAGAGGCGTTGATGAAGGTATTTTAGATAAGAGGCATTAAACTGCTCTGGTAGAGGTTCTTGGTGCAGTTTTATCATTTCTTTTTTTACATCATTAAAACAGCGTTCTTTTAATATTTCTTGCTCTTTGATGCGGTATTTATTTTTAAGCACTTTGCTATTGGGGTAGAAAAAATTTTGCGCTTCTTCATTGATTTGCTTTGAAATGGCTGCATTAATTGCAGAGTGTTGCTCTTGCAATTCTTCCTGTGTGGAAGAGGCACAATATTTAGTGTTTTCTTTCATGTATATTTCCTTTCAAAGGTTAACATTATTTTTTGAAAGCTTTTTTTACATTTTTTGCCTTTAATTATTTTCGTAGCGTTTTCTTCAAAGAAGAATGCCTATTTGAATGATTGAAAAAATTGACCTTATTCGCATGGAACCAAGTTAATCATGGAAAAAAGTTAAAGTGTGTAATTTTTATGAAGTATTATCGTGAAATTTTATCAATGAATTCTGTAAAATAATGGGGTGTCTTATTCAAAATTTTCTGTATTTCATACACCGTCTTTGGTGCAATCTTGGCAAGATAATTGCACCAAAGTTTTGGATAAAAAGCCAACAATTAGGAGATTTATCACGACAAAGCTATTGCCTTTGATGTTTCGGCTCTGCGCGGTCGAACATGCGGCTGGTCTTCTTGTCTAGAAGTTTCTGCAACTTCTTGATGCCGCTTTGCTGTTGAGCGTTCAGGCAGCTTTGGGGGCTGCGATAAGCTTTGCTGCTTTTGTAATTTTTTATCGAGATCGGTAGGTGGTTGATAACGTTGTTGTTGTTCTGCCTGATGGTTTTGCACAATGGTTTCTCTTAACTGTTTTACAGTTTCAGCATAATCCTTAATGACGGTACACAGGGTAGGAAGATTTTCTTCAGCGGCTTTGCGTGCTCCATTTTTTATGCCAAGGACTTGCCTACCAGCAAGCGGAGCAAAAGATCTAGAAGGGTTTTCAATTTGAAATACAAGCTCTTCTCCTATATCCGGAATTTTTTGCATATCTTCTATGTTATATTGCAAAATAAATGGATCATTATAAACAATTTGGCACCAATATTCGATCTCTCTTTGACCATATCGAACCGATGGATCTTGTTGAACTCTGCGGGCAATTTCCTCATTTGAGAGAGGCTTTATTTTCTTTTCTGAATTGAGCGGATTTTGTAAATGTTGATTTGTTAGCTCTTCCTCGTGTGTTTGTCGCTGATGTTGTTGTTCCGTGTGAGAACCTTGTAAAATATTTTCACTTTTTGTATATTTTGAAGTATACACATAACCGTTAATGGCAGCACATAGGGTGGGAAGAGTTTCTTCAGCTTTTCTGCGCGCATGATTTTTTATGCCAAGAACTTTTCTACCAGCAAGCTTAGAAATAGACTTAGGCTGTTCTGTAACATCCCATAAGAGCTGTTCTCCCATATCGGGGTTTTCTTTGATTGCTTCTATTCTTTCACTTAAAATAAGCCGGTCGCCATAAACTTTTTCGCACAAAAATCGTATTTCTTCTTGATATGCTACGAGCAATAGCTCTCTTTCCATTGTATTAATAGATGGTTTTTGTCCGTGAGACGATTTTGGTTGTTCAATTGCTGTGTGTGGAGAGGAAGGTTTTTGGACGACAGTATCGCTTTGTTTTCTGTTTTCCATACGGTGCGGTTTTCTTGAAGGCGGGACGGCATATGTTCCACTGTCTTGTGATGATGAACTGCTTTGCTGCCTGACTTTCATATGTAATGGTGTTTTGGGTCTAACACTTGGTTCATGTGTTTCAGGATTTTGGATTTTTGTGCCGTTTTGCACTCTGTCTCTCATGCGTGGAGGAGGGGGCGGAGCTACTTTTGTCTGTAGGAAGGGGGACTCTTGAACTGTTGTTTTGTTTTGTTGCCTATCTTTTTCGCGTGGAGGTCTTTGTGGCGCTGCTTTTGTGTGCGGAGAGGAGTTCTCTTGGATTTTTGTGCTGGGGATTTTTGTGCCGGTTTGTGTTTTTTCTCTCATGCGTGGAGGAGGGGGCGGAGCCACTTTTGTCTGTAGGGAGGGGGACTCTTGAACTGTTGGTTTATGTTGTTGTCTCTCTTTTGCACGCGGAGGTTTTGGCGGAGCCACTTTTTTTTGTGGGGGAGGCGTCTCTTGGTTTTTGGCGTTAGGAGGCATTGTGCTGGTTTGCACTCGGTTTTTCATGTGTGTGGGGGGCGGTGGAGCAACCTTTGGGTGGTGTGATAAATTTTCTGGGCGTTTTTGTACAGTTGGTTTTGGCAAACTTTGAGAAACTTGCGGAGGGCGGGGGCTGGTGGGGGATTGTTCAGTCTGTTGTTGAAATTTTTCCATCATTTCGGTGATAAAAGGGGAAGGATTTCTTTTTTTCATATATGTTCCTTTCAAACTCTTCAAATATTGTTTTTAAATACTATTTAAAAATATGCGTTGGTGTTTATTCTATTTTATGCTTTTTTACTCGGTCTTTACGAGAGCAGATATGAAACTGAATTGTTTCACAAGATTGGGCTTTCTTGGCGCAAACACCCCTGTTCTGTGTTGCGCCAAGATGTTGGATTTAATGTGAAAACTTATGTCTGTTTAGCTGGCAAAAGCCATCGCTTTTGGGGCGGCAGTTTTGCGAGGACGAATATCTATTTCTCTTTGTTGTCCAAGGAGTGTTGTTCCTTCATGCGTTACTGTTGAAGGCTCAGTGCGTTGAGCAGACGGTGAGACGCTTTGTTGTTGATGCAAATCTTGCGCCCGTTTATAAGATGGTTCATGGCGCTTTTGTTTTGCCTGCTCGGTTTGCAAAATGCTCTCTCTTACTTGTGTTACAGCCGTTGCATAATTATCAGTGGCGTCAATGAGGTGGGAAAGACCAGCTTCAGCATGTCTGCGTGCTTGATTTTTAAAGCCACAAAGATTGATACCAGCGTACTTGTGAAAAGATTGAGGATTTCCGACAAGTTGCTGTCCGAGTGCTTCTATCGTTTCAGGGTTTTGGAAAAGCGCTTCTATTTGTGATTGTAAAATATTTTCGTTTCCAAAAACAACAGTGCACCAATATTTGATTTGGGCATGGTGTCTTTTGACTTTTGAATGTTGGTGAATTTGGGTGGAAATTTCTGCCTTTGAAAGAGTTTCTTTTTCACAATGATCTGGTTTTTGTAGAAGTTCAGCGACGGCTTCCTTCCCCATTAAACGTTCATAGTTTTTGAGTTCTTGCTCTGGAGATTGTAAGAGGTTCTCTCTTGCCTGTTTTACAGCTTTTGTATAACAATCAATGGTGAGACTGAGAGCGGAATAACTCTCTTCCGCTTGTCTACGTGCTCGATTTTTGAAGCCCAACGCGCTGGTGCCTGAAAGTTTAGCGATACTTTCAGGATATGCTGCCATGCGCCATGAGAGCTCCTCTCCTGCAGCGGGATTTCTTTGAATTTCTTGCATTTTTTCTTGCAAAATGTTTGGGTTACCATAGGCACTTGCGGATAAACGTTGGATTTCCTTTCGATATGTTTGAACCAATGAATGATGTGGAAGCAATTGAATGATTTCTTCCTCTGAGAGAACTCTTGTTGCCCTTTTTAGAGAAACTTGTGAAGTAACTGTTGAGTGTGTCGTTTCATGTTTTTGCTGCCTTTT
Organism: Bartonella sp. TS25HLJMH; assembly: GCF_042193505.1. Classification (NCBI taxonomy): domain Bacteria; kingdom Pseudomonadati; phylum Pseudomonadota; class Alphaproteobacteria; order Hyphomicrobiales; family Bartonellaceae; genus Bartonella; species Bartonella sp. TS25HLJMH. The sequence continues at coordinate 33,241 of NZ_JBHILV010000012.1, forward strand.
GGTAGAGTTGCCTCTTGTTAGAAGCGTTGTTGGATTTGTTGATGCATATACAGCTTCTTCTTTTAAAAGAGATTGTCTTTCCTCATCTTTTTCTGGTATGGATGACAACCTTTTGCTTTGTGAAGGAGCTTCTTTATAGAGGCTTTCTGGGTTTGTAACCTCTGCCGCCGCTTTTTCATAGAGCGCTATAAGTTCTTGTATTGAAGGGGATGGAAAAGGGTGAGGGTGATATTTTTTCATGCATGTTTCCTTTCAATAATTGTTTTAGAAAACCTCTTTGGTGCACACTCTCGCCCTTTATATTTTTATGGTTTTTATAAGAAGATATCAAAATTGAGTGATCTCCAAAGACCGACGCTATTTATCACCATCGTAATGGGAATTTGTGTCTTTTATACAGTTTTTTTGTGAAATTTTATCAATAAGTTTATAGTCAATTACTGAATCCATTTTTAGGACTATTTTCTGTTACAAGATAAAACAATTCTTGGCGCAATCGCAATGAAACGATTTACGCCAAGAGATTAGATTACATGAAAAACAAAAGTTTATGTGTTTTTACGTTTATGCCTTACACGGCATAAGCCACTCCTTTTTCGGTTGCATGTTTTCGTTGTTGTGAATTGTGCTCCGGATTAGCGTGTTCTCTTCCTTTTGCGTGATGATGGCGATGATGGTGGTGGTGATGTCTGTGCTCTGAGTCTCTTTCTGGACTTTCGTGTCTTTGACCTCTTTCTCTTTCCTGCTCCCGTGTAAACTGTTTATGGAGCTTTTGTGTAGTATGGATATGTCTCTCAAGAGCTGAGCAAAGGGGAGAAAAACCATCTTCAGCTTCTTTGCGTGCTTGACTTTTTATGCCAAGTGCTTTTCTACCAGCAAGCTTAGCAGGGCTTTCAGGATTTTCTGCAAGGTCCCGTAAGACTTTTTCTGCATTCTTGGGATCGTCAAGAATCTTAGAAAGTTGTTCATTCAAAGCATGTTCGTTACCATAAACAACTTTGCTCCACTCTTGGACTTCTCTTACACCATATTGGAAGTTTGTGTTTTGTAAAAGCTTTCTAGTAACTTCATCTTTCGGAGACCTAGGAGGGGTTGGTGTCCTTTCTGCGCTAGCTCCTGTATGGGCAGCTTGGCTTGTTTGCTGTTGGTGGTTTCCTCTGCCTCCTCTTGTGTTAACCTCTGCGTAGATAGTTTCACTTGGGTGCTGTTGGTGGTTTCCTCTGCTTCCTCTTGTGTTAACCTCTGCGTAGACAGTTTCACCTGGGTGCTGTTGGTGGTTTCCTGTGCTAACATCGGCGTAGATGACTTCCTCTGTGGAGGGGGTGTGAGGCGTTCTGGATGGTTTATTAACCTTTGCGTATAAGGGGTCTGGGTTAGGTTGATTTTTCTTCATGCGAGTTTCCTTTCAATATTTTAGAAAACCTCTTTGGCGCACTCTCCACCTTTACGCTTTAATAGCGTTGTTACAAAGGAGGATGTTCATTTGAATGACTTCCAAAGATCCTCCGCTATTTGCAATTATCGTAATCGATATTTATGACTTTTATACAGCTTTTTTATGAAATTTTATCAATAAGTTACATTAAAATTACGGGGAGCTATTTTGAAGGATGTTTTTCGTAATATTGCATAAAAAACCTAGCGCACTTCATACAAAACGACTTGCACTAGGAGATTAGGTAAAAGGCAAAATTTATGCATGCTCACAGTGCAAAAGCCACTCCTTTTTGGCTTTGTTGCCTGCGTGATTGCACATCATGCTGTGGAGGATTTTGGCGTTGTTCTCTTGCGTGATGATGGTGATGATGATGTGTTCTTTGTGTAGCTCTTCTTTCTGGACTTTCTCCTCTCTCAAGATCTTTTTGTTTTTCTTGGCTCTTTGTAAGGCTCTTGTATTGTGTTTCTACAGTTTCCGCATGCCTTTTAAGAACTCTAGATAGGGATTTTACGCCTTCTTCAGCGTGTTTGCGTTGTGGGGATTTTATACCCAGTACTTTTCTACCGGCAAGTTTACCAACGCTTTCAGGATCTGCTGCAACATCTTGTGCGATTTGTCGTCCTTGTTCAGGATTTTCAAGAATCTTGGTAAGTTGCTCCTGCAAAGCATTCGGGTTTCCAAAAACAATTCGGGACCAATGGCAGACTTCGTCTGCACCGTATTGGACACGTAAGTCTTCTTGAAGATTTTTAGTTACTTGTTTTTTTGTCAGAGGTGTTGTTCTGTTTGGTGTAGGACCTTCTGCAGAGGCATTTTCTGTGGGTCCTTGGGGTGTGTGTCCTCCATTTTTCACCGTGTCAATTCCTTCGTAGAGGGGATTTTCTCGGACTTCATATTCACCTAGATCCCGCAGATCAGTTACTGCATAGGGGTCTACTAGTTTTCGGGGATTTTGCCCACCACGCGGTGCCGCATAGGCAGATTCTGGTGGGTTTTGGGGTGCATAGATAGTTTCTGTTGGTTGTTGGGGGTTCTGGCTATTTTCCACCATGCTAGATGTTTGGTAGAGGGGATTTTCTAGGCGTTGATAGTCTGGCCCCCCATTTCCTCCCACATTAACCTCTTCGTAGATGTGTTCTTCTAATTGTGGATGAGGGGGCTGTCCATTTTGCACCATGCTAGATGTTTGGTAGAGGGGATTTTCTAGGCGTTGATAGTCTGGCTCCCCATTTCCTCCCACCTCAACCTCTTCGTAGATGTGTTCTTCTAATTGTGGCTCTTGGGAGTGCCCTCCATTTTGCACTATGCCAGATCCTTCGTAGAGGGGATTTTTTAGGCTGTAATATCCTGACCCCCCACCTAGATTCTGCAGATCAGTTATTGCATAGGGGTCTACTCGTTTTTGGGGATCTGGCCCACCACGCGGTGTTGCATAGGCAGATTCTGGTGGGTTTTGGGGGGCATAGATAGTTCCTAGTGGGGTTTGGGGGGCATAGATAGTTGACTGTTTGGGTTGTTTCCCTCTGGGCTTATTCACCTTTGCATAGATGGGTTCTGGATTAGATCCTTGGTTAGTTTGTTCAAAGCGTTGTCTTAATCCTTGTATCGAAGGCTTTTTAGAAGGGGATTGTAGATTTATTTTCATGCCTGTTTCCTTTCACGATCTGTTTTTAGAAAACCTTTTTGGCGCACTCTCCACCTTTATGCTTTAATAGCTTTACTACAAAGGAGGATGTCCATTTGAAGGGTCTTCAAAAATCCTCCGCTATTTGCGACTACCGTAATCGATGTTTATGACTTTTATACAGCTTTTTTATGAAATTTTATCAATAAGTTATAGTAAATTACAGGATTCATTTTTAGGACTATTTTTTGTAACATTCTAAAACAACTGGTGAGCGCAATGGAGATAAAATGATTTACGCCAAGAGTTAGTTGGAAGGCAAAAGTTCACGCGTTTTTAGCCGGTAAGAGCAAGTGATGAAGAGCGATTAACTTTTAGGGTGGAAGCTTGACATTGTGCTTCTTTGGTGTTCCTTACAGTATTCGCAATTTCTTTTGCTCTGCTTTCCGATGTCCCAAGTAGGCAAGCTAGTCTGGTGTAATCTTTTTCTTGTACGGCTTTACGATCTTCTGAGGATAGACGATTGTGTAGTTGGCGCGAAAAGTGATGGAGTTCTTGTCGCAGTGAACGAGAATGCAATAAAGCTTCTCTTTGTTGTTCTCTTGGTAAGGCAAATAGGTTTTGTAAATTTTTTTCAGGTGTTTTGACAGTGTGGCTCAGGCGTTTTTGTTCTCTTTGATGTTGCTCTAAAATTTCTTCTTTTGTTTGTTCTGTTATTGTGGCATAGCTCTTAAGGGTTTGGCTGAGTTGTGGAGCAGTTTGTTCCGCCTTTCTACGATTTGGACTTTTCATGCCAAGTATTTTTCTTCCTGCAAGTTTAGAAATTGATTGAGGGTTTTGTAAAATTTCATTGGCAAACTGATCTCCTAAGCTTGGATCTGCCGTTAAGATATCTGTTTTTGTCTTTAATGCGTGGGCTTTACCATAAACAATCTTTGATAAATTTTCGATTTCTTTTCGGCATGCTTCAACATAAGCGTCATTTGAAATTCTTGTGAATAACTCTTCATGTGTAAGAGGTGCTAATGTTTCTTTTGGGATCAGTGTTTCTTGTAAGCTTTGAACGTTGGTTTTTTGAAAGCAGAGGCGGGCACCGTTGAGTAATGTTTTGACGAGTTCTGGGGGGAGATCATCTTTGTGGCCGACGACGAAAGCACCTTCTATTTCCATGACAAAACCTTCTGCTGAAAAACCTCTAAAAATGCCTTTATAGGGGATCCCTTCTTTTGCGGCAACAACAATACGATTGTTAATTTCATCCAGTCCAGCATTTCTCATTTGGAAGATGAATTCTTTTAAAACAAGGGATTTTTGCGGATGCGTGATATCTTCAAAAAGATCTTTCATCGGTTGGGGATTGCCATATTGCATGGCTTCAATACAAGCTGCTGTCATGCGTCCTTTTGTGATGAAAGAAAAGTCAATGGTATATCCTGCTGCTTGTCCAAGTTTTTCCATAAACATTCGATTTACGCGCCCATTTCCTTTTCGGAAAGGATGTGCGTGCTCGAGTACCATAAAAACTTCAGCGGCATTTTCAGCAAATTCTTGGCGCGATAAACCTTTTAAATTGTTCTTCTCATTAAGTGTTTTTTCGAGTTGTTTTAGTTTTTTTTGAATCTGCGGTCCGACAGCAAAAGGGACTTCATAACCTTTGGGACGCATCGCCGGCATATGGGCAGAGGTTCCATCTTCAAATGTAAAGGATACATCGCGGGTTTTTCCAGCCCATTCAAAAGTTTTGTGGAAGAGGCTCCAGTGAATTAATTTTAAATAAGTGGAATCAAATTTTTGTGGAAGTGGTTCATAGCGAAAATTGACCGCTTCTCTGGCGGTATCATGGGCACAGCGTTCATACAGTTTTTTGGGGTCTTTTATGCCATATTTATTTTTGAGTGTTAGGGTACCTTTATATAAATAATTTTTCTCTAACATATAATCTCTCCTAGGTAGGGTGGTGGTTGATAAGCGTCTTAAACGCTGCATGTGAAAAATTCCCCTTCGCGTATTCTTTTGAGATTTTTGGTGTTATGAGAGGGAGTGCTTTTTCCTCAAGTGTATGGATGGTTGTATCGATCGTTTTGTGATACTTGCGAAAGGTTTTTGGTGTGAGAAATGCCAAATGTTCTATTGTGATTGTTTTCATGTATATTTTCTTTTTTCATTTATTTTTGGAAATCTTTTCTGATATTTCTTTTTGTTTATTATCCTGTTGTACTGTAAAATACTGGTATTGAGGGCGCTGATATGAAGCCCATGAGTGGTCAGAAAATGGATTGTCTACAAATTGACTCTGGAAAAACCTTCATTCTTTGAGCTGTAAGGAAGGGGTCAAAAAGAAAAATGTTGCTTAAAATTGTTGGTTTTTTGCTTTTAACAAAGTTATTTGCAAGAGCGCTTTGATGAAGATCGTGGATATGGCGGGTGCAATCGCTCTTGGTTTGCGGATGGAGTTGGTACTTTTCATACACAGTACTCAGATTAGTGAATCTAAGGGCAAAAGCAGTCATCAAGAATTTTTCTCCATTATGTTTTTCTTATTGCTTCATACGAACATCTTGTTTGTGTTTTTTTTAAAACAAATTGTTTTTTATTTTGTATTATTGCTCTCATTGTATTGCACTGCTTTAAGATCCATAAGAGAGGAAACCCTTTCTTTGGTTGGGGAGAAAAGCCTTTTTCAGCGCTTTATCATTAAAATAGAACACTTTATGATATCGTAAAGGGGGAAAAGCTTGTATAAGAATGATTTATTCATTTTGATGTATATCTTAAATATTTTTTGGGAAAAAATCGATGTTCTTGAGTGTAGGTGTTTTGAGAGTTCTTATCTCAAAGATCAAATTTTGGGTTGTTTGTAGGGGATAAATTATAAACAAAAAGCTTTGTAGGAATGTATTTGCAGGACGTTCTCAAGTGGAAATGTTGGTTTGGTTATAGGTGATTTGAGGGGGGTGGACTTTCTTGTAAAGACGATGGGTACTGGTAAAACGATACACAAAATACAAAAAGGAAAAAACACGGATTTTTTATCATGTTTTCCTTATGTGTGAAGAAGCGGTCAAAAACTTTTTGTTAACGGGTTTTTAAAAAATAGAAATGTATGTTGTTTTTGTGGTTGATCTTTTCATAGTCAAGATCTCATAATAGGAAGTTAGTTTTTCTTTTGTGGAGCAAAGCGGTTTTTTGCAGCTGCGGCTAACATTTCTTTTCTTCTGAAATAGATGGCGCGTCCACATCGCAAAGGGGGTTGTCCTTGCATAAGAATAATTTGTTCATCTTGACGCATTTCTTGAATTACCTCATGGGGTAAAATCAGGGCTCTTTGTTGGTAATTGACGTTGTATGAACTCTTTCCTAAAGATAAGCCTCTTGATTTGTTCGTTCCGGTTACTTCAACAGTCATTTGGCCACAGCGTTCTGAAATATCTTTGGCAGTTTGGAAGTCTTTAATGGCAGCATAGCTGACAAAGGAACAACTTTCAAACCATGAACGTGCTCCTGCTTCTCCAAAGTGGTTGACCAACTGACCAGAGGATTGATAGAAGAGCATCAAGGATGTACCGTATTTACGTCCACGATCGCGCGCTTCTTCTAAAATATTCATATAGCCTAGAAGATCAACTTCATCTAAGACGAATAAAACACGCTTTTTATAGTTACCGTCTGCTGTAACCATGGCATTGAGAAAGGCGCCAATAATCACGCGTCCAATAGCTGGATAACTGTTTAAAATGCTTGCGGGGAGATTGAGAAAAACATCTGTATTGCCATTTGCAATATCTGAGGAAAAAAAATCATCTCCGCAGACAAGATCTGCGTAATTGGACAAAGAAAGCCATTGAGTGTCTTTTGATGCGGTTGTATAGACTCCTGAAAAGGTTTGCTCTGCCATTTCTGTAAAAATACCAACCATTTCGCGAATAAAAGGAGAAGGTGTTGTTTCTTGAATCATACGTAGTTGATTGACAACAGCTGTTTCTGATTGAGAGAGAATTCCACGCAATGTTTTTAAATTGCGCTCGGTGTCGTTATATTCATCAGAAAATATAACATGAGCAAGAAGAGCTGTTAAAAGGTTATGAGCTTGTGTCGAGAAATATTCCGCTGAAGAATTTTCTGATTTTTTATCTGTAAGAAGCAACTTAGCAAAGCTTACAATATTTGCTTCGCGTTGTGTGCGTGGTACGCTGTCGTCTAAAAGCCAATCGATGACATTAAAATTTTTTGTTAAAAATGAATTTGGATCGAGAACAATGACATTTCTATTCCCCATCTTTTGACGCGCAAATTTGACCATTGGGGCAACTTCTGTTGAAGGATCAAGACAAATAATAGACCCTGGATAGGTTAAACACGTGGGAACCACTGTACTTGTTGTTTTATAGCCACCAGAACCAGCAAAAAAGATCATATGAGTTGAACCAAAATCAAGGTTAAAGGTTAGCAAAGGGGCTGTCCCACCCTTTCCCCATGTTGTTTTATTGCCAGGTGCAAAGGGAATTTTGCACACATTATCTTGATCAACACGGTATCTTTCACCCACAACAATTTGCCCATTGGCAGGAAAAATTTTCGCTGCCTCTCTTAAATTCATCCATGCGGATTCACCAAACACACCTTTTTTTGCACGTTTGACCTTATTTTTAGGTGGAGAGGTTGTTATAAATTGGATTGCTAAAAGAAAAAGGCCAATGATGACGCCAAAGACAACCATGGGGTCCATGAATTGAAGCGCATAGTTCCACGTTATTCCTTGTTGGCCTACATAGGGACCTAAACGTTTTATTTCTCCACCAATATAGTAAAGAGCTGTGGTTCCAAAAAAGATAAGGGAAACGAAAGTAATTCCTTTACGTAAGTGCAGTTTTTGCGAGAGACTATAAAACAATGACACAGCAGCTGTTAGTGCTAGGACTAGTAAAGGTTCTGAACGAAGAGTCCAATAAATTTGATTGCTCTTTAGTCCATTTATTATAAACAACAAAAAATGAGGAACAAGGAATATCGTTAAAGAACCTAAAGCAATAGGTGTTAAAATGAGTATCATTTGTGTCTTGGTATATTTCATCATGTCTTACTTTCGGTTTTAGTAGGCGGTTTTGGCGGTCGGTTTTATCGGGATATACTGTAAAATGGTATTTTAAAAATCGGTGATATGGCGCTTAACGCTCCCACTTTTATGGAAAAGAGAGTGTCAAAGCACTCCTTTGCCATGCGTATTCAAAGGAAGATGCAAATTTTCACAGCTTTTTAGCTTGCTATAGCGAGCACATTTGAGCGATTTAGTCTGCGTATGTGGACTTGCTCATGTGCTTCTTTGGCCTTCTGAACAATGTTGGTAATTTCTTGTGCTTTCTGTTCTGATACACCAATACTTTTCGCGAGTGTTTCATAATCATGGTTTCTGATCGCATTATATTCGTTTGATGAGAGACGATGCTCTAAATTGCGTACAAGAGTGCGGAGTTCTTGGTACAAGTGAGGAGATTGAGACAAGACTTCTTTTTGTAATTCCGGTGATAAGGAAAGGAGATTTTGCAAGTCTTTACTTGGCTTCTCGACCGCTTTTCCGCAACGGTCTTGTTCGATTTTATGTTCTTGAGTGATTGCATGACGCATATATTTTACAGCAGTCGCATAATTCGTCACTGCGGTACAGAGCAGATTAACATGATCTTCAGCATTTTGGCGCATTTGACTTTTAAAGCTAAAAATATTGACACCTGCAAGATGAGAAATAGAATGAGGAGAGCGCTCAATCTGATTAGCAAGCTTTTGGCCTGAGTCTGGATTTTTAAAAACTTCTTCCATCCGTTCTTCTAATGCTGCTGAGTTGCCATAAACAATTTTTGACAAATGTTGAATTTGATCTCGAGCTGTGTAGACACGGTTACTATCCGCAACCCTTCTGATAAATTCACTGTTTGTTAGAGGTGCTAATGTCTCTTTGGGGATAAGCGTGTTTTCAAGCTCTTCGGCTTTGGGGGTTGTAAAGACAATTGTACCACCGGGTTTTAATGTTTTTATTTGCTCTGGTGTGAGAGAATCTTTATTGCCAAGGATGTAAGTACCTTGCGCATAGACTACAAAGCTATTCAAACCAACACTTTTATAGGTGCCCATGTAAGTTTCGCCTTCTTTTGCAACCACAACAAGACGATCATTAACATCGCACCCAACTTCTTTCATGTTGTTCATGAATTCTTTTAAAATACATATTTTTTTTGGATTGGAGATATCTTCAAAAAGATCTTGCATCGCTTGTGTATTGCCATATTGTGCTGCTTCGGTATAGGCAGCCATCATGCGTTCTTTTGTGGCAAGCGAAAAATCAAGTTGATGTTCTGCTGCTTTGGCGAGATTTTCAAAAAAGAATTCTGTTGCGTGTTCATTGCCATCTATGAATGGGTGTATATTTTTGAAAGAGATAAACAATTTTACTGCTTCAGAGTTGAATTCTTCGCGCGTTAAGCCCTGCAAATTTTCTTTTTCGGCAAGCATTCTCTCTAATTTTTGTAATTTTTCGAGAATTTCCCCATCGCTTGCAAAAGCATTGCCCAATTCTGCTCTTTTCATTTCTGGCATGGCGGCAACGCTACCGTCTGCAAATGTGAAGGGAACAGTGCGTATCTTTCCAGCCCATTCAAATGTATTTTTAAACAATTGATGATGGATATAGCATAGATAATCAGCATCAAAATATTCTGGTAGGGGTTCTTGACGCAGAACCTTTAATGCCTGTTCTGTGTCATGCGAACATTTTTCCAGAAAGAGTTTTAAATCTTTTTCTCCATATTTATTTTTGAGTATTTGGGTACCAGGATAGACATAATGATGGGGTGAGGGGATTCCTTTTGTTTTCGACTTCGCTTTTGGCATAATAACCTCCTTATAATGTCAATATGATTCATAGGGGTATTAAATTTTTGTGTGAAGTGTTCCTTTTCGCCTGTTCTTCCTATTCTCCTCTTAAATGAAGCTCTTTTCTTTCAAGTGTGTAGATGCTGATTGCTCTGTATTAGATTCTTCTTCGTGATATTTTTATAATTCTTCTAACGTTAAAGTAACCATCGCTGTATCTTACCTTTAATTCTTTTAGTATGGACCATAGTGTGGACCTAAAATGACGGAATAGAGCGTGAAATACTTCCTCCTTTATTGACGGATATGGCATTCTTTTTTTCTCATAAGGGAGAGAGTGTTAAAACATCTTCCAACTTATGGGATGTTTAAATGAATTAGAAACCACTCAAAGTGTTTAGCTAGCCATAGCGAGCACTTTTGAGCGGCTGACTGTACGCAATTGCAATTGTTGGTGTACTTCTTTGGCTTGCTTAGTGATTTCGGCAATTTCCTGTGCTTTGTGTTCTGAAACACCAAGACTTTTCGCGAGTGTTTCATGATCATTGTTCTTCAGCGCTCTCTGTTCGCTTAGTGAGAGACGGCTATTAATGTTTTTTACAAAGTCGGTAAGCTCTTTTTGAAGTAAAGGATTTTTTACTAAAGCTTCTTGCTGTAATTCTTTTGGCAAGGTGAAGAGCTCTTGTAAGCTTTTGCTTGGCATTTTTACTATTTTTGCACGATCATTTCGTTCTGTTGCATGTTCTTGAGTAATTTCCTTCTCCGCATGTTTTACAGCATGGGCGAAATTTGCAACGGCAGTACAGAGCATCTCAAGATGATTTTTAGCGTTTGCACGTGCTTGATTTTGTAGTCCACATAAACTGAAACCTGCAAGATGAGAAACAGAGTGCGGTGCTCTTTCAATTTGGTTGGCGAGCTGTTGGCCTAAGCTTGGATTTTTGATGATCTCTATCATCTGTTTGTCTAATATTTTTTCGTTACTATAAACAATTTTTGCCAATTTTTTGACCTGTTTTAGGCTTGCGTGGACACAGGCATCTTGTGCAATCATTTCGGACATTTCATTTTTCGCCAAAGGAGCTAATTTCTCTTCTGGGATGAGAATGCTTTCAAGCTCTTTTGTTTTTGGGACTGTAAAGGTAAATTTGTCACCGGGTTTTAATGTTTTGAGTTGTTCTGGTGTGAGATGCTCTTTATTGCCGATGATGTAAGCACCTTTGACGTTGAGCGCAAAGCCTTCAAGACCAGCACCTCTATACATCCCTGTGTAAGTTTTACCTTCGTTTGCAACCATAACGGGACGATCATTAACATTGCGCCCAAGTTCTTTCATGTTGTTCATGAATTCTTTTAAAAGAAGTATTTTTTCTGGATTAGAGATATCCTCAAATAGATGTTGCATTGGTTCTAGATCACCATTTTCTGCTACAGCAACACTGGCGAGCATCATACGTTCTTTTGTAACAAGTGAAAAATCAAGCTGATGGCCTGCTGCTTGAGCGAGCTTTTCAAAAAAGATCCGTTGTGTACGTCCGTTGCCTTCTCTAAAAGGATGGAGTTGATTAAGGAAGTTAAATAAGCTTATTCCTTCAGAGTTAAATTTCTCACGCGTTAAGCCTTGCAAATTATCTTTTTCGGCAAGTGTTTGATCTAATTTTTGTAAACCTTCAGGGATTTCATCACCGAGTGCAAAAGGATTTTCCCATCCTGTTCTTTTCATTTCGGGCATAGCGGCTGTGGTACCATCTTCAAATGTAAAGGGAAGATGGCGAAGATGACCAGCCCATTCAAAGGTATTTTTAAACAACTGATAATGAATAGAGCATAGATAGGAAGTATCAAATTTTTCTGGTAGGGGGGCTTCACGCAGATTAACCATCGCTTTTGCTGTATCATGCGAGCATTTCTCCAGAAAGGATTTAAAGTCTTTTATTCCATATTTATTTTTGAGTGTTGTGGTGTTCGGGTAGACATAATGATGGGGAGAAACTGTTTGGATATTTTTTGTTTTTTCTTTTGCTTTTGGCATCGTAGCTTCCTTATAATGTTACGTTGTCCATGAGAGTATTAAATTCCTCGAGTGAAATATTTCCCCTTGCATATTCTTCTAAAATTTTTAGCGTTTTGGAATGTAGCGCTATTCCCTCTATTGCATGGGTGCTGATGGCTGCTTCAACCGCTTCACGGCGTTGTTTTAATTCTTCCACTGTCATCGATAAAAGATTTTCGCTGTTTTCTGTTGCTTTGGTTTTCATGCATTTTTCCTTTTATGTGCAATCGTCGCTTTAAAAGAGCCTTTAGCAGCCGATGAGATCTTCTTTTAGTCTCCTCCAAAGATGTTTCGTTGTTTGAAGGGATCATAATAAATTTCTGTGACCTTAAATTTTCCTTCAACCCGTTTGCATTGGATGATGATATCAATCATTGAAATCAACAGTCCTCGAATATCATCACGCTCTAAATCACCTCCCCCGTCACTTTCTTTGACCAAAAGGGTCATTTGCTCAAAGGCAGCAAGGGCTGTTGAGGCATGAACCGTTGTAATGGAACCTGGATGACCTGAATTGACATTGCGGATATAATAAAAGGCTGTCCCATCTCGAAGTTCTTGCAAAAGAATACGATCAGGACGCATCCGTAAAGATGATTCAAGCAATTCTTTGGGTCCAACAGAGGCTAAGCCTTGTCCATCTTTTGAATAGAACATCGAGACATGATTAGGGTGCGGTATCACCAATTCTTGTGTATCTTCAATGGTGATAATACGCTCTTCTTGAGGGATTTTGGCGATTAATGCTTTTGATAATGTTGTTTTACCTGAACCAGTTTTTCCTGCAATTAAAATATTTTTCTGGCATTTTACAGCTTGATTTAAAAAGGAGACAAAGTCTTTATTGCAGTAGGCATGAGCTAAGTTATGCTCGATGATTTTGAGTTCGTTAAAACGAGAAAGATAATCATTCAATGGCGTGAAAGATATCTGTTCACAGAGCGAAAAAAGACCTTTATTCGCTAGCTCCTCGAGAGAAAAACTCTTCGATGATGGTTTGCGAATTGTCATACTAATCGTGTTTTTTTCGACAGCTGGCGGAATAACAACTTGAATGCGCTCATTACCTGGCAGAGTAGCCGATAATATTGGATTCTTGGCTGATATGTTTTGCTTGGAATAGGACGCGACAACTTTCGCAATCCCCATAAGCTCATTAAAAGAGAGAGCCGGTGCCTCTATTGTTTTCCATCCATCAATACCTTCCGTCATTACTTGATAGGGACGATTGATAACAATTTCAAAAAGACTTTCATCTTTCAAAAAAACACGGATGGGTTCAAGTTTTGTGAGAACAATCGCGATGGTTTCATCGCTCATGGTATGTAAGTTTGAGTTCATTTTAAAGGTATCGCAGAATTTTTATAAAAGTTTCTTGAAATCGCCCGATTGACAATTTGTTTTTTATTTTCAATCACTTTCAATTTATAAACGCTGGAAAAATCTAAATCGCGAGCAACAAAGATATTCACCATTTCCCCTTGGTTTTTGGATAATGTTGGAGGAATATTAGCGTAATTTTCGACGACAATATTTGCAATATTTTGTCCTGAAGAGAGTGTTTCAGTTTCTTCTTTTTCTTGTTTTTTTGCTAAACGTTTATTGGCATAGTTTGTCACATCTTTTATCAGGGAGACAAGAAGCGCAGATCCAATCCTCTCTAACCAATGGTTATCAATATCTCCATCTATACCAGAACGCCCTAAACTGTCTGTTGCAGGTGAAGCTAAGGATATAATGATACCATTAGGGGTTTTTGCTCTATTCCATAGCACAAAGAGACGTGTTTGGCCTTTTTTCAATCCGGCGCGATATTCGCCAACAATTTGGGTACCTTTATCGAGAAGGACAACACGACCATTGTCTGATAAGATATCTCTGGAGACAATACAACTGGCAAAACCTTGTTGATCACTGTTGATGGCTGTTTCTAAAATACAAGGGATAGAAGTTCCCATCGCGATGATGTAGTTTCGATTGCCAAGGGTTGAAGCACGAATACCTTCAAGCACTGTGGGTTTGAGAAGATGATTAAAACGTTGTGTCGTTTCATCAGGTTTACTTTCAAGTTGGTGAGGCAAAACACCATTATTTGTTTGTGAATCTATTTTGCTTTGTTGTGGATTTGCATAAGCTAATACAGGAGCACGTTGTGCTGCTTCCAGAAGTGAGTCATCAGAATTTAATTGATTGATGTTTGGTATTGGTAGCTCGACTTTTGGCAATAGAGCGTTATTTCGTCGAGGCTGTTCAAGGGGGTAAGGGGTAGGCTTTGCAGGGCGAAAAAGCTCTGTTTGTTTTATAACTTTTCCTTCTTTTGAAGATTCAATTGGTTGTTTTTTTTCTGTAACAAGTGTTGAATAGGCTAAGTAAAGACAGACACTGAAAAGAACAATAAGAGTAATAGCTTTCCCTATATTGTTCTGTTGACTTTTTCCTTGAGCATTTTTAATTGTATCGCGATCATTAATGCTTTTTTCATCCACGGTGTTATTCATGGCTGCTTCCTAGGTTCACTTTACGTTGTACAGATGGTGATGTCGTACCTGTTTCGGGGTTAATTCCTTCTGGTACGAACCTTTTATTAAAGATGCACAATACTTCATTCCCACGCCGTAGCGTGAATTGTGCAGCTGTTGCATGAACAATAACCTTGTTGCCTTTAATCGATTTGGGAATAAGCGCTTCTTGCCCATCAGGCGATACAATGTAAATGGCAGGGATTTCAATGTTGCCTAAAAAGGTAAAGGTTGTTGTTTTCCCATTATCATAGACAGAAGCAGGTTCAATGAGGGATGAGCCTTGGGCTTCATAAGCCCAATTACGTGGTCCAAAATCTTCATGGATATTTAAAACATCATTGACAAAGTTTTCTTCACGTTGTTTTGCTTTTTCTGCTTCGGCTAATTTCTTACGCAAGGCTTCATCTTCTGGATAACGAAACTTTACCAAGAAATACGTCTCATTACCGGCTGAAACATCCCCTTCACGGATTTGCAGCTCGAATTGATAAGATCGTTGTATTCCATCTTGGCGGCTTGTGACAATTTGTAAATTGGTCACAGGTTGGACTTCACGCGGTTTGAGAAAAACAAAGTGACCAGCCGGTGCAACTTGCCAAGCAACAGAATTTCCAATTCCTACATAGGTTACTTCTTCATCATCGGCAAATTCCAGCTGAACTGAAGAGCGAATGGAGCCAATGATTTGTACAACATTGTAGGGGTCATAATTGACAAATCTGATGCGGTTATCTTTACGTGCACTGACAGGCGCTGTTTCTGCAAGTGAGAAGACTGTGTGAAAGCTGAGAGTGATCGTAAAAATTAAAAAGATTGTTTTTAAAAGTCTGATCATTTTATCACCTCTGGATCAGATCTATATTCTGATACTTGAAAACCAAGAGGGTTGATGAGACGATCAGACGTTGAAATGTGTGCGTTCACGTAGGAAAAATTTAAGATTGAAATCCAATGGGAAACATTTTCTTTTTCATTAAAGTCTCTGACCGTTTTATAGTAACGAACTTGGATAAGATCTTTGCTTATAAAAGAGATTGATTTGATTGTGACGGTAGCAATCATGTTATGATAAATATTTTGCGGACTTTCTGGATTATTGCCCGCGTACCATTTTGCAAAACGGTTTTGTTCTTTTGAAGAAGATAAAAGAGAAACTAAACGAAAATTGTTTTCTGCTTCTGATGCTTGAAAACCTTCACGGGCACGAACATATTGGCTGGCAAAATAACGCGTTATCGCTTCATCATAGTCGTTAGGGGATTCTTTGAGGGCGCTTACAGTATCAATAATGCCTGTTGAGTTATCAACGCGGATAACAAAAGGCTCTACCGTTTTTAAAGGCGTCAAAGCTGCGACAGCTAAAGCCAGTGCAATCGTCATCAATCCAAAAAGCACTGTTAAAGCCATGGAAATTTTCATTCGAACGCGCATGCTATGCATGCGATCAATGTCAAATGAGCGCGCTTCTTTTATATATTCTTCAAGGGCATCACTTTTCACGCGTAACCTCCACAGTTTTATCAGATCGTGCTTCATGAATAACCGGCTTTAATAAGGCTGAATTGACTGTTGCTTTTTCACTTTCCAAAGTATTGAGAATGATGGGAGTGGTAACAGGCTTTAGGCTCTTTTCTGGGTAGACAACGTTTTGATTGTCCCAATTCCACTTATCTTTATTTAAAGCACGTGTATGTTTGCCATTACAGCGTGGTGGTTTTTTGGGGCCACTCAAAGAGGCGCAACCAGTAAGAGCTATTGTTAGGACCATAACAAAAGTTATTTTTCGTTTCATTTTTTGAACTCACAAATATCTTGGAATACAATGCATGAGAGCCTTTATTCTGGACACTTTTACAAGTCTATGTGATGCAAGAATTTGATTGGTTTTGTTGTAAGACCCAAGATGTTAGGTCTTATCTGGAACAGGATCATGGCGCGTGCGCCAAAGGGTGCACGCAAGGCAAAAACAAAAATTCTTACTCTTTTAAAGAGGTGCTTTATCTTAAAACCGACCACGACCACCTCCAGATCTTCCTGCTTTTGCTGCCGCGCTTGCCACACCTTTAGTAGCGTTACCGGCAGCACCTGAGATTTGTAAAGCGGCATTTTTTACTGCATTAGCACTTGTTCTTGCACCATTGGCAAGCATTGTGAAAACCTGTGTTCCTGAAGAGACACCTGTGTTAAAGTATGGTCCGCCAGAGGCCAGCGCTGTTGCAATACCGGGAAGTGCACGGAAGATAATAACCCCTATGAGCGAAATGACGATGACAGGGGGAAAAAGAACATAGATTGATTCATATGAAGTTTTGAGAACCTGTAGGATAACTTGACATATAATTGTTCCAAGCATGATCACGAGAACCTGTAAAATGGTAAAATTAACCAAAGTTGTAATCCATGCATCGGTGTATTTTCGCGTTGCATTGAACAAATACAAACTAATGAATAGAGGTCCAAGACCTATAATTAGTACGAGTGCAACTTGTGCAAACATTTGGACAATAAAGCCACCTATACAAAAAAGAATAACGGCTAAAAGCATGATAGAACCAAGAAGCCCCACAACGATCTTTTCAAAAAACCAAGCATTGTATAAAACTTCTTGATAGCGAGCATTTGCCTTTAACAAAATATAATCAAAAACATTGGAGCTTGCAGGATTGCTGTTAAGCGCATTTCCAATAGCGTTGGATAAATCATTGAAGAAAATATCCTTGACATAAGTATTAAATGTATCTGCATTCGTTGCCATTGTTGTCACAACAACGATTTTAACAACGTTATTGAGAAGACTATGCATGGAAAGCGCAACGCGACCTGTCATAACATTATAGCCATAAAGAAAGATAAAAATGATTGCGGCGAGATTTAAGGGCGCTGAAATAGCAGAAGATAACCCACTCACCGTTGAGTCCATCACATTATCGAGGGGGGATAAAATATACCCAGAAATGCTTTCAAATGGAGAAAAACTAAAGTCTGACATTTGTATTCATACTTTCAAGTTTTTCTTTTAATTGTTTTTCTTTTTCTTTTAATTGCGCCTCAAGATATTTATGCTTTTGTTGTTCCTTTTCTTCACGCATTTCGTCTTTTGTTTTCGTATCTCTTGCTTGAATCATATCAAGAGACTGAAGTTTTAAAGAAGCCACTTGAAGATCGGCTTGAAGAAGAGAAAGTTTTACTTGAAGCTCTTGTTGAAGAGCTTGAAGCTTCTGCAATTCTTCAAGGCTAGGTTTTTTTACAGCTTCTGTTGTTGTTGTATCTGTTTGTGACTTAAGTTGTTCAAGTTGATGACTTATTGCTTTAATTTTTTTTGCAGTTTCAGTTGCAGTTTTATATATGCTTTCAGCTGTTTCTGATTTTGCAGCATCTAATTTTTGTGTGTTCTCGAGTGCTTGTTTATAATATTCATCTGCATCGGGTGTCGTTTGTGATATTGCATGAGAAATAAAAGAAAAAGATAACAGTGTAACTAAGCCATATTTTTTCATTGATTTTTTCTCCTTTGATAAAATATGGGCAGCCATTTGTCAGGGGCAGCTCCATATTCGTTGATAATTTCATTCATGAGTTCAATGTTTTTTGTTGTGCCGCTTAAAACGGCGATCTCATCATTCATTCCACGTAAGTTAAGTTCTGCAACGACGGAACTTTGTCCTTGTTTGACGAGAAAACGGCGAGATTCTCTGCTTAATTCTGATTGTATCAGTTCAAATTCACGCTCAGTAAGTTTGAAAGCTTCGACATAATCATTGTAATTTGCTTTTTGATTTGGAAAAAATATTTGGGTGGGGCATTGCTCAATAATTGTGTGCGCGATTGTTGAGTTCAAAGCATCTTTAGGGCTTTGTGTTGCAAAGAGCATCATGCCATTTTGTTTACGGATTGTTTTTAGCCGATCTTGCGCAAAAGCTTTGAATGAATCATCTTCTAAAGCTTTCCAGAATTCATCAACGACAATAATGATGCGCCGCCCATCAATCAAATCAAGAATGCGGTGAAAGAGATACATCATTAAGGGGCGTCGAATTTCTTCATTGTCTAAGAAATCGGTCATGTCATATCCAATGAACTGTGCATTTAAATTGAGATCATCTTGATCATTATCAAAAACCCACCCTAAATCATTGCCTCTAATCCAGCGTTGTAGTCGTATTGCAATACCTTCTTTTGATGTGTTGTCAAAAAACAGTTGAAGTGCACCAAGAGAGCGTTGTGTTGGGGGTAAGTTTTCCAAAGAATCGATGGCTTTGGCGATATCTTGTCGCTCTTCTTCTGTTACGATTTGCCCTTCAGCGGTCACCAACTTTAAGATCCAATTACGAAGAAAGATTTTATTTTTTTCAGTGTATTCCATGCCCTTTAATGGAGAAATCCCTGTGGGCTGCCCATTTTTTAGAGGTTTATATTTCCCTCCTCCAGCTCGTACAAAAATCTCTGCTCCTTGATCTTTGTCAAAAAAAACCATTGTTGGATTGTGTTTTTGTAATTGTGCAAGAAGAAAATTAACAATCACTGTTTTACCAGATCCCGATGGACCACAAACAAACGTGTTTCCAAGATCGCCATAATGAAAATTAAAATAGTAAGGTGAACCAGCCTGTGTTTTTAGCAATGCGACAGCAGCTCCCCAAACATTATCGTTCAGTTTGCCAACAGGGAAAGAATGGAAGGGTGATAAAGCGGCAAAGTTTCTGCTGGTAATGGCACCTGAACGCGCACGATAGCTAAAGTTTCCAGGAAGCTGTGCCCACCATGCTGCTTCCAATCCTAAATCTTCTCTGGCAATTACGGCTCCCCCATTGGTTAAATGGGCTCGCGCTTTTGATAAGTTTTCAGTCAATATTTTGGGATGATCAGCAAAAACAGCTAAAGAAATGTGATGCTCGCCCAAAACAAAACGATTTGATTCTAAATCATCTAGCGCTTCATCGAGTGCATCAATTTGTGAACTAGCACGGTCAGCTGCATTGATCATTTGATTTTGCTTGCGGCTCATAATCGCACTGGCGGCCGCCTTACTTTTAAAGACAAAGGATTGTGTTAAAATGAATTCAAATGGTACCGTAAGCAAACCATCGGTCATACCAGGGCGTGTTTTAGAAGGGTATTCTTTCCATCCAAACATGCCAACAAAGCGTTCATTACTTTCATGGCGAATTTCGATAATTTCTTTGCCAAAAATAACACGATCCGAGTAAATCGTTGAAGCTATAGTTCCAAATGTGAGAGGAATACGCTCACGTCTTCCCCCTACCAGCTGGTGGAGAAATTCACTTTGTTCAGAAAATAAAATACCTTCATGTTCATAGATTGATAGCAGACGGACTTCATACTCTTCTAAACCTTGCATAAGGTCTTGACTTAACTCTTCGAGTTTACGAATAGCTTCTTCATCGGGTTCAGATTGTGTTTTCTTCGCTTTACTCAAGCGCTGAAAAAATGAAACCAGTTGTTCTGTTTTATCTACTGCGGGATTCCAAAGCAGTGAAATAAACAGATCATTTCTATACAGTTCTTGCGAAACCATTTTCTTTTTATATTTTTCATCTAATGCTGTTGCAAAAGATGAAAGAAAATGACCTTCTGGGTAGATCGTTTCACGGCGGCGGATGATGTGAGAATATAAAGCAACCCGTTCATCTGCGATATTTTTTAAAAGGGTGTTTAATTGGTTGTGTAAAGAATTTAATTGATCAATATCCGCAGTGTCAAAATTTACGCCCTCAACAGCCATCACAACCATTAAACAGCGTGAATTTAAAGCAACGACATGTTGGTTGATATAGCGTATATAGGGAATATATTCTTCAGGCAAAGTTTCCCGTTTCATTATTGACATCTGTTTCACCGGCTTGGCTCCTTCAGCGTAGTTCCTTATAAGTGCGGATAAGACTCAAGGGGGAGGTAGAACCTCCTCCCCATCGGTTGAGGTTTTTTTGTTTTCCTCGGGTATTGAGCCAAGCAAATAATACGCGAAATTGGTTGTGATCATGCTTTGTCACTTCACGCAAAATAAAGTGCATCCCAATACCAAAACCAATCACGGTAAAACCACTCGTCAAAATAAAAAGAACGGATGTAGCCATGACATTGAGCGCCATCGCTTCCATTGTGACACCGGCAAACATCGCTGGTCGTGTACAGGCAAGGAAAAGAGTATCTTCGTTCATTTATGCCGTGCTCGCTAATTTACTTACAAGAGTAGGGGCACCGAAAACAATAGCAATACCAAGAACACAGTAAGCTGCTTTGCGTAAATCAATAAAGCCGTACATCCAGCCAATACCTACAGCAGCAACACATATAATTGCAATAAGCTTTGCCGTTGGACCCGTCATCATTGTGACAATGTTACCTAAAACACCATCAAGATTTCCCAGACCACCTCCACTATCAGCAGCAGCATAAGAAAGATCCGATACAAAAACTGCCGTAAAAAGCAGCATGGTCACGATAAAAATGATGTTTAGTAATCTATTATCTGTCATTTTACCTCTCTTTAACAAATAATATTTGTTCATATGTCGACATTCCATTGCCTCTAACAAACTGGAGAGTGCTGTCATTTGATGACATCTTAATTCTCCTCGTTTTTTTTGTTTTAAAAGCCTTGGTAGTGGATCTGTTCACTCTCAAGCTCTTCTTCGTAAAGAGACAGAAGTCTTTTCAAATTGAGATTGTGTTACATGAAAATGGCAATTTTAAGTTGTACTTATTTGTAAAGACAACAATATTAAAACAATGAAAGAAGGAATATTATTCTTTACAAAGTGTAGTTAATATGAAACATAGATATTTGAATTTTTTCTTTAAAAACAAGGGGATTGCTGATAAATAATGTGAAAGGATAGAAAAATAATGAATTTTTTGAGCGCGCGTGTTAGGAAATGCTATTTAAATTGATTGTTATTATTTACATTATGGGTTCCATAGTGTGGGGATTAAGCCAGTATAAAGATAAAATAGATTTCAGTATTCTTAAAACATTTGAGATGCAAGATATACAAGATATTCTCAATTTTTATCGAGAAGAAAAAAAGTTGGTTAAATCTATCACCAAACAGCAATTAGAAAAAAATGAACCAGTTCTCGATTTGCAGAAGAGTGTTTCATCAAACGATGTTGCAAATAATGCTGTTGTTTTTCATGGTAAGGCCTCTGTTACAAGTGGGGTTACATTTAAATTACTGACGCCTGCTGCACAATCTTGGCGCTCATATATCACCCGTGATATTCATCTTTATGGTGTAGACACGTGCGCACCACGCCAAAAAGCACGATTAAATGATCAAGAATGGCCCTGTGGTGCGGTTACAACGGCTTGGCTTGTCACCAAAACACTTGGGCAGGATTTATCCTGTAAACAGGCTTTGATGCACAATGGTGTTTATTATGCGCAATGTTTTGTTCAAGGGGTTGATTTAGCTGAGGCAGGTCTTACAGAAGGTATGTTGGTACTCTCAAAAGAGGGAAAAGATCCTATTCCAGCCCAGTATCATCATGCGGAAGACAAAGCACGTGGCAACAAGATTGGTCTTTGGTCAAGTGATTTCACTGAACCTTTAAAATGGCGACGAGA
Organism: Bartonella sp. TS25HLJMH; assembly: GCF_042193505.1. NCBI lineage: Bacteria > Pseudomonadati > Pseudomonadota > Alphaproteobacteria > Hyphomicrobiales > Bartonellaceae > Bartonella > Bartonella sp. TS25HLJMH. The sequence continues at coordinate 55,330 of NZ_JBHILV010000012.1, forward strand.
TAATGGATCCTACAACCCCTTTGCTAGTCCATGATTGGTTTTAACGGACATATTTGCTAAAATCTTTATAGAGAAAGCTTTATCAATAAAATTGTACCAAATCATAGGGCAAATTTGAATAAATGGTGAGATTATTTTTGTTTATGAAGTAAATGGATGATACTTCTCTTTTCAAGGTAGGTTTGCTCTCAAAAGCGCTCTTCTATTTTTACTTATGTGTTTTATAAAAGCAGGAAAATTTCATTGTTGGTGGCAAAGCATTTTTGAGTATTTGTGTTTGAAGGAGAAAATGAGACGATAAAAAAACGCTCAAGAAACGGATTTCTAGAGCGGAGTTGATAAAAGTAAAAAATAAACAGACCTCCAAATGGTGTAACGTTTGATATAACGGATAGAATATTTCACAATGTCTTAAAAAAATTTATAGCAAAAGTTTTTTTCATCAGAATTTTGTCTTCAGGATTGGATCACATTTTTTACTTCTTTAAAAGTGGTCAATCGGTTTCATTCCTTGAAAAGCTTTCATAATTATCTGCTTCTAAATTCAGACTTCTAAAAGATGGATTTCAAACAGACTCTACACAAAGAAATCTTCGTAAAAATGATTTGCATTGTTGATTGTTTTCTATATAGCACAAGACGTTTTTATTTAAGCATTCGATGGGGGAAACAATAATCAACATACAAATAGGTGAAAAGAGCTCATACTTTTTTGTAATGGCTTTGTAGTCTATTGATCGTGATACTTAAGTATTATAATGCTCATAGGCTTTCTATAGGGCGAGGGGCGCGGTTCCTATCGCAATGTCACTATTGAAATCAGTTGGACAAAAACATTAGTGCGCCTTCTAATTTCGTCATTTTACTCAGTTTGGGCTTTTTTCTTCTCATTATATTTTATGACAAACTCATACGATGGCTGTCGTGAGCTCTTCTTTACGTTATTTTACTCAGAGTGTCCACTTTGAAAGCAAGCAAGTGATAGTAAGGCTGTATTCTCGTACAGTATGAAAATTTAAAATCCATTTGGGGGATGATGTTAACAGATAAGGTATTTAAAGAGGGGTAAAATGAAAAAAATTATTTTATTATGCATGGCTCTATTATTCGCTGTGGGGTGTGAAAAAACTTATAGCATAGAGGATTTTAAGAAAGATGCAAAATTAAGGGAAGAATGGGGAAAGAAGTGTTTTCTTTCAGGACAAGCTGTTAAGGAATCTAAAAATTGTCAAAATGTTTTACAAGCAGATACTGAAATGTTTTTCTCGCCAAAGCTTAATTCTACAGATCGTGGTCATTCATTTTAACGGTTATGCATCTCAACAGTAAAGTGTGATATAAAAATTTTAAAATAAAGAAGTTATGGTTCAACGAATAGTTGCTTCTTTAATTTTTATAGCGGAAAATTTATCATTTTTCATCTTTCAGATGAGCTCCCCAAATCATATTTGCAATCCTATTGTTTGTTTCATCTTTGTTAGATTGAAGATTATGATCATGAGAAAACAGGATAGCATTGTCTTATAGAAACATCTCTTAAGGCACCCAATCCTATTTCATGGTGGTGTCCGTGAATGGTATAACGGTAAAGCCCCTATGAAGTATACAATTTACAGAGCACCACTATCTTTACGCTTCATAAAG
>NZ_JBHILV010000013.1:0-45651 GCF_042193505.1 Bartonella sp. TS25HLJMH
TTTTTATTGAATCATAAAAAGCTATAGACATCAATACGCCCTTACACATCTTTATATACTTTGAATCTTGTTGCTAAAGCCTGATTTGCTCTCTGGGGGCACCATATGATTTTTTAATTACGTGTAGCTTATTCATTTTCCGATCCTTTTTAAATTCAGGAGAAGGTAGAGCTGGGCGTGAATATAAAAAACGTATTATTTTTATAAAATTTCTTTTTTAATGCTTTAAATTCAGCCAATTCCTACCAAGGAAAATATTAGAGTTTAAGTTTCTAATGAATATACTAACAACTCCATAACATTGGCAAAATTATCCGGTGAGCCGTTATTAAAAGAATCAGAAAGTTTTTTGTAAAGTTTCTTTCCACAAATATTTTCTTCAATAAAGCCACCTAATGCATCAGCCTTAACTTTACCAAAGATATAACCAAAGTCTTTTAAAGATTATAGCCTTCTATTTAACAGCGTTTTTTGCTGTAAAACTTAAATTATCTATCTGCTCAACTAAAAGAACTTTTATTATTTAGCTTTTGTGCTTTTTTCAAAGAGATGTGGGCTTTCAAGAATAAGCTTTTCTCGTGCTTTTTGTAACTGTTTAATGACTTCATCAATCTTTGATGGAGAACAACAAGATTCTTGGCTATTCAACAAATGCAGCCTCTCCTTTCCCTCATATAAACATTGCATCTGAGATTGAAGTATTCTAACTTCTTGAAAAAAAAGACGTCCTGTTTCCTTAAAACCATTGTTAAGTGCAAAAAGTTGATCTGAAATGGATAGCAGAATTTGTTTTAAAAAACGCTCATTTTCTTGGCGTTTACGATATTCTAAAATAAGAGCATGGCTTATCTCATCTAATTGTTTTTTTGTAGAATCAATTTGACGCAATAAATTTGGTTTTTCCCCCATATCACCTTTTCTCACCTTCACAAGCATAGCATGAATATCTAACAACTTAATTGCGGAATGAGATAAATAATCAACAACTGTAGGCGTATTAACATAGCGTTTCCGTGCAATCATAACAAACTCACCTAATGACTGTTTTTTACATTCATCCCGCTATTTATATTTTTCATTTTACAAAGCCATTCTAAAGAAAATGCTAAAAAATATTACCTCCAATGCATTATTCGATGTCCCCCTTCTCTATTTTTACTATCAACGTGGAATTCGTGGAGAGAGAAAACGTACAGGTGTATAAAGGATAAGATGTGTTGTTTTCTCCAACACACTACTACCATCAGCAAGAAGGGCTTGACTAGGTGACAATTCTGTACCTTGCATAATTGTAGAAGCCAAAGAACCTTCTCGAGAAAGAGCCATCAACGTTGGCGAAGATGCAAAGACATTGTGTGCTCCCCCATCCACATGAGAGAAATCAAGAACAGCTATTCCATTTTTACGCAACATTTCAATATCTGAGCCATCGCCCACACGATGATGTCCACCCGTAAGACGTCCTGAAACCGCGAGAGCTTTATCCGCTCTGGATACTAAAATCGCTGTTGGCTGCGGGAGTTTTTTTATATCATTAAGTTGACGCTCAAATACATCAACATCAATGTCTGGTGCCGCCATTAATAAACTTGTAATACGACGAATAGGCTTATATTTTTTCTGTAAGGCTAAAGTTCTAAATGCTTCCATTATAACAAAATTGCCCATAGAATGCGCAATAACCGAAATCTGATCAGCATTTGTTTCACTAATAAGTGTTAAGAGCTCTATCAATCCGTCACGGGCAAAATTAGCACTGTCACGATCATAAATATAAAGAGGAACAGATCCGGCAGAAGGCCAAGAATAATGCACAGCGACAACATTTAAAGAATAATCGTGTGTAAACTGTGCTGTACGAAATGTACCATCTGCAAAATTATTATTATACCCATGGATAAAAAGAAAAATTTCTCTTTTTCCTTTTGACTTTTTTGCTAAGGCAGCATTTAATTGCTGCTTAAACTGTTCTTTATTATCGTATTTTTGCAATGCTACTGCTGCAAAATACTTATCATGCGTAGGTTTATACGCATTTATTTCAACAACTCCCTTTACATGTTGCTGAGGAATTCCTACGTCAACGCGATTGTAATGTACTTTATTTGATCGCTCTGCACCATAAGGTTGAGCGTAATTATTTTGTATCATACGACTTGTTGCAACATATACTGGAATGATGGCTTTTGGAGAAACCGGTTTCCCTTCAACTTCCCTTTCTACTGCAGTCATAGAAGGAGTCGCATGCACTCCATGCCAAAGCACAGCGCGTGAATCACTACATGCTGACAATAAAGAGATACAAATAAGAAGTGTTAAATATCTCAAAATCATTATACTTCTCACTGCAACTTCACCCCCACCCTATAAAAATATAACATTTCAAATGTACAGATAAAGTAATAAAAAATGAAACATTATTAGCAACACATCAACAAATAACATACAAAAAAGATTTTTCTATAATACGCATAAATCCCCTCTCTACATAAATTCATCTCATTACAGAGAGACTCACTGCTAACTGGTGCGGTCGAGAAGACTCGAACTTCCACGGGTTGCCCCACAGCGACCTCAACGCTGCGCGTCTACCAATTCCGCCACGACCGCACGTGAGAAGAAAAACATTTTGGTTTTTAGCCTTTAACAAATCATAAAGAAAGGTACAAGCCAATTTTCTCTTTCTCATAATTTATTTTTATCCGGACGATTTATAACTTAATAGAGATTACTAAAAATATGGACTTCCTACGATCTTTGAATCATCATCATAAAGTGTGCTTGTGCAGCTTGATCTTTTTCATAATAACCATGAAAGTTTTTTGTAATTGTTGTAGAGCCCTGTTTTTGGATTCCTCTCATAGCCATACACATGTGCTCAGCCTCAATCAATACTGCTACACCATGAGGCTTCAGATACGTTTTTAACGCGTGAGCCACTTGCGCTGTCATAGCTTCTTGTGTTTGTAAACGACGAGAAAAAATATCTACAACACGTACAATTTTTGAAAGGCCAACAATTTTTTCATTAGGAAGATATGCTATATGTGCTTTCCCAATAATTGGGATCATATGATGCTCACAGTGTGAATAAAAAGGTATATTTTTTACGATCACGGCTTCATTGTATCCTGAAACCTCTTCAAAAACTGTACCTAAGGTTTCTTTAACCGATTGACTATAACCACTAAAAAGCTCGCGATATGCCTTGGCTATACGTCTTGGAGTATCTAAAAGCCCCTCTCTATTTGGATTTTCCCCTATCCATAAGAGTAATGTACGAATCGCTTCTTCCACCTCTTCAATACTCGGACGCTTTTCTTCAGATAAAAAAGAATCCTTCGCGTCTTCTTTAACAACATTACGCATTCAAAAACTCCAAGCTTACTCTATACAAAGCATTTGCTCCATACCTATTTCATTTTGTATAATCTCTATATAAGCGAATTAAAAGTTTAAACAATCACGACTCTCAAAATTTCAGGCAATAGCGCATGATTGATAATATTTATAATGATAAAATACTTAAATATGCTGCACATATAAGCAAAATTGGGCGTCTTAATAATCCTGATGCAACATCAAGAAAACATGCACACCTTTGTGGTTCGACAATCATTGTAGATTTAAAAGTGGAAAATGGTATTATTACGGATTTTGCCCATGAAATACACGCATGTGTGCTAGGGCAAGCATCGGCTTCACTTTTAGCATCTCATATCATCGGACAAACAACACAAGATCTTAAAATATTGCGTGAAGTTATTTATCAAATGCTAACGCAAAATGGTCCCTCTCCTCAAACTCCATTTGAGGATTTTTCTTGCTTACAGCCCATTAAAGACTATAAAGTGCGCCATGCAGCAACACTATTACCCTTTGATGCAACGATAGACTGCATTCAAAAAATTGAAGAAAAATAAATGTTCAAATCACAATCTCGACAAAAAAAATTGACTCGAAATTACACAGGCACTTGGCAAAAAACACCTGGACGATTATTGGGTATTTTCTTAATACGTTTCTATCAAATAACACTTTCAAGTCTTATAGGCAATCAATGTCGCCATGCCCCGACTTGTTCAGAATATACATATGAAGCGATTGCACGCCATGGGCTTTGGGCTGGTGCATGGATGGGACTCTTTCGTATCATACGTTGTGGGCCCTTTGGAACATATGGCTTTGATCCAGTACCTATTTCGCTTGGAAATTCTTGCTGTTTTTATAAACCTTGGCGTTACTGGAAAATTTCTGACAAACACAACAAATAATCCTTTTCTTTTTTCGTATGTATTGATAAAAAATCAGTCTATAAGCTTTTTACTCAATTTTCACGAAACCATCCGCAATCGTTAGCGGAATTGGATTAAAAGGGTGTTTTTATGTCTTGCTCTGTTTCTCTTTCTTTTCCTGATGGTTCAAAACGTAATTACCCCCCCGAAATGACTGGTTTGGAATTAGCAGAATCCATTTCTAAATCACTCGCAAAAAAAGCAGTCGCCTATAGTCTTGATGGTATCACGCGAGACTTATCGGATCCATTGGAACAATCTGGTCAAGTAGAGATTATTACCCGAGAAGATTCACGCGCTCTTGAGCTCATAAGGCATGATTGCGCCCATGTCCTTGCTGAAGCAGTGCAAGAACTCTTTCCTGAAACGCAAGTAACAATAGGTCCTGTCATTGAAAATGGATTCTATTATGATTTTGCACGCCAACAACCTTTTACATTAGATGATCTCACCGTCATTGAAAAGAAAATGCGTGAAATTATCCAACGCAATAAGCCTTTTAGAAAAGAAATTTGGTCTCGTGAAAAAGCCAGAAAAATTTTTTCTGAGAAAAAGGAATTTTATAAAGTTGAACTTATTGATAGCATTCCTGAAAATCAAGATTTAAAAATTTATTATCAAGGAAAATGGTTTGATCTTTGCCGCGGACCGCACATGCAATCTACAGGGCAAATTGGAAATGCTTTCAAATTAATGAAAGTCGCAGGAGCTTATTGGCGTGGCGATGCCAATAATCCTATGCTCACAAGAATTTATGGAACAGCATTTGCAAATGAAAATGACTTAAAAGCCTATCTCCATATGCTAGAAGAAGCTGAAAAACGTGATCATCGCCGCTTGGGACGTGAAATGGACTTATTTCATTTTCAAGAAGAAGGGCCAGGAATGATTTTTTGGCACAAAAAAGGTTGGAAAATGTTCCAAAATTTGATCAACTATATGCGTAGACGCCTTGATGATCATCAATATGCTGAAGTTAATGCACCACAAGTTCTCGATAGGTCACTCTGGGAAATATCTGGCCATTGGGGCTGGTATAAGGAGAATATGTTCAAAGTAATTCCAGCCGCAGAAGATTCAGATCATGGGAATGTTTATGCCCTTAAACCAATGAATTGCCCTGGTCATGTGCAAATTTTTAAACATGGTTTAAAATCTTATCGTGATTTGCCTATTAGACTTGCTGAATTTGGACTTGTTCATCGTTATGAGCCTTCGGGCTCTTTACATGGTCTTATGCGTGTGCGTGGTTTTACGCAAGACGATGCGCATATTTTTTGTACTGATGAACAATTAGCCGATGAATGTCTCAGTATTAATGATCTTATTTTATCAACTTATGCTGACTTTGGTTTTAAAGAAATTAGTCTTAAGCTTTCAACACGTCCAGAAAAACGAGTTGGCTCTGATGCATTATGGGATCATGCAGAAAGTATCATGGAATCTGTCCTTAAAACGATTGAAACAAAATTTGCAGGACAAATCAAAACAAGCATCCTTCCAGGTGAAGGAGCATTTTATGGTCCAAAATTTGAATATACATTAAAGGATGCTATCGGTCGTGAATGGCAATGTGGAACAACACAAATAGACTTTAATCTCCCCGAACGTTTTGGTGCATTCTATATTGATAAAGATTCAGAAAAACGTCAACCTGTTATGATCCACCGTGCTATCTTTGGATCAATGGAGCGTTTTCTTGGTATATTAATCGAAAATTTTGCTGGACATATGCCACTTTGGCTTGCTCCTGAACAAGTTGTTGTTGCAACAATTACGTCCGAAGCAAATGAATATGCCCAAAAAATAACGGCAAAACTTAGAGCTATGGGGCTTTCCGCAACAATAGATCTCCGCAATGAAAAAATTAACTATAAAATACGAGAACATTCTTTACAAAAAGTCCCCATAATTTTGGTATGTGGTAAACGTGAAGCTGAAACAAACAGCGTAAATATGCGTCGCTTAGGAAGTACAAATAAAACCCTTTTATCTGTAGAAGATGTGCTTAAGCAACTCTCAAATGAAGCAACACCTCCGGATTTGCAGCGTGTAATAAATGCATAACATTACAGAAGATGGTAATACGTTAATTTTTTACTATAAATCTTCAATTTTTGTACAAAATGAAATAATTTGATATTATAGTGCGTTTTTGTTTCATGCACAATTACCTATCACCGGAAAGAATCACGTGATCACTCTCTACAAGATGGATTGGTGAAAAAGTTAAATGTAAGCTATGAGCTATTTAAATGAAAAAATCATAGATAATTGAATATTAATAATAACATTAATCTTTTACCTTTATAATGAAAAGATAGCGCTATTATCATGGATAGATCATTACGATAATTATAGCAACATCAAGCAAGAAGACTGAAAACAAGATCATATTTATTAATAAAAAATATGTAAAATTAGCTGAACAATGATATGTCTTATTCGTAAGATAAGCCCTTATAGAAAAGACAAGATATTGATTTATAATGATAATATATCGTTATTCATATTAAATAAGGTTTAAAATATCATAGAATTCTTTCATTTTAAATATGTTTATGTTGAATCTATCAAAATCATTCGCTTGCACGAAATAAGCGGAATGAGTGTGTGGATAAAAATTATTGAGAAAGGACTTTAAAATGCTCACAATAAACCGCCTCAAGTGCTAAGATTGTTGCAATCATTGAGGGCAAGCTAAACTATAATGATGATGCCGACTTGCTCTTTCATAAGTGTAAAAATAGCGGTACTTAACGGGTTTAGCATTATATGATTCACGAGGAATCATGATAAAATAAGCTTAAGGAGCCTTAAGAAACATCTCTTTAAAACAAGCACATAAATTGGTAAACTAATAACATTCTATATCTCGCAATCTACACTGATGAGATATTGCCTTAACTTTTATAAAGTCAAATCAGAGAAAAATGGCAAAACTCAGCGTCTATTCTTTCCCCTCTTCATATTTTACCAAATTAAAAACTCTTATAAAAAACGCGTTAAATATACACATATGATACATTACTACTCGTTGAACGTATAAAACTCTGGGCACACCCATAAAACGTCTAAATATCTACGAAACACATTGCTACGCTAGACGCAAGATATTGATTTGTAAAACAATTTCAAAACACATGTTTTGCTAAAAAAGCAACACATATAAAACACAAAATATTATTGTTATCGTGCCCTATCAAGGACACGCTTACATTCAATGAGTTCAAATAAGATTTCTTGCAACAATGCTTTATCAGTTTTATCTTTATAAAGATTCACAGAACCGACAGATGTTTCTCCCTCATTCCTCATGAAACTCAAAAGCCCAAAAGAAGATTTCTTAAGCTTATTGCTAGCATTTTCAGAAGTTTGTCCTGCATGTTTCTTCTCTATGACCACATTCATAGCATCAAGATCACCATTACCCAATGCAGTCACAAAAGCAACACCATTTTCTTTCAAAAGACGTTGCACACCTTTTATCGTATAACCCTGATCATATAATAACTGCTTAATACCATTGAGCAAATCAACATCGACCGGACGATAATAGCGTCTTCCTCCCCCACGTTTCATTGGTTTAATCTGCCTAAAACGTGTTTCCCAGAATCTTAAAACATGCTGCGGAAGCTCCAATAACTCGGCTACTTCGCTAATTGTGCGAAAAGCATCAGAGCTTTTATCCATTTTGCAACACCTTATTTAAAACAAAATAAATTACTTTACAATGACTCATTCTCTCTCAATTTCTCAACAAGATTAGTCAAAAATAAGACCATCATTGACGACTTACGCAACTGTCTTTTTCTAAAAACCAAAGGCTTTTATTCTATCATTTTTTTAACAAATACCAAACATACCATGACATTCATTTATGAAATATCATTTTTTCTGTCTTGCACGATGCGAATCTAAAATTCTCTGTTTAAGGACATTGGCAGCCTTAAACGTCACAACACGTCGCGGCGGAATAGGTGCTTCAACACCTGTTTTTGGATTGCGTCCAACACGTTCATTTTTACTGCGAACCTGAAAAGTTGCAAAAGAGGATAATTTAACCGCTTCACCTCTTACAAGTGAGTTGCAAATCTCATCCAAAACCAATTCGACTAAAGCTGCTGATTCAGTATGTGACAAGCCCACTCTTTTACAAACTACGCTCGCTAAATCTGCACGCGTTACTGTCTTACTTGTCATTATAACCACCTATTAAAATATTAAAAATTACAAAATGACTTATACGTTTTCTTGAAATATGGTCAAGTAGCCATAATTTACCAACGAATAAGAATTGCTCCCCATGTAAATCCACCTCCCATGGCCTCTAACATGATCAGATCTCCTTCTTTTATTTTTCCATCACAAACAGCTGTTGTTAAAGCCAACGGAACTGATGCCGCAGACGTATTACCATGTTGATCAACGGTAATCACAACTTTATCTAGTGAAATTCCCAGTTTTTTAGCAGATGCTTCAATAATGCGCTTATTAGCCTGATGAGGTATAAACCAATCTAGTTGTGAAGAATCCATACCTGCAGCTGCAAAACAATCATCAACCACATCCGTTATCATACCAACAGCATATTTAAAAACTTCTCGTCCTTCCATACGCAAATAACCTGTCGTTTGTGTTGTTGAAGGTCCACCATCAACATATAGCTTATCTATATAAGCACCATTAGAGCGCAATTTCGCAGACAATATACCACGCTCAAAAGCAATCCCCCCCTCAATTTCTTGTGCTTCCAAAATAGCAGCACCCGCACCATCACCAAACAAAACACATGTCGTACGATCTTCCCAATCTAAAATTCGAGAAAATGTATCGGATCCAATAACTAAAATTCTTTTAGCCGCTCCACACCGTAAATAAGAATCTCCTGTCGTTAAAGCAAAAATAAAACCAGAGCAAACAGCTTGAATATCAAAAGCAAATCCATGGCTCATTCCCAAAGCACGCTGAATTTCAACAGCAGAAGCAGGAAAAGTACGATTCGGGGTGGACGTTGCTAAAATAATACAATCAATGTCTTTTATTGTTAAACCAGCATTTGTAAGTGCTGCTTGCGCAGCCTCAACTCCTAAAGAAACAGTTGTTTCATTTTCACTGGCAATATAACGTTGGCGTATTCCTGTACGCTGAACAATCCATGAATCTGACGTTTCAACAAACTTTGCAATCTCATCATTTGATAAACTTCTCTTCGGCAAAGCACTTCCTACACCACGTATAATTGACCGAATCATTCAGCTCTTACCTTTTCTTCAAATTTTTCATTTCTATTATAAGAGCTTATCATAAGGACTCTCCATTCACTGTCTCTTCACCTTCTTGATCAAAAAGTGTTTCTTTATTCTCATGAAACCGTCGCAAATCAGCTGTTATTTTTTTCAAAAGTCCATTATTAACCATCTCATAACCAACGCGGATAGCAGAAGCAAAACCGTTAGCATTAGCACTCCCATGGCTTTTGATCACAACACCATTCAACCCCAAAAGCACTCCTCCATTCACCCTCTCGGGATCCATTTTGTGTTTCAGCGTACGAAAAGCACCTCGCGATAAAAAATACCCAAGAGATGTTAAAAAAGAACTGCGCAGTGCAGAGTTTAAAATCTCTCCTATCTGTCGCGCGGTTCCTTCTGCGGTTTTTAAAGCAATATTACCAGAAAACCCCTCTGTTACAACAACATCGACTGTTCCTTTTCCAATGTCATTGCCCTCAACAAATCCTTTATATTCCAATCCTTCTAATTGTACTTCACGCAATATCATTCCTGCTTTTTTTATTTCATAAAGTCCTTTAACCTCTTCCACCCCCACATTTAAAAGCCCAACACTTGGTCTTTCAGTGTGATATAAAGCGCGAAACATACCCGCTCCCATAACCGCCAAATCAACCAACTGACTAGCAGAGGCACCAATTGTTGCCCCAATATCCAAAACGATACTCTCACTGCGAAGTGTTGGCCAGATACCCGCAATACCTGGACGTTCAGCCTCTGCTAGCATTTTCAAACAAAAATAAGACATGGCCATGAGTGCACCCGTATTACCAGCAGAAATGCAAGCATCAGCTTCACCATTTTTTACCGCTTCAATGGCGTACCACATTGATGATTTACCACGTCCATTACGAAGTGCTTGGCTTGGCTTTTCATCCATACGTGTATAACTTTCTGTAGGGCAAAAGCGCGATACAGAATCCAAACAAGGGTATTTTTTTAAAACCGGACGAACAGCCTCCTCTATTCCATAAAACAGAAAATAAATATTTGATAAATATTTTTGTACAATTGCTGCTCCTGCAATAACTGCTTCTGGACCGTAATCACCGCCCATAACATCCACAGAAATTCTAATCACGCTTGCATATCCCACATCTTTTCATTTACATCTTTAAACATATATTATGATTTTTGGCTCCTGAACACTCACAAAGCAAATCTTGCAAAAATCGCTCCGCAGAAAATACCGTTTAGCATACAATAGATATTTTTTATGTTTTTACAATCACTTCCAATTTTTCAAAACAAAAAATGGCGAGAATTTTTGTTCTGCTTCTTCTAAATTTTCAACCATATCCATCTTTATCCCCTCTTTACGTGGATAATGATTAATAGACAACTCAAAAAACTCTTCCATGATTGCACCAATATCAATTTTATCACCATAAAACACTTCAGGAGTATCAAGCCCCTCCACATCTAAAAACAATTCTCCTGTATCCTCTGATATTTTTGGCTTCATCAAATTTGAATCTTCAGGAACAAAAACAACCTCAATATTTTCACAAAGGATATTTTCTAATGGTTCTAATGTAACAACACATAACTGTAGTATACGCGCTTGCAACAGACCTTTTATACGCACTCCGCGTTTTTTCCACGGGAAAATATGGAAATTTCCCTCACAAGATTTTACTTCAATTAAATCATGGTTCTGAGCTAAATGTGTACATTCTTTTTTGTTTGCACAAAATTGAACCCTTATACCTTTAGCAGGTAGAGAACGTACGGATATTGGATAAGCCAAAGCAAATGTCATTTGAGGAACATTTTGAACATTCATTGACAACTCCCAAACATAAAAACGCATAAAACACTGTGTTTTTATTTATCTCAAGTATTCATGCATTTTTTTCTTTTCTAAAGAAATTCTATATGGCATAATTTGCTTTATAACAGGGAAACTCAGTGTAAGCTACGGTAGATTAAGCTAAAATTAGAAAAAACTTGAGGTTGCCTTCTTGTCCTACATCTCAGTATAAAAAGGAGATATCATTGTTTCAAATGCCTCACATAATAGCCTTAATCAGACGTAAATTATTGATTGGTCTATCAATAGCAAGCATAGGAATGCTTGGTGGGTGTAGTCTTCTCGATTCTTCAGGTTCGAGCCAAATTTATAGAGAGGGCTATGTTCTTGATAAAAATGCTCTAAGTTCTATTGCTATTGGCTCAAGTCAAGAGCAAGTTCTTTTAACTTTAGGAACCCCTTCATTAAAAACAAAATATGATAATGAAGTTTTTTATTACATCTCACAGACACGCTATCGTGGGATGCAGTTTATGAAAACAAAGATTATTGATCGCAAAGTTTTAGCTATTTACTTCAATAAAAATGATCAGGTTGCAAAAGTTGCTAATTACGGATTACAAGACGGTCAAGTATTTGATTTTATTACACAAACAACACCAACTGTAACAAAAGAACATCCTTTCTTAATTCAAATTATAAAAGGCCCTGCGAATTTGCCACCCCATAACTAAATTATATAGTCTACATACCGTCTCAATATTATTAGGTCTGATATTATCAGACCTAATAATAGGGGGATTTGTAGCTCTTAGAGGCGGACTTTTTTTGCCATACTGTCGAGAACTGCATTAACAAGTTTTGGCTCATCACCTTCAAAAAACGCCTTCGCTATATCAACATATTCATTCATGACAACCGCAACAGGAACATCTTTACGGTTGATCAACTCCCATAAACCTGCTCGTAAAATTGCTCGCAATATAGAATCAAGACGTGAAAGAGACCACTCTGCAGAAAGCTGTTGATGAAGTAGAGGATCAAGCTGCTTTTGATCTTTTACAACACCCGTTATAATAGCCAAAAACCATTGAAAATCAGCTTCAAGATACTGGTCTCCATCGATATCTTTTCCCAAACGATAAGCTTCATACTCAGCTGCCGTTTCCATCACCCCCAAACCCACGATATCCATTTGATAGAGGGCTTGGACTGCAGCGAGTCTTGCTGCTCCACGTTTATTGGCTGAACGCGGAAAATGTCTGCTTTTTATATCAGCCATATTTAACGATTATCTCCAAATCTCTTTTTTAGAGCGATCATACATAAAGCAGCTTCAGCCGCAAAACCACCTTTATTTTTGTCATCTAGTTTTGCACGCACCCATGCTTGTTCTTCGTTTTCAACAGTCAAAATACCATTTCCAATAGCCAAATGCTGATGAACAGTTAAATCCATCAATGCACGACAAGAATCATTAGCAACAATTTCAAAGTGATATGTTTCCCCCCGAATAACACAACCAAGAGCAACATAGCCATCATAAGATATGTTATTTTGTTCAGCAAAAGCTATTGCACTTGGTATTTCTAATGCTCCAGGAACCGTTACAACATCATAACTTGCTTCAGCTTTTTGCAAAGTATTCACTGCACCTCTCAAAAGCTCATCAGAAATCCCCTCATAAAAACGTGCTTCAACAATCAATACGTGAGGCTCTTTACGTATCTCTTTCATCATAATGGAATTCCACAAAAAACGAATCAAAAAAATCAAGGTTATAAAGCATAAAGTTCTGAAAACGATCAATAGAGTTTTGGCTTATTCATCTTCTCTTTTTAAAGCAAAAATCTTCACAGCATAACGAGCAAGTTGATCAATTTCCAAATTGACCCGATCTCCAATTCCAGCTTGTCCCCACGTTGTCATTTCGAGCGTATGGCGAATAATAAGAACATCAAAAACACAATCCTCAACACCATTAACAGTCAAAGATGTCCCATTAAGTGCAATAGATCCCTTATTGACAATGAAAGGCATAAATTGTCTTGCAACTTTTAAATAAAAACGAATTGCATCGCCTTCATTTTTTTGATCAATAATTTCAGCCAAACCATCAATATGACCAGAAACCAAATGTCCTCCCATTTCATCACCCAATCGAAGCGAACGTTCCAAATTAACAAAGGTTCCTTTTGTCCATTGTGCAAGATTCGTTAAACGTAATGTTTCTTCCCACGCCTCGACAACAAACCAATTGGAATCGTCTTGTTTTAATCCTCGCTCTACAATTGTCAGACAAATTCCTGAACAAGCAATTGACGCGCCTATTGTTAAGCTTTCTATAGCATAGCGTGTAGAAATCTTTAAACGCATCCCCTGCTTTAAAGGTTGAATATCTTCAATACAACCAACATCCGTTATAATTCCTGTGAACATAATGTCTTACGTCTCCATTTATAAAAACGGTCATTTCCAAACATTCTTGTCTCAATCTCATGAAACTGCGAGAGATAATTTCCAAAATGAGGGGCTTCAATACGATTTTTTCCTAACACCATGGGAGTATGAAAACATATCAAATGATCAACACAACCAGCATTCAAAAACTTTTCCCCTGTCTTTACGCCCCCTTCCAATAAAACACTATTAATCCCATGTTTATAAAGCATCTGTAAAAGAGCAAAGGGTTCTACACAACCATTGTTCATCTCTACCGAATAAACAGACACACCATATTGCTCCAATGCATTTTTTTTGCTTTTCTTTGAAAGATCCCCATCACAAATAACCCATGTAGGAATTTTCATGGCTGTTTGGACAACTTTTGCATCAAGGGGGATAGATAAATCTACATCCAAAATAATACGAATTGGTGAGCGCATCTCCATCCCTGGCAAGCGGCAATTGAGTTGTGGATCATCTGCTAATATAGTACCAATACCAACGAGTATAGCATTATTTTGAGCACGTAGAATATGTGTATGGGCATGAGAAAGTATTCCACTAATTTTTACGCTGCCCTTTTCTCTTTTTCCAACACCATTATCGGCAGAAATTGCCATTTTAAAAGTGACCGCACAGCGTTGTATCTTTCTTATGCACCAATGCGTCCATAAAGATTCAAAAGCCTCTTCAGCTAAAATGCCCTCAACCACTTCAATACCCGCCGCTCGCAAAAGAGCAATACCATGGCCATCAACACGCTTGTCACAATCAGTCAGCGCAACAACAACCCGTGAAATACCTGAATCAATAAGTGCATTCACACACGGCGAAGTTTTTCCATAATGCGCACAAGGTTCTAAAGTAACATAAGCAGTCGCTCCTTGAGCCAAAGAACCAGCCATATGTAAAGCTTGCACTTCCGCATGAGGGCTCCCATGAATAGCTGTTACGCCATATCCAACAATAAATGCCCCCGCACTATTATCGTTTCGCACAATTAACGTACCAACGGAAGGATTCTCACCTGTAAGACCGACATGACGTTCTGCTAAACGAATAGCTGCAGCCATAAACCGTTCATCTTGCACTTTTTTATTCATCAAAACAAGATTCTGTATCCGCGATACCCTTTGACAATTCATCTATAACATTGTGAAAATCGCTTGCATTACGAAAGTCTCGATACACAGAAGCAAAACGAATATAAGCAATATCATCAATTCTTTTCAATGCTTCCATCACAAGATGTCCAATTTTTTCTGAAGCAATCTCTGGTTCTCCGAAACTTTCAAGCTGGCGCACAATGCCAGAAATTGCTCGTTCAATATGATCAGGATCAATATTGCGCTTACGTACAGCCACATCAACTGATCGCATTAACTTATCACGATCGAATGGTTCACATCGCCCACTTTTTTTAGCAACCAAGAGCTCACGCAACTGAACACGTTCAAAAGTTGTAAAACGACCACCACAAACGGAACACACACGACGGCGGCGAATCACTGCCCCCTCTTCTGCTGGACGTGAATCTTTAACCTGTGTATCCTCATATTGGCAGTAAGGACAGCGCATCTTTTGTTCCCTTAACGAGTACTAAGATAAGAGTAAAGAGGAAATTGACTCGTTATATCTTTTACCTTTTTCTCAACAGCCATTTCAACGGCATAATTATCTTCATCGCTTTTTGCGCTCCGAAGACCATCAAGAACTTCTGAAACCAGATGACCAACTTGAATAAACTCTTTTTCTAAAAAACCACGCGTTGTGGCAGCAGGTGATCCCAAGCGAATTCCCGATGTTATAGATGGCGTTTCAGAATCAAAAGGAATACCATTTTTATTGCAGGTAATATGAGCGCGCCCCAAAGCCAATTCAGCACGTTTACCTGTTAGATTTTTGGAACGTAAATCAACCAACAACAAATGATTATCTGTGCCACCAGAAACAATATTAAAACCATTACTCTGTAATATTTTTGCTAAAGTTTTCGCATTAGCAACCACATTGGCACTGTAACTCTTGAAAGAGGGACGCAAAGCCTCCTCAAATGCAACAGCCTTTGCGGCAATTACATGCATTAAAGGACCACCTTGAAGACCAGGAAAAATTGCAGAATTAATTTTTCTGGATAAAGACTCATCATTTGTCAATATTAAACCACCACGAGGACCTCGAAGCGACTTATGTGTTGTTGTTGTTACAATATGCGCGTGTGGAACAGGTGAAGGATGCACACCACCAGCAACAAGACCGGCAATATGAGACATATCAACGAGTAGATGAGCACCAATCTCATCTGCAATTTCACGGAATCGTTTCCAATCCCATAGCCGTGGATAAGATGAGCCACCCGCTATAATAAGTTTGGGCTTACGTTCTTTTGCAAGCTGCTCAACCTCATCCATATCAATAATCTGATCTTCTTGACGCACACCATAGGAAACAACATCAAACCATTTTCCTGACATATTAACAGATGAACCATGGGTAAGGTGACCACCAGCATTTAAATCTAATCCCATAAATGTGTCACCAGGCTGAAGTAAAGCTAAAAAGACAGCTTGATTCATTTGGCTACCAGAATTAGGCTGTACATTCGCAAAAGCAGCACCAAAAAGCTGTTTTGCCCTTTCAATGGCTAAATCTTCAACGACATCAACAAATTGACACCCACCATAGTAGCGCTTTCTTGGATAACCTTCTGCATACTTATTAGTTAAAACAGACCCCTGCGCTTCAAGAACCGCTCTTGAAACAATATTCTCTGAAGCAATCAACTCAATTTCATGTTGTTGACGCTCAAACTCCCCTCTAATTGCATCAAAGATTGCACCATCAACAGTTTGTAAATTATCATTAAAAAAGCGCTTTTGTGCGTCATTTCCTTGCTGAGTCATAAAACACGTTCCTAACATAAAAAAATAAAGTTACTGAACGATAACACAGCAAACCATGCAAACCAAACATTTTAAACCACTTACACTCAAAAATAATGATGCAAATATTTATCTTACTCTTTGTTATAAAAATAGCGAAAAACTTCCCTCTCAAGAATAGCAAAAAATGAGATTACATTTCTTTTTTTACACTCTTATTTGTTTACACCTTTTACAAAAGGTATCTATAATCTAAAGAAATTCAATAATTTAATGATTAAAAATAGTTTATAATGTGAAATGCTGAATATAATAGGCAAAGTTAATACAAGGCAAATAAGAATGCTAACCAAAGTTTTTATTGATGGTGAACATGGCACAACCGGACTACAAATACAAAAACGCTTAGAGAGGCGTACAGATTTAAAACTACTCTCTCTTGCTCATAAAGACCGCCATAATGTTCATCTGCGACAAGACTATCTTAATCAAGCCGATATTGCTATTTTGTGTCTTCCAGATGATGCTGCACGCGAAACAGTTCATTGGCTTAAAAAAAATAAAAACATTAGGATTATTGATAGCTCGACAGCCCACCGTGTTGCACCAGACTGGGTTTACGGTTTTCCTGAAATGACAGCAGGACAAAGAAAGCGCATCCAAGCAGCACATTATGTAACTAATCCAGGATGCTATCCTACCGGTGCCATTAGTTTGATTCGCCCACTCCGTGAAGCAGGACTACTAGACGCCTATTATCCCATCTCGATTAATGCAATCTCCGGCTATACCGGTGGTGGAAAACAGTTGATTTTACAAATGGAAAATCAATCTCAACAAAATATTCAGGAAAATTATTTTATCTATGGTCTTAATCTTGAACATAAACATGTGCCAGAAATTAAAATCTATGGACAAATCAACCAAACCCCAATTTTTATACCAAGTGTTGGTCGTTTTCCCCAGGGAATGATTGTGAATCTCCCTCTGCATCGCCATTTATTCACAAAATCAGCAAACTGTTCTGATTTGCGCGAAATTCTCGCAAACCATTACGATGGGCAAAATACCATTTTAGTTGCATCACAAGAAGAAACTGCTTCACTTCAAAGACTTAACCCAGAGTGTTTAGCCAATAAAGATGATATGAAACTGTTCGTATTTGGAAATGATCGTGAAGGTATTTTTAATCTCAGCGCCATATTCGATAATTTAGGAAAAGGCGCATCAGCTGCGGCTATCCAGAACCTCGATTTAATGCTTTCAAGCGACTAAAACTTCCTAAATACAAGCTTTTATTCAACAACGCGATATGCCCCTTTCGTTGCTCGCCAGTGCGCAACCGCAAAACATAACACTGCTAGTGCCATACTTTGGTGAATGAGCCCTAAACTTATCGGAACCTCATGTAACAGTGTTAAGATACCCAAGAGTGCTTGGATAATAATCATAACACAGATAAGAAATGCACGACGAGAATGGGTTGAATGTGGAATGTTTTTTTGTACATAGAACGCATGAATAACTGAGACAATAAATAAAAAATAAGCAAAAAACCGATGAATAAACTGAACCATTAAGGAATTTTCGAATAAATTGAGCCAAACAGGACGAAGCTGCAACAACCCATCAGGAATAATCTGCCCATCCATAAGAGGCCATGTATTATAGACTTTTCCAGCATGAAGCCCTGCAACCAAAGCTCCGAAATAAATCTCTATCAAGATGAGAACAACAAGCCAAGCCGCAAAATATTGCACCTTTTGATTTGCTGGCTTTTCTGAGTATTCTGCAAGTCCTCGAGATAAATAAGTAACAAAAACAATAACAAAACATGCCGTTATAAGATGAAATGCCAAACGATATTGGCTCACACTTGTTAAATTACTTTGCCCAATCCCTGAAGCAACCATCCACCAACCAATAAAGCCTTGAAAGGCGATAAGAATAGGTACGACAATAAGCGGGAGTAAGATATTTTTTTCAACACGCTTAGTCGCCCAAAACCAAATGAGCCCCAATAAAGCAACAAGACCAACAAGACGCCCAAGAACACGATGCGCCCATTCCCACCAAAAAATTATCTTAAAAGCACTTAAGGTCATATCAGGATTAAGTAGCTTATATTGTGCTATCTGTTGATATTTTAAAAATTCCTCTTGCCATTGATCCATACCAATCGGTGGAATAACGCCGTGTATTGGCTTCCATTCCGTTATAGATAATCCTGATCCCGTCAAACGAGTAGCGCCACCTACTAAGACAATTGCTAAACAAAGCAATAAAATAGAGTAAAGCCACACCTGTATTTGTTTTCTATTTTTCTTTTGCACGGGCATTAAAATGCTATTGTTTAATCTCTTTACTGCCATCTCTGATTGCCCCACGCTTCTCTCCAACTACAATGCATTTTAAAATTTAAACATCAAATCTTTGTGTATTTTAGTTTGTACTATAACTTTAGTAAAAAACAAGCATACCACTATAACATGCGATACATATTTCTTTTTTACGAAGTTTATGATGCAACAACGCGATAAACAGTTTTTGGAAAACTGCTTACCATCCGCATCATCCATTCTTGTTCATTAAGAACAGTATTACAAATATAATAGTCTGTTAGCTCTGCAAATTGCTCAAATCCATATTTGGGTTCACTTGCCATCTCTAGGATGATAAAATCATATTCTTTTTTAAATTCTTGTAATATATGAGAAATGTCATTTGAAAAATCTTGTGCAGAAATAGCACTTGTTAACCCCTGAGGAAGAATATCAACCCCCGTATCATAATCACGGTAAATAACATCATGCAACTGGGCATTGCCCGTTAAAATATCACTCAATCCGCGATGTGGACCAATGACTTTTTCTATTTGTTGACCAGAAATATCGACCAACAAAATTGTTTTGTTCTCTTTTGTGAGATGAAGTGAAAGCTTTGCCGCTGTCCGTGCAGCCTCTACTCCAATGATTGAAATAATGGTTGAAGCACGCCATTTCAAAACATCAGATAATCCCTCTATCGTAATAAAAGCTTCAAGATTTTTCATTTCTTGAGAAACTAAAATACTCTCGTTCTTCTTAAGAGTATTTTCTTTTGATCTCAAATCCTCTTCTGAGGGTTGATCTTTTTTGCTTTTAAAGCACGGATAAAATAACAATATTCCTAGTAAAAGAGTAAGGAAGCTCGCCAATGCACTCACAAGAATATTTTTTCCATAAAGAGCCATAAAAGAAATTGGTGCTAGCGTTGTTGGCATAACCACGTGGATATTTGTATTTTGTAAGAGAAGAGGATCATCACTAAATCTCCGATATGAACCAATAATTTTTTCTCTTCGTTGAGCAGACTTACTCATCGCTTTATTTTGTGCATCAACTGCTGCTTTTATTTTATTTTCAAACTCGTTAAATATTTCATTCAAAGATTGGGGTTGATCTTTTACAAAAAAGTTCATTCTTTTTTTGAGCTGTTTTTCTAATTCCCTTGCAATAACCTCATCTGAATGAACTTGATCAACGATTTGTAAAATTTTATTTTTTAATTGATGAGAAACTGTCTCTAATTCCGCAGTCATTGCTTTAATTTGAGGATGTGTCCACCCCAATTGCACCGCCATATGTGCTCTTTGCGTTTCCAAAAGATCACGTTTAGATTCCAGAGCAAAAATTGCTGAATTACCTGCAATAAACGATAAAGACAATAAAGACTGCCCCTTTTCACGCATCATATTAATTGTTGAATTCAAACTTGTTAAATGAATACGCTTTAAAGTTGCTTCCGTTAATTGCATAGAAAGATCATGAAGCTCTGTTTGTTTTATACCATGCTGAATAAAAGACTCAACAGATGTACGAAACCCCTGCACGATATTAACGATTGCAGTACTATCATATTGTTTGTCTTCTAATTTATCATTTAACAAGAATTGTTTCTGTTTTATGATTGCTTGTGAAAATGCGGAAAACCAAGTTTCCAACCCACGTTGAGCTGCTTCAAGTGTCTCAGCTTCAAAAGTCAGATCGATAAAATCACCACGACGCGATAAACGGATATTTTCATGATTTTTTTTCTTATTAAAAGCACTTAAAGAAAATTGCGAATCATTGAAGAACATAGGCTGCGAAAACAAAAAGGCGATAACATTGTCTTGCTTTTTGATTGGTAACGGTTTTCCTACAGAATCAGATAATGAAAATATTAAAGTTGCTTGGTAACCACGAGGCTGGACAAAATAATACAACCAAATCAAAGATATACATAGCATTTGTAATAGCAAAACAATCAAAATGCTTCGCCATACGGTACGTACGAATAGTCTTTTATTACACTTAAGACTCATCTTTATTTTAACCAGCAAAATACTTCTTCATATTGTTTTATTAAGAGAAAGTAGTAACTATCCTCTTAACTTGCTGTCATATTATTTTCAGATAATAAAAACATAAAATTTAAGCACAAATGTTCAGCAATAGCTTTAAACAACTTAATTCATATTTTTTTTGATGTTCTCTAATTGTTTTTTTGCTTCAGAAGTAATAACGGCTTTAATGGTAACAGACCCATCATCATGTCCTTCTTGCACTATTTCCGCAGAGTTTTCATAAAACCAATCGATAAGCGACATTTCATGAGGTTTTAAAAGATATTCAATGCTTTGCACCTCTCCAAAAATTCGCTTTTCAATGGCTCTTAATAATTGATCGAGTCCATCCCCCTTAAGCGCAGATACCATGAGAGCAGGATTTAATCGTGTTTTTGCGCTTGTTTGTAAAACATTCAATGCCTGCTCATCCAACATATCAATCTTATTCCAAACTTCTATGATATGCTCCATATCATCAATATCGATATCAAGACTTGAAAGCACTTCTAAAACATCTTGGGCATGTGCACGATGATCAAGATCTGACATATCTCTTACATGAAGAATGAGATCCGCTTCAACCACTTCTTCAAGCGTTGCACTAAAAGCTGCAATCAAATTTGTTGGCAAGTTAGAAATAAACCCTACAGTATCAGACAAAAGAATAGTTTTTCCATGGGGAAGAACAACTTTGCGCAAAGTCGGATCAAGCGTTGCAAATAACATATTCTTTGCTAAAACATCTGCACCACTTAAACGGTTAAAGAGAGTTGATTTTCCTGTATTCGTATATCCTACCAGTGCCACAACAGGATAAGATGTTTTTTTCCTTTTTGCTCTATGAAGTGCACGTGTTTTAATAACCGTTTCCAATTCGCGTCGAATACGAATAATTTTCTCTTGTAAAAGACGCCTGTCTGCTTCAATTTGCGTTTCACCAGGTCCACCTAGGAAGCCACGCCCCCCCCGTTGCCTTTCCAAGTGCGTCCAACTACGCACAAGTCGCCCTTTTTGATAGGACAAATGCGCTAACTCTACTTGCAAAACTCCTTCTTTTGTTCGTGCGCGATCCCCAAAAATTTCAAGAATCAAAGCCGTTCTATCGATAACTTTGCAATTCCATAACTTTTCTAAATTACGCTGCTGTACTGGCGTTAAAAAGTGATCTACAATCGTAAGCTCAATAGAATATTCATCTATATAACAGGTTAACGAATCTACTTTACCTTTTCCAAAGAGAGTCGCAGAGCGAGGCGTTTCAATATTAATCGTTTCATAATTAACAACTTCTAACCTTATAGCACGCGCTAAACCTAATGACTCTTTAACACGAGAAGATATAGAACACTCTCTCAAAGAGCTTTCACTTCTATTTTCTTGAAAAATCGGTATCAAAACAAGTGCGCGCACCTGTCCTGTATTCTGCGAAAATATCCCTCCTAATCTCTCATTTTCATTTATCATGGCAATCTAAGTACTTTTAAAATGGGATAAGAGGTCTATCTTAAAATGATATATTTACTCAGGACTTTCACCCTCAAACATCTGTACAGGCTGTCCAGGCATAATCGTAGAAATAGCATGCTTATAAACCAATTGCGCATGTCCATCTCGGCGTAAAAGAACACAAAAATTATCAAATGAAGTTACAATACCCGTGAGTTTAACGCCATTGACAAGAAAAATTGTAAGGGAAATTTTTTGCTTACGCACCGTATTTAAAAACACATCTTGCAGGTGTTGTGATCGCTCTGCCATTATTCTTACACCTTCATCTCGATTGCATAAAATATTCGTGCATGCATATCGACTGAAAAATATCCAATTGTCAACGTAGAAGCTTCAAAATTTAGCAACAAACAACTGAAATTAGAGAAAAAACGGCTCTTTAAGGCAATAATAAAGCGCAACTTACGAAAAGCTATATTAAATTAAAAATTTTTCCACGTTTACTCTTTTATAATCTTATAATTCAAAGGCATACTTTTATACATCCTAAGCTATTACAGACTATATGTGATGAAGAATCTGCTTCGTTTAGAATCAATAAAAGTAAACGGACAACAATATTTATTAACGATCATCGGTATTAAAGAGGGGTATTCGCACCTAACTGTATATATAACTGCTATTAAATTATCCTTATTTCAAAGACTAACAGCTTATAAAGTTTTTTATAAACACAAGTTGTAAACAGTATTTTTGTTTTTGTTAGATTCAAATAATAAATTGTTTTTACTATATTTTATAACATTTTTAAACAGGGTATAAGAAACCGCGTTAACTTTATCTTGATAAGTTTTTAAAATTTTTCCCTAAGCATATTCCTTTCTAAATAATTAACAGCTAGTATGTAGAAATTATGTGGAAGAGGACGTATCCCTTTTCTGTCTGTAAGAGTACGAGGCGAGTATGGCACGCAGAACCAAATTGCAAACATTTGAAGTTGAAGTTGAAGAAGCCCTCACAAAAGCTATGAACTTTGATTTCAATGACACAGGATTTGAAACAATATCATCCAATAATTCTGAAAATATTGTTAATGTCGATGATCTGATTCAAAAAATTGCAATGGCCGAAGAAGAATTCTTTGCTGAAAACGGTACGTCAACTTTTGTTTCTAATATTCATGATGAAGCTGTTGTTGATAAATCCGTTGTTGAACAGCTTTTTGCTCCCAAACCTTCACCTGATATTTCAGGTGGAACTGTTCATAATACGTTGTTGTCTACAAAACTTCTTCCTGCAAATGATGATATAACAACCCCTGTAAATTTTGGACTATTAAAGCAGCGTTCTTCCTCTCGAGTCTACTGGTATACAACAGCGCTTAGTGCTTTATGGGCAACGGGAGGAGCTTTTGTTGCGCATAAGCTCGCACCTATCGGGCTCAGCTCCTTATCCAATATCAGCACTTTTGTTACATCCCCAACAGGACTCGCTGTAGCAGCCGGAACAGCAATTCCTATCCTTATATCTTGGGGCGTTGCTCAATTAACAAAACGTTCAAACGACTTGCATAATATTGCTCTTCTTATGACAAATGCTGCACAGCGCCTTAGTGAACCACAACATTTATCTGAAAAACAAGCTATTGCTATAGGGCAAACCATTCGTGAAGAAGTAGCAGCAATGAACGAAGGTATTGAACGTACCCTCGGACGTGCTGTTGAACTTGAAGCAATCATACAAGGTGAAGTTCACAATCTAGAACAAGCCTATGCTGAAAATGAATCACGCATTCACACATTAATCAAAGAATTGAGTAATGAACGCATCGCCATTTTGAATCACGCAGATCGCGTAAAATCAACAATTAAAGGAACCCAAGAACAACTGAGTGATGAATTTGGTTTAGTTACCTCTAAAATTGTAACTAATGTTGAAAAGCTTGCACAAACCCTCTCTCAAACTTTACAAAAACAAGGTGAAGACCTTGTTGAAAAACTTTCCTATGCCGGTGATGGCGTAACAAATCAGCTTGTTGAAAAATTTAACGAAACAACAATACAAATTCAGCAGAAAAACACAGAATTTTTTCATGAATTAGGAAAAAACTTCGATGGTTTTGCAAAACGATTTGATCATAATGAAAAGCAAATAGAAAAAACCTTTAATGAAACAGCTGAAAAAGCGGAAGTACATGTTGCTAAAATTGCAACACATATACAAGCAGTAACAGATCAAACTTTGCACGCTGTCGATGAAAAGTTTAAAGCCTTGGATAAAGCTCTTATTGATCGTAATAATCAATCTCTACAGAATTTTGATGAGAAGATCTTAAAGCTCGACGACCAAGCACATAAACTCTCTTCTAAATTTGATAACGTCACCTCTCAAGCAATTGGAGCCTTTGAACAACGTTTAGCAACTGTTGATCTTTCTCTTAAAGAACATAGTGATTCCATCATTGATTCCTTTATAGAACGCAGTCAGGCTTTAGAGGATAATGCTGAAAAACTTGGTAACTTCTTGGAATCTCATGTCTTGAAAATAAATGAAAACCTCCAAGAAAAAACAGCAGACATTACCCATGCATTTACAAATGGACGTGAAGCTATTCTTTCTGCAATTGATAAAAGTAAAGAAAGTCTGAGAGAAGAAATTCAGTATGTCGACAATGCCATTGTTGATATCATACAAGAACGTTCACAAGATTTTAAAGTACAACTTTCTGATCAACGAGCTCTTATGGCAGACATGCTCGATAACGAGAAGAATAAAATTGCGGATACATTAAGAAATCAAATTGATGTCTTGTCCCAAAATACTTCTCATATTGAAAAAGTTTTGGCTGACAATATTCAAGTCGTTGATAAACAAGCTGAAAATCATATCACAAACATCATTCAATGCACTGAAAAACTACAAGATGTCATTGTACAAAGCTGCAATACAACCCAAGATGCTTTAGAAGCACAAGCGAGAAATATTGATATCCGTGCCGATGCTCTGCGTGATTCTTTAGCGATTAATAGTTTTTCTCTCAATGAAGTTCTTGCCGATCAAGCACGCACACTTGAGCAACGCATGGAAACAATCCATAACCTCATTGCAAAAAGTGATATACGTGTCGATGTTGCATTGAAACAACAAATAGATTTAGTTGAGAGTGCAATTGCAGCCAATAATAAGAACATTACTGAAACGGTTCAAGATCATATCAAAAACCTTGAAAGCCATGCTGAAATTTTAAAGAATACTCTTTCTCAATCGAGTGGTGTTTTCTTCGAAACCCTTGAAACACGTATGGAATCATTCGATACAGATCTAGAAGATCGTGCACACAAAATTTTTGAACGAACAACAACGCTAGAGGAAACATTATCTGAAAAATTTAGCCAAATCTGTGAAGCCATTGATATGCAAACATCTGTTATTGAAGAACGTTCTGACACGTTAAAAACGTCTCTCATGCTTAATAATGAGCAAAGTCAGATAATTCAACAAGCGCTGGAAAATAGTGTTGACAATATGCGTGTAACCTTAGAAGACTCTGTTAATATAGTTACAGATAACCTGCATAATAAGATTATAAAAGCTTCTGATATTCTTTCTTCTACGAGTGAACAAATTCTTTCATCTGTTACAAATGTTACTACACAAGCAGAAAATATTCTCTCAGAATCAGGCAATCGCATTGTATCAAATGTCAAAAAAACTGTTTATGATACCAGTGAAAAAGTTCTGTCCGTTCTGTCTGAACAAACAGCGCATACTGTCGAAGCTTTCACAACAGCCAGTCATAATGCACAAGCATTATTGAATGAAACCATTCACACATCAACAACAGCAATAGAGCAAGTTCTTAATGAACGCTGTGATGTTCTTCATCACTCTATGCAAAATTTTAAAAATAATTTAGGGTATCAGCTCTCTGATGTAACGAGCCGTCTAGAAGATGCAGAAAATCAAACAGCAACACAAATTTCAAAACATGTTGGAAAAATAACAGAGCTGACAAATCACTTAAATCAAGCAGCGCAAAATACGACAGAATCAATTGATTCTTTAACACAGCATATAGGAGAACAACTCTCTCTCTCCACACAAGAAGCTGAACAAAGAATTTATGCACATAATGAATTTTTAGTGAATAGCTTAACCAAAGCTAACTCTGAAACACTTCAAACAATAACGGTTATGAAGGAAGAACTTGTTAATAATGTCTCATCCGTCTTAACACAGTTGAATCAATCAATTTACAATTTTCACGAAAATAGTAATGTTTTATTATCAGCTGTTCAAAATATTGATGGTCAGTTTAATGAGAGCGCGAATAATTTTTTCCGCAACACGGACCAAGTAGCAGAGCGTTTGTCAGCCTCAAATCAAGTGCTCAATAATAATGTTGAAATTCTGCAAGGACTTTCAAAGAATACCTTTGAACAAATTAATCATATAACGAGCAGTTTTGGTGAACATGCAAAGACACTTTCCCAAACTATTCATGTTCTTGAACAGTCTGAAAATTCACTTAGTGCAACACTTGAAGAAAAACATAATACGCTTTCTGTATTAAGCGATGCTCTTGTTTCAAAGTCTCATGAAATTAATCAAATGATTGGGCATTATGAAAAAATCTTCAACTTAGCACTTGAACGCTCCGATAAGAATGCACGTAACTCCACAAATTCATTCCAACAATCACTTAATAAGCTTGTTAGTGAAGCATCGACGCGTTTTTCAGAAGCAGCAGAAGACATACGTCGCTCCGCTGATGAGGTTCGTTTAGAACTTTCAAAGATTAATAATGATATCAATGAGAATGTTAAAAAACTTCCAGAAAAGACAAAAGAAACAACGCAAACAATTCGCACAGCTTTGAATGAACAGATTACAGCGTTACAAGATCTAGTCAGAGTTATACAAAATGATCAAAAGGACGCAAAAAAACAGCTGATATCAGAATTTCCTGCATCATCAATGTTTAATCAAAGAAGTGACAATTCCACTGAGTCCGTTAAAAAGATCGTACCACCTAAGCCTATTTTACAACAAGATCAAAGCAAAAAAAGACCAAATAAATGGGTATCAAATCTCTTAGAAAGAGCTTCACGTGAAGAAACATTTTATGATGCTCCCCCTAGTGATGATGTTTTAACTTCAGTGCAAACAAAACCATCTCCTGCAAACTGCTCTCTTAATTCATTAGCTTCTGGTATAGTGCAAGCTATTAATCACAATGCCATTATTGAGCTATGGGATCATTATCAACGTGGACAGAAAAACATCGCAACAGAACGCCTTTATACCTTAAATGGACAAAAAATATTTGAAATGATTAAGAGAAAATATACGAGCGATTTTGAGTTTAAACGTTCAGTGAATCAATATGTTACAGATTTCGAAAAGCTCTTACGTGATATATCGCGCAGTTCTGGTTCTTCAAACTCAGTTCGCAAATACCTGATATCAGATACCGGAAAAGTTTATACTATGCTTGCTCATGCAAGTGGTCGAATCCAATAAAAAATAAGAAAAGTGGAAAAAGATATTTTTTCCACTTTTTCTCTCTCCAGTTGTTTTAATGGCTCATCGTAAAGTACTTTGCTTTCAACTACAGCTTTGTACTTCAAAGACTGGGATAATTGGCATGCGATTTTCTTTGAGATCCTAAGCAATAACCCTAAAGAAGCGTAATGACTTAGCAAACAACATATCATTCTAAAAATGATAAAGCATATTTTCTATTTCCTTATCTTTTTCTTAACTCCTTTATTTTTTAAATGTTTTTTATCCACATATTACTCTCGTTTGAATTATATAAGTAAATATTTTTTATGATATTAGGTGAATTTTAAATAAAAGAATCTTATTGTATTCAAATTTCTCATTCAATATACAAAATGATGCATTATAAATTATAAAGAAAAGCGTTATGCGAAATATATGATTTTCATGTATAAAACCCGCAATTACAGCCATTTCAGGAACATCTTTGTTTATTAAAACACATGATTATCAGTATATAAAAAATACAGCGTTCACTATTAAGAATCCAATTGAATAATGAACAACACAACTTCCATTCTCAACGTTCCAGTCTCCTTTAAAATAGCTGAATAAACAATTTATAAATTACAAATTGTTATTTAAAATTTCTTCTACCTCCGTATAAAACTTTCAATAAAATATATATTTTATAAAAAATGGATGAAATTGATAGGAACCGTTCTTCTGTTCTTTCCTTATTTTGTAAACATTGCCAAAAATAATGGCTTGATAATGTAATCGTTAGAAAATATTTTATTTTTTTGTAAACTAATCAATTTTACGAGTTTTATTAAGGAGAGAAAAACAAATGTGCTGCTATCAATGAAATTATTCATGCAGACAAACAAAAAGAATCATCAAACTGGTTTTACGATCCAGAAGAATTTTCTCATGCTCATGCATTTTGATATTCAGAGAAATGAGGATCTATTAGTGGACAAAACCTTATCGTAGATGGAACATCTCATATACACATACGCTAACTTGGATATCATAAAAATGTCTAGAGAACGAAATAGTGATTTCAGTTCACCAAAAGCTGAACTTGACAGTGCCGCACTTTTTTATCACCAACACCCAAAACCTGGAAAATTGGAAATACAAGCAACAAAACCTCTTGATAATCAACGTGATTTAGCTCTTGCTTATTCTCCAGGCGTTGCAGCACCATGTCTTGCGATTCATGAAGATCCCAATCTTGCTGCTCAATATACCTCCCGTGCTAATTTAGTCGCTGTTATATCCAATGGAACTGCTGTTCTTGGTTTAGGAAACATTGGTCCACTCGCTTCAAAGCCAGTTATGGAAGGCAAAGCCGTTTTATTTAAAAAATTTGCGAATATTGATGTTTTTGATATTGAAATTGATGCATCCGATATAGAACAAATGGTACAAACAATATCGACCTTAGAACCTACATTCGGTGGTATTAATCTTGAAGACATTAAGGCGCCGGAATGTTTTGACATCGAAGAAAAGCTTCGTGCTAAAATGAATATTCCAGTTTTTCATGATGACCAACATGGAACTGCCATTATTGTTTCTGCGGCTGTATTAAATGCCTTAAATCTTTCAAGAAAAAAAATTGAAAATGCAAAAATAGTTACCTCAGGTGCAGGTGCTGCTGCCCTAGCTTGTCTTAATCTTTTGGTTCGTCTTGGGGCGAAAGTTGAAAATATTTGGCTTAGCGACTTAGAGGGTGTTGTTTATGAAGGTCGCAAGACCCTTATGGATCGTTGGAAAATCAATTACGCACAAAAAACGGACGCACGAACTTTATCTGATATTATTGATGATGCGGATATCTTTCTAGGCCTATCTGCGGGTGGTGTTTTAAAGCCTGAATATCTTAAAAGAATGGCTCAAAATCCACTTATTTTAGCGCTAGCTAATCCAGTACCAGAAATTATGCCTGAAGAAGCACGCTCTATACGACCAGATGCAATGATCTGTACAGGACGCTCTGATTATCCCAATCAAGTTAATAATGTCCTTTGTTTTCCCTATATCTTCCGTGGTGCATTAGACGTAGGTGCTAGTGCAATTAATGAAGAAATGAAAATGGCCGCTGTTCATGCGATTGCTGCCCTTGCACGAGAAGAAACTTCAGATGTTGTAGCACGTGCATACTCAAAAGAACCACCCAATTTTGGACCAGACTATCTGATCCCCTCTCCTTTTGATCCGCGTTTAATACTACGTATTGCTCCCGCTGTTGCTAAAGCAGCAATGGCAACTGGTGTCGCCATTCGTCCCATTGAAGATATGGAAGCCTACTATGATACCCTCAATCGATTTGTCTTTCTTTCTGGTTTAACAATGAAACCTGTTTTTGCTGCAGCAAAAACAGCAAAACGTAAACGGGTCATCTATGCCAATGGTGAAGATGAACGCGTCCTTCGTGCAGCACAAGTTGTCATTGAAGAACAAACAGCAACGCCTCTCCTTATCGGCCGTCCACATGTCGTAGAAGCGAGATTAAAACGCTTTGGTTTAAAAATTCGTCCTGGTATAGATTTTGAATTAACAAACCCTGAAGATGATCCACGTTTTCGTGATTATGTTAATTTATTTTTTCATTATACAGGAAGGCGTGGTGTTACGCCTGAAATGGCAAAAACAGTAGTGAGAACATCAACAACTGCTATTGCTGCCCTTGCTGTCATGCGTGAAGAAGCAGATGCAATGATTTGCGGATTAGAAGGACGTTTTGAACGTCAACTTGAATTGATTGAACAAATTATAGGACTTGATCCTAATGTTCACCGTTTTTCTGCTATGAGTTTGCTTATCTCTCAACAACGTACTCTTTTCCTCACAGATACTTACGTCAATGAAAATCCTTCTGCAGAAGAAATCGCTGAAATGACTGTATTGGCAGCTCAAGAAGTTGAAGCATTTGGAATAACACCAAAAGCAGCCTTATTATCACACTCAAACTTTGGTTCTAAAAACACAGAAAGTGCGCGTAAAATGCGACGTGCAACAGAAATTCTTGCCAAATTACACCCTGATTTAGAAGCAGATGGTGAAATGCATGGTGATGCTGCCCTTTCCAAAGTTTTTCGTGATCGTGTCTTTCCTGATTCTCGTCTTAAAAGTGAAGCTAATTTGCTTGTCTTTCCAACACTTGATGCAGCCAATATCACGCTCAACACTGTTAAAAGCCTCACAAATGCACTCCATGTTGGTCCTATTCTAATCGGGGCAGCACGTCCCGCCCATATATTAACGCCTTCAGTAACTTCACGGGGAGTTGTTAATATAACAGCCCTTGCTGTCCTTGCAGCCAATAGAAAAAATAGTCTCGTAAAATAAATGCGCAATAAAATTTCAAAGTTTTTTAAATATTGAGATACAGTATTTCATGTACTGTAAACCTCTTTTCTCTATAGATAAAGACAGCTATATTCTGGATTAAGTCTTTTTTTTAAAGAAAAAAAAGGCTAGAAGAACAATATTAAATGTATTTTGAATTTACTAACTCTATAATAAGGAATCCGTACATTGCCTTCCACGTTTGATAAAGTTGCTGATATCATTGCAGAAATCAGTGAAATTGATCGCAATACGATTACACCTGAAAGTCATACAATTGACGATCTAGGAATCGACAGTCTTGATTTTCTTGATATTGTTTTCGCTATTGATAAAGCTTTCGGAATAAAAGTACCTCTAGAACAATGGACACAAGAAGTCAACGAAGGTACCGTTGCAACAGAAGAATACTTTGTTCTTAAAAACCTTTGTGCAAAAATTGATAATCTCGTTGCCTTAAAACAGGCGGAGTAGTTTTTTCACCATGCATGATCAATCTGTATTCATCACTGGTATAGGCCTCATAAGCTCTCTAGGGGAAGGAACTGATCAACATTGGAATCTCTTAAATGATCCAATCCGTACACCAAACCTAGATTGTACAACTTTTTCACCCTACACGGTTCATAAATTGCCCGAAATTGATTGGAGTTTACAAATTCCTAAAAAAAGTGATCAACGGCAAATGGGAACATGGCAGCGTCTTGGTACCTATGCGGCTGGTCTTGCTCTTGATGATGCTGGCATGAAAAATAATGTACAACTCACTTCGACAATGGATATGATCGTAGCAGCAAGTGGAGGAGAGCGTGATATTACTGTTGATACACAGATTCTTTCTAAAGCGCGCACAGTTGCCGATCATGCCTCTATGTTAAATGTTGCTCTTTCAACCGAACTTCGTCCAACATTATTTTTAGCACAACTTTCAAACCTTTTGGCAGGAAACATTTCAATTGTTCATAAAGTCACTGGATCATCTCGTACATTTATGGGAGAAGAAGGCAGTGGACTTTCTGCACTTAAAATTGCTGTAGCTCGTATTAAATCAGGTCAAAGTACCCATGCTCTTGTAGGAGGTTCCTATAATGCACAAAGTTATGATATGTTGTTGGCGCATGAACTTGGTGGTCTTTTAACCCATAATGGATGGAGTTCAGTGTGGGATCGTGAAATCCACCCCGGCGGCGGTATTATAGCCGGTTCTGGTGGTATCTTCATAGTTCTTGAAAGTGGAGAACATGCAAAAAAGCGCAACGCACGTGCTTATGCTGAAATTAGCCAAATTATTACAGACCAAACAGATAGAACCAAAATTCCACTTAGAGAATCAATTGCAACAATGTTAAAAACTGCGGGCGCTAAATCTGCCCTAGCCATTTCAGCTGCCTCGGGAGCTCACGAAGCAACAAAAGCAGAACAAAATGCTCTTGATAACGCTGATCTATCTTACCGTGGCATTGCAACATTATTTGGTTATATGCGGGAAGCGCAATTTCCTCTAGCTCTAGCTCTTGCAGCACTTTCAATTGAAAAAAAACACTGTTTTCCAGCGTTAAGTCCTCATGAAAAACCTTTTTCTAAAGAAGTACGTGAAATATTTGTTACAACTATTGGTATAAAAAGAGCTGAAGGTGTCGTACGTCTTACAGCTGTTTGAAGGGGAATTTCTATAGTGAAATATCATGATCATTTTGGGCGTCCACTTGTAGCAATAACTGGGGCAGGCATTGTCACATCACTGGGACAAGGCAAACATGAAAATTGGCAAAAATTAATAAGCGGTGTAAGCGGTATCCACAAAATAACACGTTTTCCCGTTGAGGGATTAAATACATATATTGCTGGAACAATTGATTTTCTCAAAGAAAGTACACTTGGTGCTTCAGCTCTTTCTGAGAAGCTTGCACTTCTTTCTGCTGAAGAAGCTTTGGAACAAGCTGCTGTTGATAAAAAAAATTTTAATGGACCACTCTTTCTAGCTGCTCCTCCTGTTGAACTTGAATGGACCGCGCGTTTTAGTCTTGATCAAGAGGAAGGATTCAATGATGAACCTTCTTATGCACATCTTCTTAAAGTCTGTAAAGATAAACTCCATGAAACGCTTTTTGAAGCCACACAATTTGGTGCAATTGCAGAAAAACTTCAAAAAACATTTGGTACAAAAGGACTTCCTGTTACACTTTCTACTGCTTGTGCATCTGGTGCAACAGCAATTCAATTAGGAGTTGAATCTATTAGACGGAAAGAGACAAATAGAGCTCTCATAATTGCGACAGATGGATCAGTTTCAGCAGAATCTCTTATTCGTTTTTCGCTACTATCTGCTCTTTCAACTCAGAATGAGCCTCCAGAAAAAGCAGCAAAACCCTTTAGCCGTGATCGAGATGGATTTGTTATGGCAGAAGGCTCAGGTGCTTTTGTTCTTGAATCTCTTCAAAGCGCATTAAACCGTAATGCTACAGTTTTAGGAATTTTAGCTGGCTGTGGAGAAACAGCCGATGATTTTCACCGTACACGTTCAAAACCCGATGCATCACCAGCAATTGAATCCGTTCGCAAAGCTTTAGATGATGCAAAAATAACCATCAATGAAATTGATTATATTAATGCACATGGAACTTCAACACCTGAAAATGAGAAAATGGAGTATCTTGCATTATCAACAGTATTCGGTGATCTTTTAGAGCATATTCCTGTCTCTTCTAATAAATCAATGATTGGACATACATTAACTGCTGCTGGTGCAATAGAAGCGGTTTTTTCGCTTTTAACCATTCAATCGGGGATACTTCCACCTACAATAAATTATGATAATCCTGACCCTGCTATCCCTTTAGATGTTGTTCCTCATCATAGCCGTAAAGCCTGTGTCAATGCGGTTTTGTCCAACTCATTTGGATTTGGTGGTCAAAATATGAGTCTTGTCATCACTGCATATAAAGGATAATCCTTTAATAATAAAATTTTATAACGCTAACCTAATAACATATTTAAGGGGAATGGTAATGCGTGCACTGCAACTCTTCGATGATCGTCGGCTTGAAATCACTAATATTTCCCCGCCATCTTCACCTAGTCTAGGTGAAGTAACTGTGCGGATAAAAGCTGTTGCTCTTAATCATATTGATGTATGGGGATGGCGTGGCATGGCTTTTGCGAAAAGAAAAATGCCACTCATCATTGGTGCAGAAGCCTCTGGTGAGGTTATACAAATAGGAGATGGCGTTGAACATCTCAAACTTGGACAGATTGTCTCAGTTTATGGTGCACAAACCTGCGGAGTATGCCAAGCTTGTCATGAAGGACGGGATAATCTTTGCAGTCATGTAAAGGGAGTCTATGGTTTTCACCTTGATGGATTTGCGTGTGAGCTTGTCAATTTGCCAGCACGTTTATTAGTTCCATCACCTCCCCAATGTGATGAATTGCAAGCAGCGGTTGCTCCAATTACTTTTGGTACCGTAGAACATATGCTTTTCGATAACGCAAAACTACAAGCAGGAGAAACAATCCTGATACAGGCTGGTGGTTCAGGTATTGGCTCTGCAGCCATTCAACTTGCAAAACACATGGGCTGTACAGTTATCACAACTGTAGGTTCAGATGAAAAAATTGCAAAAGCACACTCTCTTGGAGCAGATCATGTGATTAATTATCGTAAAGATCGTTTTGAAGGTGTAGTGCGTAAATTAACCCAAAAAAAAGGTGTTGACGTTGTTTTTGAGCATGTTGGTGTAGATACATGGAACGGTTCTTTGTTATGTATGAAAAAAGGAGCACGCTTAGTGACTTGCGGTTCTACCTCTGGTGTTTCAGCACCAATAAATCTCATGCAATTATTCCAACAACAACTTAAGATATTCGGTTCATTTGGCTGCCGTATAGAAAATATGAAAAATGCTATGCAAAAAATGGCAGAAAAAACTATACACCCTGTCATTGATACAATTGTTGGGCTTGATGAAATTAATACAGCTTTAAAACGAATGGAGAGCCGTAATGTTTTTGGTAAAATTATCCTTAAAATCGATTAAATCATGATGAAGCTTTCTCTTAAAAAGATCATATATCTTATTAAAATTATAGCTAAAAAAATATCCTACTTGTTATGGGCATATCTGCTCTTTGGTTCTTTATTTATTCTAAAATGCTTTCCTGCCAAAATGGGAGTCTCTTTTTTTTCTTGGTTGGTAAAAAAAATTGGTCCCCTTTTACATCGTCATCAAATCACACTTACAAATCTTAGAGGTGCATATCCAGAAAAAACAGAGCAAGAACTCCATGCAATTGCAATAGAAATGTGGGAAAATATAGGATGTTTCCTAGCCGAATATATTTTTCTTGATAAAATTTTTGATTTTGATCCTCATGCGGACGAGCCAGGTTTCATTGAGGTTAAAGGCGTTGAAATATTTGAGCGATTAAAAAATGAAAAAAAACCACATATTTTTTTCACCGCACATACTGGAAATTTTGAACTTCTACCTATTTGTGCACAAAGTTTTGATCTTAACGTTACGGTATTATTTAGACCACCCAATAATCCCTATGTTGCCAAACGAGTCCTTAAAGCACGACAAACTTCTATGGGGCATCTTATTCCCTCCAAGGCCGGTGCAGCATGGGCATTAGCAGCCAAATTAGAAAAAGGTGAAAATGTTGGTATGCTCGTTGATCAAAAATTTCGCCGCGGTATCATGGGAACATTTTTTAATAGACCTCTTAAAACAAATCCCTTAATTATAAAACTCGCTCGACAATATGACTGTGATATTTATCCAGCACGTTGTATTCGTTTGCCTAATGGACGCCATCGTTTAGAGTTATATGAACATATAGAACTTCCACGTGATGAAAAAAATGATATTGATATAGCTGCTTCTACGCAAAAATTAAATGATATTGTTGAATCTTGGGTCCGTGAATACCCTGGACAATGGATGTGGTTACATAGACGTTGGGACATCTAACATAAAGCTCTATTGCTTACAAAGGAAGTGCAAATGTTAGCCTCAAAAGACATCAAAGATCTCATTGCAATTATCACTGCATTACGAAATTCTGATAGCGGTTGTATCTGGCATAAAAAACAAACTTTTGAATCCCTCATACCCTATATGCTCGAAGAAATTTACGAAGTCATCGATGCCATTGAACGAAAAAACCGAAAGGATCTCTGTGAAGAACTTGGAGATCTTCTTTTACAAGTTATCTATCATGCTACCATTGCACAAGAAGAAGGCAGCTTTACTTTTGAAGATGTTGTTTATGCAATCACGGCAAAAATGATTCGACGCCATCCTCACGTTTTTGGAAATGCCGAGCAAAAAAAACGAGAACAGGTTGAACAAAAAAAATTGCGCGAAGAAAAAAACAACAATTCCTCCACAAGCATACTCGCACAAGTAAAACAAATCCAGCCAGCAAACCAAGAGGCACTTGCTTTACAAGAAGCAGCAGCTAAAGTAGGTTTTGATTGGAAAAAAAGTGATAAAGTTTTTGAAAAAATAGAAGAAGAACTCGAAGAGCTCAAAGAAGCCATCAAAAATAAACAAAATTCAGAGATAGAAGCAGAGTTTGGAGATCTCTACTTTATTCTCCTTAATCTCGCACGCCACTTAGCGATTGATTCACAAAAAGCATTAAAAAAAACGAATATAAAATTTCGAAACCGTTTTGCCTATATTGAAGAAAAGCTATCCACTCAATCTAAAACACTCACTGACGCATCCTTGAATGAAATGGAAGCACTTTGGAAACAAGCTAAAAATGAACAATAAAAATATTAGATTTTTTCTACCTCAAAGAACAAGTCCCTCTAAAATTACTGAATTATAATTCAGCTCAACTCAATTTGTTTTATATTGATCCTGCGTAGCAGGACGAAGTTCCACCGATTCGCCACACCCACATGCTGAAACTTGATTAGGATTTTTAAAGACAAAACCAGAACGAAGCGTTGTCACTTCATAATCCATCTGCGTCCCTAATAAAAATAATACCGCATCATGTGCTACGAAAACACGGGCACCATTCACTTCAACAACATCCGCATCTATCCCCTTTTCTTTGACAAGAGTAATTGTATACTCCATCCCTGCACAACCACCTTTTTTGATACCAACAAGAATACCCTGTGCATCTTTTGCGTCCATA
This sequence comes from Bartonella sp. TS25HLJMH, assembly GCF_042193505.1. NCBI lineage: Bacteria > Pseudomonadati > Pseudomonadota > Alphaproteobacteria > Hyphomicrobiales > Bartonellaceae > Bartonella > Bartonella sp. TS25HLJMH. The sequence continues at coordinate 37,512 of NZ_JBHILV010000013.1, forward strand.
ATCGCTTTAACACGATCCACTGCTGCTTCCGTCAAATTTATTACCGAAAAACGGCTCATGGTTTACTCTTTTCTTAGTTCAATAAACACTTTGAAAGTTTTTTCTCTATAATATTGTATCTGGTATTTTAGAAAAAAAACAACAAAACCTAAATTAAAGTATTCTAACCTTGTTTATTTGGATAAAAACGCGTACCCATAAAATGAGATTTATGATTATACAATCCAGAACTTACAATTTTTTGTCCACATAAAACACAAAATACTTCGTCTATAAAAACTCTAAACAAAGGAAAACGTTTCAATACCATACATTCACTCCTCTCCTTTTGAAAATCTTTATCTTTTTAGAAAAGTAACGATTAGATAAGGAAAAAATATACCCCCCGTACTCATTTTCTCCCCTCCTTCTCCAATTCATACCCCTAAAGCCACCAATCTTACCCCTTCACAAAATGATTACAAAGAATTTTACAGATTTGTTACGTATCTTGAATTGATAACAAGATATTGATGTCCAAAATTTTTACTTTCAAAAGCTCTAAGTGCAAAAGCATTTTAGATTTTATTCTGTTTATTTTTTCTCTTGCCTTTAAAGAAACAGTCATTTAATCGTTTTACACAAACTCGGAGCGTAGCGCAGCTTGGTAGCGCACTTGACTGGGGGTCAAGGGGTCGTGGGTTCAAATCCCGCCGCTCCGACCATTTTTAAAATGCTATAAAATAAAAAATAAGCTTACTTAAAAAGTGAATTATTATGCATTTCAATTAGGACATACATGAATTTTTTCTTCAACGTAGAATAATGTGCAATAACATTTTATCATAAACTCGAAATAAGCTGTTTTATTAAAATAAGCTTCGTTCTTAGGAGAACACACACGAAACGCGAGACCTTTTGCCTCGCGTTTTTTATTCTTCAGAAAAATTTATAATTATTCGATCTCATATTTTCTAAATTTTCCTACACGACAATGTCGCTATTATCATTTTTTGTAATGGATGGTGACATCTGTACGGTTATCTTTTTGGGTTTTAATTCAGCTGGCATTTCCCTTTTAAGCTGAATATGAAGAAGCCCATCTCCAAGTTCTGCTCCAATAACCTTAACATGATCAGCCAAATGAAAACGCCGTTCAAAAGCACGCGAAGCAATGCCTCGATAAAGGAATTCTCGCTCTTCATCATCATTTTCAGACTTTCTGTTTCCCTTAACGATCAGCTGGTTACAATGCGTTTCAATATCAATTTCATCTTGAGAAAAACCAGCAACAGCCATAGAAATTCTATAAGAATCTTCAGTTAAACGCTCGATATTATAAGGGGGATAAGAAGAAACTTCATCTGGTTGTCTTCTAGAATCAAACCAGTTAAAAAGATGATCAAAACCTACTGTGGAACGATAAAATGGTGAAAAATCTACTTGACGCATAATATTGCCCTCCTCTAGAGCGACTATAATTTATAATTAATTCACAAAGTTCCCAAATGGCAAACTTACTTGTGAACCTGCGGCCCCATCATGGCAACCACACTATATTATCTGGTAATTGTTTTTCTTTATTTCAACTCTTTGGAATCTAAATTGATAAAAACTATCTAAAAAGCAATATACCCCTTTTTAAATCCTTTTTCTTCATTACATAAATGTCAAAGTCCTCTCATTATCTCACGTTGCACTAAGCGGCAAATACACTGTAAAGGATTTCAATTGGAAACACCTATTTATCCCATAGACTGGGCTTCCACTCCTCCTAATATCCATCATGGTACTCTTAAAATAGCAATAGATCACGAAATTCGTTTTGCGATAACATATCCTGAGGTGGAAAAATCTAAGGGAACAATTGTTATTCTCAAAAGCTACGCAAGTACTTTAGAAAAATATTTTTTATTAATAAATGAAATTTCTAAACGCGGTTTTCATACAGCAATATTTGACTGGTTTGATCAAGAAAAAAAATCCTTCAAGATAAGAAAACAAAGCCGACATCATTGTTTTGATATAAATAATGATATTAATGACTTATATAAATTTCTTAAAAATATTGTTTATCCTAATTGTCCGCCTCCTTACTCTATGCTCGCCTATGGTATAGGTGGATTGATAGCACTTAGCGGATTAGATCTCATTAATCATCGGTTTAATAAATTGCTCTGTGTTTCTCCTCTTTTTGCTCCATTCGGTAATAAAACGAATGGTTTTCAACATAAGTTAACACAATTTCTTTCTGATATAGGTCTTGGCTTTATACCAGCGAAAGATGGGAAAAAATTAAACAAAACAAAACAAAACAAAATACAATTGGGACACATGCATAAAGTGCCGTTCCATTCCATTAAGCCCCCAACATCCCAATGGATGGCATCGGTATTTAATGCGATCGATTCTATGAAGAGAAATGTACTCCACGGAGATTTACGAATTCCAACACTCTTTATTCTTGCCAATCAAAACAATATTGCAAACAACATTGAAGTGCGGCAATTATGCCAACACACACGCCTGACAGAAAGTATTACTATTACAGGCGCTAAACTGGATACAATTATGGTTAACGAAAATTATAAAAAGCAATTTTGGGCTGCATTTGATGCATTTATTCCCGATAATGTATTTGTAAAATAACACTAAATCTTAATTTCCGCGCCGCCCATAAAAAAAGAAAATTTCTACGAGCGTTGGATCTACAAACACTTTTTAATATAATGGATTTTACTTTCCAACCACTCATATGATTCGTTTTCTAGCCTCTACAGGCAAGCCATGACCTAAATATTTACCACGCATTCTAATAAAAAACTAATATACAAAGTATATCGTTACATTAAACAAAATTATTTTACATCATAAAAAATAACTTAATAAAAAAATATTTTGTATAATTAATAAAAATGAATATAATAAATCTACTTAATATAACATGATAGATATTTATAAATAAAACATCAAAATACTATTTTTGATCTATTATTAAGTGTTAATTTAATATTATATCTAGAAAAATAATAGTTTTCATCTATTTAAGGAAAAAACTGAAAATAAAGCGCACTTATAATATTTATTACAAATCTCTATAAAAACAAATAACTATGAAATTTCTATTTCTTAAGAGAACTTTTAAAAAACAATAAATTAACATAATATTCTTCTAATTTCTCTATATAGCAAGTCCCTACAGTAACGGTTTTCATAAGTTTTTTTAATGAAATTCTGATAATAATCAGCGAATTTAAAAGAAAAGATAGCAATGAATCATCTTAAAAGTTTTAGAGAACCCCTTCTTTTTTCAAAATCACATATATTTTGAATTTAACCAACTCACAACGAATATGCTGTATTCTGAATAAGAATGTAAGAATTAACCATTTTGCCATTCATTTCAATTATGAGCATTTTACCGTCTTTTTTATAAACACTCTATATTGTATAATTGATGCGGCAAAACTCTGACAAATGGAGCCATTGGAACATAATCATGAAACGAATCCTGCTCGCAGAAGATGATAACGATATGCGTCGCTTTCTCGTAAAAGCCTTAGAACGTGCAGGCTACGAAGTCGCCGATTTCGATAATGGTATTAGCGCGTATGAACGTTTACAAGAAGAGCCATTTTCCCTTCTCCTGACTGATATTGTGATGCCAGAGATGGATGGAATCGAACTCGCACGACGTGCTACTGAGATTGACCCCGATTTACGAGTAATGTTCATTACAGGTTTTGCAGCGGTAGCACTCAATTCAAATAGTGATGCCCCTCCTGATGCAAAGGTTCTCTCTAAGCCATTTCACTTACGTGAACTCGTCAATGAGGTTGAAAAGATCCTTATCGCTGCTTAAAAAGTATTTTTTTAAGTTATTTGCATCTGTTGAAAGAGAAAACGAAATTAGGCATTGACGTTTGTCATTCTATATGGTGTATGCAACATTAATGAATGGGCGTGTAGCTCAGCGGGAGAGCACTACGTTGACATCGTAGGGGTCACAGGTTCAATCCCTGTCACGCCCACCAGATTCTTTTTCTTATTCTATAACTTGCTGTATTTATACATCTTTTTTACTGTTAGGGATGTCTGAATAAAGTTAGAGGAATAGGATTTTTTAACATTTCTCTACAAAGGTAGCATTTTTCTCTCTTTTTGATTCGCGAATTACTTCTAGTATTTGTTTGAATTTTTCTAAATCCTCTTGTGTAAAAACATCTATAAGTCTAGGAAACATGCCAACAATTTCACGACTCAACGGATTAGAAGTCTTGATTGTAAAACTTGTGCGACAAGCATCCGATTCTCTTCTCAAAATTTCTGCTACCCCTTGATCTAAAGCATAGAGTTCAATTATCTTTTCCTCCAGTCCTACAGGAACAGATTTTTTGCTGATCTATACAAAAGAGAAAAATGCTACAGATATGTCTAATTTCTTAGCCATATCTAAAAGGCGTTCTGAGTGATCAAGAGAAAGTTTCCGTAAAATTTTACCAAAGGATGTAAGCATCAAAAACGTCCTGTTAGAGAAAAAATATTTCTTCTGATTCTAACAAATCTTTTTATGATTTTCCTCAATTATTGCGAATCAAGAGTTCTTTTCGAAGAGTTTTTTTTAGCAAAACCAGAGGTCCAAAGGGTCTCTAATTCTAAAAAGTCAAAATCCCTAAAGATCTCTCGAACCTCATCACTATCATTCAGACTCAAGACAAATTTTCCTTGGATGCTTTTGAGAACTTTTGCCATACTCACAAAATCATCTTCAACAAAATTCCCAGAGCTGTAATACCTCCTCTCTACAAGATAAGGCGGGTCTAAGTAAAATAAACTGTCGGATGCATCAAAAAGTTCGACAACCCGCTCCCACGATAAATTTAAGATCGTCGTATCAAGAAGCTTCTGTCTAACACGCCGCATCCTTGCTAACAGCTTATCGGGATTAAATACTGTAGGCTTTTTCCTTCCAAAACCAAAAGAGACATATTCTTTTTTCCCATACATGACACAACGTTGGAGAAACAAAAAACGTGCGGCTCTTTCAACTTTGGAAAGGCTTTCTGGATCAATCGCCGCAAGTTCAAAAAACAACTGTCTTGAACAAACAAACCACTCTAGTTGTTTAGCCAAATCATCAAAATGGTTTTGAACGCATTGAAACAGATTCGTGATCTCACCATTCAAATCATTAATCACGGAATATTTTGCTGGTCTTTTATTTAGGAAAATAACACCAGAGCCTAAAAACGGTTCAACATAGGTTTCATGATCAATACTATTTAAAATCGGTATAATTTTCTTACGCAGATAGTGTTTACCCCCCATCCACGCAAACAATGTTTGTGTAAATTCTTGTTTCATCATATCTTTAAAGGAGAGATTGGACGTTCTAACTTTTTGTTATCCACTTTTTGAGGTGTGAGAAGCTATTCTCTACGGCGTCCACGAAACGGGAAAAATCTATTACAAATATAAAGAGGATGAAGGCAATCAATTTCATGATGCGTGACATCATCTTTAAGCCTTGGTAGGTCTCTATCATCTCGTGAAGGAGCTGTTGTTCTTTTTCTGTAAGACCTTTATCTTTGGTGCTTTGTTTCTTGACCATCTTTCCAACCACATAAATGGGCTCCCTGCTTGTTATGCTTCAAAATATCTCTTGCAAGGTTTGAAATGATGACCGCAACATACTGATTATCCAAATAAATGAGCAAGCAGCCACCACAAGAAACAGACCTATTTGCCGCGCACCAAACGAGAAAGTTCAGAACGCACACCAGCATCACTTTTTTGATTAACTTCATTTTCTACCTCAAGACGTATTGTTGCTGTCTTTAAAGCATTCTCTGTTTGCTTTTGCCGTTCGCTTTGCTTGCCAAGGTGAAACGCCTTGGCTAAAGCCGCTATAAAACAAAACTTCTCAAGACAGATATCATTGGTTCTGGAACACCGATACCTCTTAATTTTTTCAAGCAAAAAAAAACAAAACGCGGCGTAACTTACACAATGTTTGGAAAAAAGAAATCTTGCCTCATGGTTTTATCAAGGGTAGAAGTTTTCCAAAGCGTGTTGATTTTAAAAAGATGAAGAATAATGTTTTTCAAAGGGTAGACGGAAGTAAATTCCCCATTGCAAAACAAGAAGGATCATCAATTGCTGGAGTAATGTCCAAGCCAGAAATCACAAATTCTATCGCACAATATGCCAGTAAAAGATTAACTAAAAACATACAGAGACAACTTGAACGTCAAGAATACGCTGCTAATAAGAAAGCTAAATAATGTTCTCAAGCTTTATCTACCTATCCCATATCCTTATAAGTTTATGCATTACACACTTTGATTGCAATTTTAAAAACGAATTATCACTTATGCTTTGTTTTTTTTATAAAAAAGTCAATAAAATCAATATAAAAGATACTTCCCAGCGAGTTAGCTTCGTTACGGGGCAGGCTGCGCAAACTATCGCTAGCGACAGAATTTTCAAATTAACTGTACATTGTACACTTAACTCATTGATAAATAATGATTTCAATATGTACACTGTACAGTATATAATTATTTTGAGATGGAAATTATTTTTATTCTCGACATTATTGCGTCAATGTATATTTTCGAATCAGGTGCCTAAGAAACACCTTAAATCGATAGCGGATAAATTACCGACACAATCTCTTCTCCGCACATTAGAGACTTTGACTCATTATATGCTGCATGCATATAATGGATTTGTCGGGTGTAGTTACGCTATACAATACTCTTTATGGGGAAAGCGTAACGACGGACTATCGACCGTCTTTCTTAGCGCCCAGCATTCTTCTGGAATATCAATAAGAAACCTCTAATCGATAGGAGTTCACTATGAACACTCTTATAGAAATTAAAGAACGGGTTATTGATAGAGAAGCTGTTCAAACCATCAATGCTCGTTATTTGCATGCATTTTTGGAAATTACATCAAAATTTGCAAACTGGATTAAAAATCGTATAAAAGAATGCAAATTTCGAGAAAATATAGACTTATAGTTTTTTCTAAAAATTTAGAAAAAGGGGAGCGTCCAAGCATGGAATATCACCTCACCTTAGACATGGAAAAACACCTTTCAATGATCGAGCGTAATGATAAAGGTCATCAAGCAAAAGAGTATTTTATCGAATGTGAAAAGCTTGCAAAACAAGTAGCGACACCGCAAATCGATTACTCCAAGCCCGAAGCATTACTTGGCGTCTTGAATCATCTACAAAATCAAATCGAACAGAAAGATAGCATCATTGCAGAATAGCAGCCAAAGCAGACGCGCTTGAGGATTTAAAGCCTTCTGATGGTTTGTTCGGTCCTATTGAAGCGGAAAAAACTCTTGAAGTACGACCAAAGGACTTAACAGATTACTTGCATAAACATGATTGGGTGTATCGCCGTGTTCCAAGTGGTCCATTATTACCCTATCAGGATAAAATCAAGAAAGGATTTATGGATTATCCTGCTATCACTATTCAAGGACCTGATGCTACAGAAAAGATACTGCCTTCAACAAAAATTACACCAAAAGGATTGGCATGTTTGAGAGAACAAATCTTTGGGGGGGTGCAATGAAGGTAGATACCAACTTTTTATGTAATGTGTGAATGGCTTTGTTTCAGTTTGTCAATTGTGAATATGTAGATAACAAAAATTGTAGTACTCTGGTTGACATTATGGGTGTGGTAGAAAAAGCTTTGATTTTAAAACCTCAAGATGAGGTACCGAATATTACAAAGATTCTAGCAGTTCTTAAAGGCTTTGGAACTTCAGAACTCCCGCATAGCATGAATTCGTTATTGCAAGCTTATGCTCCTACTTTGGAGAGCCCTGTTATGGAAGCTGCTTAGCTAAAAACATAACTCCCCTCTCCATTCTCAAAAATGGGGAGGTAGTTTAAAGATCAAGTTTTGAATGGGAGCCATTGAAAACTATGAGTTTCAACCTGGTCTTATAAACTCTCTTAATCTTTTTGAGGAAGTTGAAACGAGTACCACAGTGGTTGGGATTGAACGGCGTGATAATACATTTTCGCTTATTCAAACCAGTGAACGTGGCGCACATTTGGCAGAAGGTGATAGAGAGGGTCGTAATCTTCGGTTTTTCAAAACAACACGGATTGCCAAAAGTGATACGGTGA
>NZ_JBHILV010000014.1:0-21202 GCF_042193505.1 Bartonella sp. TS25HLJMH
CGATAAAATGTGGATTTTTAGTTGGCACTTCAAGCCCCCCTCCGGTTGCGAGCGCCCTCGCATTGGTATTCCGGGAGCCTGAAAGCACTGACCTCGAATCAGCATTTTGCTTTTAGTGCTGAGAAGCACCTGGACATAGCAAAATCTCCCGGAATCCCGGGACACCCACAAAAGTGGGTTCATTCTTATGTATCGAGGTTTCGGGCTTTCAGTTCCCTATTGATCGTCGCGTATACGACCAAACTCACCCTTTAAGTAATAAAGTAGTTTCAGAAAATTGGCAAGAAAAATCAAAATAATTTCAAAGACTATAAGATTGGGTACTTTTTAAAAAAGTGCGAAATATGGATTATAAATCGCGTTTTTTGCTTAATCAGAAATGTCGATAAAATGTGGATTTTTGATTTTCACTTCAAGCCCCCCGCTGGGGGCGAGCGCCCTCGCATTGGTATTCCGGGAGTTAAAGGTACTGAATCCGAGTCAGCTTTTTGCTTTTAGTGCTTAAAGCACCTGGACATAGCAAAATCTCCCGGAATTTGAAGATATCCGTAAAGCGGGTTCGTTTTTACGCTAGAGCTTAGGGCTCGTCTTCCCTATTGATCGTTGCGTAGACGACCAAAGCACTTTTAAATTTGTAAAGTAATTTCAGTATATTGGCAAGAAAAATGAAAACATTTTCTATTCTATTACGCTGTAGAACACTGCTCTTTTAGGGGGGAGTGAAGAGCTGGAATATTTGAGGGCAGGGCTTGATTTATTGAGCCTGACGAAGTGCTGTCTTTTGAGGGGCGGTTGGGTGTAAGCTTTGTTCTGTGGGGAAAGCTGCTTTTTGAAGTAGGATTGTAGACCAGTGCTGGTTGGGAATTTTCATTTTTTGAGACGTGGGCTGGAAGTCAGTGTACTAATATAGCAGATTTTAATCTCATAATTTTTCATTCTTTCTTTTTTAAAGCAAATAAGAAAGAAAAATTACTATATTACTTGATATTAGTCTAAATGCTTATATCAAGAGAAGTATTTCTTTAAAAATTTTCACTTAACTTACTAAGCGATTTGTTAGAGTAAACAACTCTTTTGAAGTTCATATCACCAATTGTATTGAAGGGAGTGCAACTTTAACTGTAGAAAAGTTTAATATCGGATGGTTGATATGAATTTATTTTTAAAAAAGAGTCCTTTAGCTCTTTTTTCCTCTCTCTTTATTTCTAAAGTTGGTGATTATGCTTATGAAGTTGTTTTTGTTTTACTGGTCTTAAAATTAACAGATAACATCTTTTTTACAGGTCTTGTGTATTTTTTTCGATTTATCCCTTTTCTCTTTTTTGGCCCTATAGGAGGTTGGTTAGCGGATAATTTTTCTTTGAAGAAAAATATGATCTTAAGTGAATTTGTTAGATTATTAGCCTCATTATTCGTTTTTATAACCACTATAACAGGGACTGCAAATATTATTGTGCTTATTTTAGCAGCAATATGTACAACGATAGGAAGAAGTATTTTCCAACCAAGTTTTCAAGCTGCTATTCCTAGGATGTTTTCAGCAAAGGATCTGACAAAGGCAAATAGCATTGCACAAATTATAGAGGAAACTGCATCCGTTATGGGTCCTTTGGTTTGTTCCCTACTGCTTTTTTTAGCAAATAAATCGGCAGTACTCATTTTTGATTTTTTTACCTATTTTATATCTATTATCGTGTTGTTTAATCTCATGAATTTAAATTCAAATGAGAATAAACCATTCAATTTTATAAAAATTTATCGAGAAACAACTTCCTATCTTAAATATATTTCTAAAGAAAATAAACATTTATTTATCACGCTTGTCGGCTCGTCGTTTGCTATTCTCTTTACTGGTGCAATTTTAAGATTTTTAATTCCAGCTTTTGTTCTCTCTATAGGGGGAGAAGAAAGCCTTGTTAGTTATATTTTTTCTCTTATGGCTGTTGGAACTATTGTTGGTGGTTTGTTATATAGTAAAATTATATTCAAGATTACATCGTTGAAGCTCATGGTATTTTGGCTTCTTTATGGAGGTATTCTGTTTGTTATGCCTTTAGCAGCAGAACTTTATTTAAAATTCCTTCTCGTGTTAGCATTTGTTTTAGGATTTATTGGTGCCTTTGTGGATATTGGTTTAGTCTCAGCTATTCAATTATACTCTCGTCGTGAAGATTTTGGTAAGAGTTTTGGAACCTTTTCAACTTTAGCAAACTCTGCGGAAGCAGTGTCTGGCTTTATTGCTGGACTTTTTGCACTCGTGGGAGTGTTAAGCTCCTTTTTAGCTATGTCTACATTAATTATTTCCACGGGAATGATTGGCGTTGTAAAAATTAAGAAAAATAAAGAGTTAACATCTCTTAACACGACAGTCGATGACGACCATTGATATATTTAATATCTCCATGCCGTTTCTTTTTTCTAAGACGGTTCGTTAATTATCCTGTTCATGATGTAGAAACATCGCTCTTTGAGGGGCGAGTGAAGAGCTAGAATATTCAGGATAGGACTTGATTTGTTGAGCCTGATGAAGTGCTGTCTTTTGAGGAGGGATGTCTGAAGACTGTGGGGAGGTGATTGCCTGGGCAAAAAGCTGGGTTCATTTACAGACCAGTGTTTATAGAGCAGTGTGGGGTGGTAAACCTTTCCTTTAGCTTTGTTCTGTGAAGATGTAAAAGCGTAAAAATGTGAATCCGTAAAAGTGAAGCGAAGGATTTGTGGATTGATGTATTGTGCGTGTTTTTGGTCACTTTGGGCTTTTGTCTGGCGTGGAATGTGGTGAGATAAATGGGGGGAGAGTTTTCGTGAATGGAGGGGGACGCTTGGGAGGAAGAGGGGTGTTAAGTTGTTAAGTGTATAATGGGGGAAAAAAGGGGGAATAGAAGATGAAGAGAGTGCGCATGGATAGGTTAGGAGAGTGTGGATAAGAGGTGGTGGTGCGAAGGGATGAAGGATGATGTGTGAGGGGTAGATATCCCCCTTGGGATGGAGAAAAAATGAAAAGGGGTGGGGATAAGCTTGCCAGTGGAATTTAAGTTGTGAAGTGTTTTGTTTTTATCAAATTGTCGCGTGGGATTTGGGAAATTTCATTCGTTGTTTTAGGGTAGAGCTTCATAATTGTTTCAAAAAACACATAAAATAGCTAATGATGAGCGTAAATGAAAAACCAAAAGAAACAATATCGGTACAAATTGGTAGATAGTAGGGAAGTCGGGATCTAAATGGCTCGTAAAAGCCTAAGTGTTCAAACAATAATTACTCTTCGATCACGTGATAATTTCAATGTTATGGGGATAAAAAATATCATTTTTATTGCTTGGAAAGTCATCCAATGTTTGTGCTGCTTTAATGATAAATCTGTCTTAAATAATATGTAATACAGAAAATCATGAAAATAAGTATAAATATATTATATGTATACTACATTCTTTGCATATGTTTTGTGTACTTTTAATATATATTTTTTATGTTAAGCGTAAGCTTTGAGTACTATGAGAGATGATGGTCGTTTTTTTAACAAGTGAGAAAGTGATTAACTAACGCTTGATTGTAAAGAAATATGTTGTTAAGGCTATTCTTAGAAAGGATGCTCTTATTTCTGGTGTAGGAGCTTCTCAAAAAGGAATACAATTTATAGGGGGGCTCTTGATGTCTAAATATTTATTTCCGTTGCCTCTTGTCTTGGTGGCTGGTTGTGCATCTATGGGTAATTATTCATCAAGTTATGTCAGTCCAAATATTACGAAAGATGATGTAAAATTAATTGCTAACGATTTTGTTCGTAATCTTAAAAAACCTTTACCGCCCGTTACAACAACACTTATTGTGAAAAAAAATAAAACAGAAGACAACTTTACTCCTGTATTTATTGATCTCTTGCGACGGAATGGATATAACGTGATCTATACAGATCAACCAAACAAACAGCAAAATGGTGTAATCTTGACTTATCAAATAACACCAATAAATACAGGTATCCTGTCTATGGTTTCTTATGATGGGGTTGGAGTAACGCGTTATTATGTCCGTACTTATAATAGATGAAACCCCTTTGCCGGTTTGTCTCAAAGAAGTAGATAATGAAGAAATGTGTTTCAGGGGAAATGTTGGGATTGAATTAATCAATAAAAATTTACAGATGTGAAAATTATATATTCAGCTGACAATTACCAGTCGTCTCGGTTACAATTTCAGTATTGTAATGAAAAGAGATATCGTTTTATCTGTTCGCAATTCTTCATGTTCTGTCTCAGTTATATAGCGCTTTTATCATTTCTGTCTTATAGAAAATTACTTTCTGTTCTACGGTTCTATATGCCAATTTAATAGTCAGATCTAAACAATCAAATTCATATGAACTCTTTACGGAAATCTGTTGTTTGAGATTGTTGAAAGGTGTTTTGTTTTTATCAAATTGTCGCGTGGTGGTTTGGGAGTTTCGTTTGGCTGTGTTCTGTGAAGATGTAAAAGCGTAAAAATGTGAATCTGTAAAAGTGAAGCGAAAAACTTATGGATTGATGTATTGTGCGTGTTTTTGGTCATGGTATAATGATAAATCCATTGAGCACTCCTATCTTTACGCTTGTGAAGAAGCAAGCCGGTATCATCATTATATTTGCTAGCTCGTGGGTATTGGCTACAGCCCTTGGCACTTGAGACGGTTCATAAGAGCTATTTTTATTCCTTTCTTAATCGTTTTTTTATCCACACGGGCTCTCCTCTCTTTTGACGTGGAAGCGAATGATTTTGATTGATTCAACATGGGAGAGATTTGAAATGAGAGAATCTTACGATGTTTGGAACTCTCCATCAATATCAATGACGATAAATTATCATTATAAATCAATATATTGTCATGGTATGGAGTGGTGTAGGAAGGGACGAGGCGAAGAGTTATGCAAACTGGAGGGGAAATGAAGAGTGCTGTTCGTGCGTTGGTTGGAGAGGAGAGTTTTGGAATAGCTGTGAACAGATGGAAAGGGGGATGTGTAAAGAGATGTGAAGAGAGAAAAATCGTGGTTGGCTTTTATATTCTATGCGGAATTTAACAATTATATTTGCGTCTATATTTGTATGGGTGATATCCGTGAAATGGGTGTGAGAAGCATTGAGAAATGTTTTTTTTAATAAGTGGGTGAATGAGCAATACAATGGTAATCCTATTTAGAGGGGAAGCCTATTTAGGGGGGAAATCCTATTTAGAGGGGGAAGCCCATTTAGAGGGATGCCTATTTAGAGGGATGCCTATTTAGGAAAAATCCTATTTTAGCTCTTATTGTTTTAGACATTGTGTTTTGTATGAGGGGCATTTTGCAGGAAAGGTGTTTTGAGGGATGTGGCTCCCTTAAAGAAAAACACAAAAATATCAAAAGAAAAATATAAAAACTTGACAAGGTAAATGTAAAAAGGTATCATAATGATACAATCAGAATTGTGCGTTTAAATCAGAAGAGATCTCTTGATAAGATTCTGTGAGAGGGGTGGGGATGTTTTTCCAAGGTTTTGGTGTTTTTATCCTATTTTGAAGTTTGTTATCCTATGATGCCGTAAACCGGTGCCGTAAACCGTTTTTTGAGATGTGGTGGTATCAGGCGGGCAAGGCTTTAGGCAGAGGGGGATATTGGCGAGGGATGTCGGTAGGTGCGCTTTTGTCTAATCAGAAATCAACCACAGGATTGCTTTCTGCTTTTTCGCTTTGAGCTCTCTAAAGTTTTTCAAAAGGGCGTGTTCTTTTTCGCTGGTGGTGTCTTGACCATGGTGTGAGAGATTTTCCTTTGTGGGAATATCTTCTTCTGCAAAAATATCAGTATAAAAAAAGGTAATAGGAACTGCTAGTTTTTTAGCAATTTCGAGCAAACACCCTGCGCTTACACGATTGGAGCCTTTTTCGTATTTTTGGATTTGTTGGAAACTGACACCTAAATGGCTTCCTAATTCCTTTTGAGAAAGCCCCATTGAAATGCGTCTGTGACGGATTCTTTTACCTATCAAAATGTCGTAGAAATGTGGATTTTTAGTTGGCACTTCAAGCCCCCTCCGGTTGCGAGCGCCCTCGCATTGGTATTCCGGGAGGTTGAAAATACTGAACTCGAATCAGCTTTTTTGCTTTTAGTGCTGACAAGCACTTGGACATAGCAAAAACTCCCGGAATTCCGGGATACCCGCAAAGCGGGATAAATTCATGTACGAGTTTTCGGGTCTTCAACTCCCTATTTGACCGTTGCGTGGACGATCAAAAACACAGATCAATTCATAAAGTAATTTCAAGGGATTGGCAAGAAAAATCAAAATAATTTCAAAGACTATAAGATTGGGTACTTTTTAAAAAAGAGCGAAATCTGGATTTTTAGTTGGCACTTAAAGCCTCCCGCTGGGGGCGAGCGCCCTCGCATTGGTATTCCGGGAGGTTGAAAGCACTGAGCTCAGTCAGCCTTTTGCTTTTAGTGCTGACAAGCACTTGGACATAGAAAAAGCTCCCGGAATTCTGGGATATCCGCAAAGCGGGATAAATTCATGCATGAGTTTTCGGGCTTTCAAATCCCTATTTGACCGTTGCGTGGACGATCACAAACACAAGCTCATCAATAAAGTAGTTTCAGAAGATTGGCAAGAAAATTAAAATATTTGCTATACGGTTATAGTGTAAAATAGGGATGTTTGGGGGCGGTAATCTGATGTTAGTAGGGGAATTTACTGGGTAAGAGGTTGGATTATAGTTTAAAACCGGTGCGGGGTGGAAGCTTTATCTTGCAGAGGAAAATTTGCTTTTTGAAGTCGAGTTGTAGATTTGAGCTTATCTGGCGTGTTTGATGAAACAGCCTTCTTTGAAGTGTGGGATAGCCATATGAAATAATTAGCAGGGGAATCTGATAGACGAGAAATCAGATTGTTGACAGACCCGTGTTTACAGAACGGTGCGGAGTAGTGATGTGAGCGTTTCATTTGGCTGCGTTCTGTAATGATGTAAAAGCGTAAAAATGTGAATCTGTAAAAAAGAGCAGAGGCTTTGTGCTTTGTGCGTGTTTTTTTATCTTTTTGGGTGTGTTCCATTTTTTTAATTGTTGGTTGCGTTAGAGGTTTCCTTGCTGATTTTTATGTCATTTTTTGTGCTTGAGGTTTTGGTTTCTCTTTAGTTGGAAGGAACATGATGATGGTAGATGAACATTGTCTTCCCTTACGTCGAAGAGGGCGGAAAAAAGGGGCTTTAAATAAAACAACAAAGCGATTTAATGAAGCTCTTCTGATAGCGGCGGAGCAGGCTGGATATCACTATGGTGAAGATGGGCTGGTGTCTTATCTTCAGTATCATGCTCTCAATAATCCCGTATCGTTTTTTTCGCTGCTGGCAAAAGTGTTGCCTCTTCAGGGGACTGGAGAAGGGCAGGTTAAAACAGTTTCGCGTATTGAGATTGTACCAGTGAATGCAAAAAATAGCGAACCGGAGAAGCGTGATTTTTCAGCAACGGAGGCTTGAAGCTACGAGAAAATGTTGGGTTGGGCACATGATGTTTAAGGGATATTGTCTTTGAACGGGGATGCTAGATGTTTGTCTGAAAGCTTATGATTGAAATTGCGGTGAGGGGCGTGTGCTTTAGGCGTGTGAGCTGTGAAGTTGTTAAGCTTTGGTGGGGGAAGCATGAGGACGTGGACTGGAGGAGACTTCGGTGCATATGGTGTTTTTTGGGGGTACATGGCGTCTGGGGTGGTCTGTTTGAGGGGGGGCCGGCAAGATGCTTTTATGGCGATGCGTGAGGGGCGTGTGCTGAAGAGGTGATACTCGAGAGGTACGATGCTTAGAGGGCGTGATGATATTTGCTGTTTTGGACCTCTGGTGAAGATTTGGTCTTTTCTCGTTATTGAAGGTGTGGAGATATCAAAAACAGTTTCGCGTATCGAGATTGTACCAGTGAATGTAAAAAAATAGTGAACCGGAGAAGTGTGATACCTCGATAACTGAGGCTTGTGATATTGAAAAATGTTAGGCTGAGGTGGGTGATGTGGGGTGATGTCTTGCAAGGGGGCTGCTTTGGTGATTGCCTATCTTGAGGGGATTGAAGCGGAGGCTATCGTGCTTGTGGGCGCTCGTGATATTGGGAAGGGGCTTTGGTGAATGATGCCGTAAGGGCCCGTGTGCTGGAGGGAATTTGGTGCAGGGTATTTGTGTGGTGGATATGGAACAGTGTTTTGATGGGTGAGGGGCATGAAACTTGAGAGAAGTGTTATGCTTGCGTGATGCATGTGATTTGGTGGGGGTATCTTGGGGGATAGACAAGTGTGAGGATTGGTGATGCTTGAGAGGCATGATATTGGAGGATGTTGGGCTTTGGACATGCCTGAGAGCCATGTGCTTAGGCCATGATTTGGTTGGGGGGATACCGTGCTTGTGGTTGGGGGATGACAGGTGCGGTGTTTGAGGGGGTGGGGCTTTTGTGCCTTGGGGGCTTGGGGCGCATAGGTGGGGGTCAAGGGGATCTCATGTAAAAAAGTGAAATTTATTGCGTATTAGGATGAAGAGAAGATAAAGCGCTGCTTTTGAGAAGGGTGTTTTTCGTTTAATTGCTCTTTTCCTTCAATTACTCTGGGATCATTAAACTTGGGATAAGCAAAAGGGTGAAGCGCAATTATTGCTAAAGTATGAAAATTTATAATGAAAATTGTGCAGAAAATTTCTCAAAAAATGGGGCAGAAAACGGCTCAAGTAGCTCTTATTCCAAAGCTTATTCCTGTTTTTACTGGAAAAGCAGATGTGCGAGCTGCTTGGGGAGGACGGGGCTCTGGAAAAACACGTTCTTTTGCTTTGATGTCGGCTGTTGTGGGATATCGCCATGGAATGGCTGGAGAACGCGGGATTATTCTTTGTGCAAGGCAATTTCAAAATTCTCTCAATGACAGTTCTTTGGAAGAAATTAAACGCGCTATCGAATCTTATCCTTTTTTACAAGGCTATTATGACATTGGTGATAAATATATTAAATCAAAAGATGGACGGATTGTCTATGTGTTTGCCGGTCTTGATCGAAATATCGCAAGTATTAAATCAATGGGGCGCGTTTTCCTTTGCTGGGTCGATGAAGCAGAGCCGGTGACTGAGACTGCTTGGCAAACACTTATTCCAACTTTGCGCGAAGAAGGAAAAGATTGGAATGCAGAATTATGGGTCACATGGAACCCGTGCCATGAAAATGCACCCGTGGAAAAACGTTTCCGAAATGTCGATAATCCTCATATCAAAGGGGCAGAAATTAATTGGCGTGATAATCCGCAATTTCCTGAAAAACTCAATCGTGATCGTATGGACGATTTGCAGCAAAGACCAGAGCAGTATAACCATATTTGGGAAGGCGAATATCTCCAAGCTGTCCAAGGGGCTTATTATCAGAAATGTCTTCTCGAAGCCGAAATGGAAGGGCGGATTACCACCGTTCCACGTGATCCTTTGATCCAGACGAGAATCTTTTGGGATATCGGTGGAACAGGAGCAAAGGCCGATGCTACCGCATTGTGGGTCGCACAATTTGTTGGACGGGAAATTCGAGTGCTCGATTATTATGAAGCCCAAGGACAGCCTCTCTCAGAGCATGTGGGCTGGGTCTTTCAAAGGGGATATGAAAAGGCTCTCATGGTTTTGCCCCATGATGGCGCAACAAAAGATCGTGTCTATAATGTGAGTTTTGAAAGTGCACTTCAACAAGCCGGTTTTCAAACCAAAGTGATTCCTAATCAAGGAACAGGCGCTGTGAAAATGCGTATCGAAGCCGTAAGGCGATTGTTTCCTGCACTATGGTTTAATCGTGAAACGACATGTGCAGGCAGAAAAGCACTCGCTTGGTATCATGAAAAGCGCGACGAACAGCGCAATATCGGACTGGGGGCTGAACATGATTGGGCTAGCCATGGGGCCGATGCCTTTGGACTGATGTGTGTGGCTTATGAACAACCAAATACCAGACCGCGAAAAAATACTTATCGCTCGTTTCACCATTCTCAAACTTCATGGATGGCTTTTTAATGAATATTTCTACAGATTCTTCTTTTGATCAAATCGAAACGCTTGAAAATCAAGCACTCTTTAAAAAACTCGTGGGGTGGTATCAGGATGATATTGCTCATGTCGAAAAATGGCGAAAAAATGCCCAAGAAGATTACGATTTTTATAATGGACGGCAATGGAATGAGCAAGACCTTGCTGTTTTGAACGAACAAAACAGACCGGTCATGACTTTTAACCGTATTGCGCCTTTAATTAATGCCGTGATTGGGGCTGAGCGCAATAATAAAAGACAAGTTCAATTTATTCCACGACAAGAAGGAGCAGCCTTTGCGAACCAGATTCTGACAGGAGCGGCTGAGTGGTTTCGTGATGAAGCCGATGGGGAATACGAAGATTCCGATGCCTTTCAAGATGCAATTATTTGCGGAATGGGGTGGACAGATACACGCCTTGATTATGAAGAAGATCCGCAAGGAAAACCAATCATTTCACGCTTAGACCCTATGAAAATGGTGTGGGATGCAAGTGCTGTTAAGCCTAATCTTATTGACGCACAACGTTTATGGTATATTGATGAAAAACCTCTTGCTGTGGCTCAGGAAATGTTTCCCAATGTTCATTGGAGTGATCTTCATGCTGATTGGGTTAAACATCAGAGTTTTTTACATTCAACCAGCAATGGGATGACACAAAGTTATCAAGCTGAGAGGGGATATCAGGAAGACTGGGAAGAGGGAGGCACCTATCAACGTCCTAAAATGGTGACATTGGTAGAATGTCGCTGGTTTGAACGCGAGGTGATTTATAAAGTTCTCGAGCCTCAAAGTGGAAAGTTTATCGATTATTCAGAGCAGGATTTCCAAAATTTAAGCAAAACCTTTCCTCATGTTCAAGCAACAAGGTTGAACAGAAAAATTGTCAAACGGGCATTTTTGGGCAGAAAGCTGCTCGAAGCGCCTGATAAGCCCTTGGTCCCACACAATCAATTGGGATGGGAATGTATTACCGGTACTTTTGATAAGTTAAGCCGGCACTTTTACGGACTTGTTAAGCCAACAAAAGATCCACAACGGTGGGCAAACAAATATTTTAGTCAAGTGATGCATTTGCTCAATAGTCAATCAAAAGGCGGAATTATGGCAGAACGCGATGCTTTTGATGATGATCGACAAGCCCTCGAGAGTTGGGCTAGAGCCGATAGTATTACTTGGTTGAAAAGTGGTGCTGTGTCTGGGGGAAGAATTCAGCCTAAACCCGTGGCACAATTTCCGCAAGGGTTTTTCCAATTGTTTAATGAAGCAAAGAGCGCACTCGAACAGGTGACGGGGTTGTCTTCTGAATTTATTGGGACAAGAGCTGTCAATCAGCCTGGCGTTCTTGAACAACAACGGCGACAATCGTCACTTAATCTTTTGGCTTCCTTTTTTGATGGGTTGCGTCGATATCGGCAACGACAGGGGAAAATTATTCTCTATCTTATTCAAAATTATCTGTCCGATGGGCGGCTGGTCCGTATTGCTGGTGATGAAAATGCCCAGTATGTTCCACTGACACGCGAAATGGTGACAAGTTTGGAATATGATATTGTCGTGGATGATGCGCCAACAAGTCTTAATGAAAAAGAGCGTACTTTTGCACTGATTATGCAACTGCTTCCTTTGATGCAAAATTTTGCAACGCCTGAGATTATGCTTGATCTCTTACGCTATTCACCTTTACCAGCCTCACTCATTCATAAAATTGCGATAAAGGCGCAAAATTCTCTTCAAGAAGAGCAAAATTCCTCAGCGCAGATGGGGGGTAATGTGGGAACAGAGCAGATAATGCAGATGTTGCAGACAGTAAAGGCTCAACAATAGAATGCTTTATGGTGTGCTCGTTCAGATGAATTTCATCTATCAGAAGTTGCTTATCTAAACAATTTCCATAGTTACCCATGTTGCTGATGTCGTGCAATGTCGCCTCTTTTTATCTCAGAAGAGCTGTTTTATTGGACAGTGTGTATTGGGGAAAATGTTCGATAGAGTCTTATCGTTATGGTGGGGGAGCCATGTGGGGTGGGAATGTTGGAGCCAAAATTATGGGTAAGCATTAAGGGGATAAATGCTCTCAGGCTGTTTTATCTGAAAAATTTAATTTTATTGTTTAAAAAAAAGAGAAGGCTAACGTCATGGATCAAGAACACTTAACGCCGGCAGAACAAAACCAATTGAAACAGGATTTTCTGGTCTCAACACAAGAGGGAGAAAATGGTGAAATTGGAAGAGAAGAAAAAACTCTTGAAGATAATTTCCAAGGGCAAACGCATCAACAACAGTATTCTTCGCAAAAGGCTGGAAAAGAGGTTCAAGGGGGAGAAGATGGTCCGCCAGATCCGCAAAAAGACTTTATGGGCTATATGCAATGGTTGGGAAAAACACTCCAAAAACAAGGACTTGTTAATGAAAAACAACAACCTTCTCTGGCTCGCGAAGCAGAACAGTTGCATGCATTCTATCAGCAGTCTGTTGCAAGTGTTAAACAAAAACATCATGATTTTGATCAAGCAGCTGATTTTATTTATGAAACGCGGGCTAAACAGTTGGCAGCTTGTGCTTCGCTCTATCCTGAGATGGCAGATCCAAAAAATATTGATGCGTTGATTGGTGATGAGTTGAAACAGATCTTGCGCGATTGTGCGCAAAAAAATCAAAATCCGGCTGAAGTGATTTACTCTATTGCACAAAAAATTGGCTACACAAATGTTCCCAATAACATGGATGAAAATTTACAGGAAAGACACAATTCTGCACGTACACTTGCTGCTTATAATGGCTTGATGCCAAATGGGCCGATTTCTTTGGAGATGCTTGATAAAATGTCAGAAGCAGAGTTTAGCGCTTGGGTTTCTGATCCTAAAAATAAAGTCTCTTTTAATCGTTTAATGGGGGGAAGAGAATTTTAAAAACAAGAATGCGGGGGGGCGGGAACGTGGAGAGGCTTTTGGCGGAGGGGGAAGAAGGGGATTTCTCAAAGCACGGATCTGGTGAGGAGAGCTCTTATAAGGGGGAGGCAGAAGCTAACAGAAATTAGATAAAACACACGAACAACCTATTCACCATTTGAAATGAAATGTGGTGTTTTAACAACCGGCGCTTTGCCGGGTTTTTTATGTCAATAAAACTTTTAGAGGATAAAATGACTGTAACTTATATCGGACTTAATGACCCAATGGCAGTGCGCACATGGTCTAAATTACTAAACCAAGAAGTCTCAAAAGCAATTCCGATTGCACCGTTGATTGGAAATGATTCAAACAGTATCGTACAATTAAAGGATGAAACCACGAAAGCAAGTGGGGATGCCATTAGCTTTAATTTGCGTGTGCAGTTGCTAGGCGATGGGGTGAGTGAAGGGCAGACATTGGAAGGCAATGAAGAAGCTTTACAGTTTCTCAATGATCGCTTGGCAATAAATGAACTCGTTCATGCCGTGCGTGTCAAAAATGAGGGAACGATTGATCAACAACGAATTCTCCATGATTTGCGTACCGAGGCAAAAAATGGTTTGGTTGATTGGTATGCCGATCGTTTGAGTATGATGTTCTTCATTCAAGTGTGTGGATATACTGCAAAAGCTATTAACTTTGAGGGACGTACGATTACTCTTAAACCTGTCCATTATGGTTTTAATGCACCAACCGCGCCAACCGATAAACGCATCGTGCGCCCTAATGGAAAAACAAAAGATGAAGATTTAAAATCAAACGATGTTTTTGATCTCAGCCTCATTGATAAAGCTGTTGAAAGGGCTAAATTGGCAAATCCAAAAATTAGACCCGTGCGGATTGATGGGGAAAATGTCTATGTGCTTTATCTTCATCCAACCCAAGTGACGCAGTTGCGAACCAATACAGATGCGGGGCAATGGCTCGACATTACCAAGGCAATCTATAGTGGAAGTCGTATCAAAAATCCGCTCTATGATGGATCTTTGGGCATGTATAATGGTGTGGTTTTGCGCGAAGCTGAACATATTACCGAAGGAGTCGAATCTGGGACGGCAAATAAAGCTGTACCAAATGTGCGTCGTGCTGTTCTACTTGGTGCGCAGAGTGCTGTGATTGCTTTTGGTAAAGATCGAGGGGCGACACGCTATAAATTGGTGGAAGAACTCTTCGACTATGAAAGAGAATTCGGGGTCGCGGCAAAAACCATTATTGGTATGAAAAAAACTTGCTTTACCTTGCCAGGAAGTACGCAAGGGGCTCAGGACTTTGGCACTATCGTCATTCCAACTTATGGAGCACCTGCTTAAAGCGAATGTTTGCGAACTTCCCCCAACAAGAGGGATCTGTTGGGGGAAAAATTTAAAATGCTTCCAGAAAAAGGACAGGCTTATGACCACTTTATCCACTGATCCCAAAAATCTAAACCTTACACATTCAGACCATTCTAAAACTTTTGCTTATATGGTCGCGCTTATTCAAGATGAAATTGACGATACAACAGCGGAATATTCTCTGCAAATTCAAGATTCAATTTTTACGGCTTTGCGTTTGTGTGAATGTGAACCCTTTTTCTTTAATGAAAAAAGAAAAAGGACGTTTAAAACACAAAGTGGTAAAACATGGTATGGGCAAGAAGAGGGAGTTTTTATTGGATCAGAAAAGAGTTTGGAGGGCGTCTTTTTAGCAACAAAGAATGCAACACCAACAAAGTTGTTCTTTAAGCCCTTGGAAGTGTTGCATCAACAATATGGTATGCATCCTGCGCTAGGAACGCCATTCTTTTATACGTGCCTTGATCAAAAAATAGGATTCTTTCCAACACCAGAACATGTGGAAACTGTACAGCTTTCTTATGCTCCTGTTCATTTTGCCGATGAACAGCTGAAAGAAAGCGATAATCCTTGGTTGATTTATGCTTTTGATCTTATTAAAGCACGGGCAAAATATGAACTTTATAAAAATATTCTTAAAGATCCTGAATATGCCGCCGTTTCTTTCAGAGATTTTCAAGAACAGCTTCAAGCTTTGCGCATTGAAACATCGCGCCGAAAAGGTTCTTCAAAGATTCGCCCAATGAGTTTTTAAAAAGCTTTTTTCCAAATCGTTTATGGCTGGTTTGTCCCTTATGGTTGGATGAGTGCTGGGAATTGATGGTGAAGAGCTGGTGGATGGCGCTGGGTATGCCATTATTTATGGTATCTTTTTTTTTGATGCGTTGATCAACTTAAGGTTGTGTGTTTTGTTGAATTTTATGCCTTTAGATTTTTAAGAGCTTTTGTGGTTTTTTATCAATAAGCTTTGGTGTTTTGAATGGTACGAGGCTCTTCAAAGATTTTATAGAGAGTTTTAAGGCTTTTTTCCAGTTATTGGGGTGATTGCAGGCGGTTGATTGTGGTCTGGCGCTGGTGGATGGCGCTGGGTATGCCATTATTTATGGTATCTTTTTTTTTGATGCGTTGATCAACTTAAGGTTGTGTGTTTTGTTGAATTTTATGCCTTTAGATTTTTAAGGTTTTTTGTGGTTTTTTATCAATAAGCCTTGGTGTTTTGAATGACACTAGGCTCTTCAAAGATTTTATGGGGGTCTTGATGGCTTTTTTCCCAATCGCTGATTATCGACCCGATGTGGCGGATATCAATGGAATTTTTACTGATGAACTTGTTAATGTGCTACCGGCTGATGGCTCCTATATCCCTATGCCAAGTTTTGAACCTTTATCAGAGCCTTGTCCTGAGCCAATTTTAGGCGCTCTTGCGGTTAAAACAAAAAATGGGGTTTCTATTATTGTTGGGACAAGAGAAAAAATCTTCTTGCTTGATAATACAACAATGGCGTGGAAAGATATTAGCCAAAAAGGAAAATCTTATCTTGCTAATATCGATGCTCCGTGGTCTTTTGCTTTATTTGGTGATTTTATCATTGCGGTGAATGCCAATGATAAACCACAAGTGATTGATATTAATCATGATAAAAAATTTAGAAATTTAGGGGGAAATCCACCACAAGCAGGGATTGTTCGAGTTTGGGGAGATTTTGTTTGTTTGATGAAATTAACCGAGCATCCAAGGCGGGTTCATTGGTCTGGATTAAATGATGCTGAATTTTGGACCGTGGGGAAAAAAAGTTGCGATTATCAAGATTTTCCTGATGGCGGATTCGTCCAAGGGGCAACCGAGACAACAAATCCAATTATCTTTATGCGTTCTGCAATCTATGCTGGTTCCTTTATCCCTGGCTCTAAGATTATTTTTAGTTTCCAAAAAATTCACGATAAACGAGGCGCAAAAAATGCTGAATCGATTGTTTGTCGGGGCGATTTAGCATTCTTTGCCGATGAGGGCGGTTTTTATCAAATAACAAATGATGGACAGATTATACCCATTGGGTTCGAAAAAGTCGATCGAACGATGACCGCAAAATCAAGGCAGGATAATCTGTATACCATGTCTGCGGCTATCGATGGGGTGTATAATCGTGTTTATTGGATGGTTGATTCTGATGAGAACCTTCATAAACGTATCTTGCTCATTTATGATTGGGGATTGCAAAAATGGACAAAAGCTCTTGTGGATATCAAAATGGTATTGCCTATTTTCTTAGCAGGAACAACCCTAGAAGGTCTTGATTTTGTGACTAAGAATATTGATGATTTGTCCTTTTCTCTCGATAGTAAAGTTTGGAAAAATGAATCACCTATTCTGGGGGCATTTGATCAACAGGGGAGGCTCGGTTCGTTTTCTGGGGGGGCTATGGCTTGTGTCGTGACATCACAAGAAATGGGGCAGACAAATGGCATGATAACACGGGTGAAAAATATTATGCCTCAAGTCAATAGTGGAAAGTTTTATTTATCTGTGGGAATGCGCTTTCGACAATCTCTTGAAGAGAAAACTGTTTGGTTGCCAGAAAAACAGCCCTCTTATAATACTGGACAAATTCATTGTCGCGCAAGGGCACGGTTTTATCGCTTTAAATTGCGCATTCCTGAAGGGGTGAATTGGTCTCATGTTACTGGATTTGATGTGGAATTAACGCGAGCCGGTATGCGATAGGCCAAAGCCTTTATAAATAAAGGAACAAGGTGGTGCGTTATGCTTCATGCTTTTCTGCGATGAAGGAAAAATAGACTGCACAATGGCTTATTTGATAAAGAAGAAAGTTTCCTATTTGTTGTGACAAAGGGATGATGGGGCTTCTTTTCTTTTGTTTTATCCTTCTTTTTGAAAGTTGTGCGGTAAGCATGGAACATGAGAAAGGCGTAGGGGGATGTTATTTAAGGGGAGATGAGTGATAAAGCTAAAAGAGCTAAAGTTATGATACAAGATAGTCAAGATTTGTATTCTGCTCATTTGACAGAGCAATGGCCATGGGAAAAAATAGCTTCCTATCAAGAGGCACTCAATGCTGCATTGAAAAAATATGCTCAGCGCTTTCCTGATGATGTTTGTCTGGAAAAAATTGCTGAAGAAATCACTACAGGACAAGCACAATTATGGCTGGTCTTAAAAAATAAAATCCAATTTAGTGCTTTTGCAATAACCAAAGTTGAAATAACTCATACGGGGAAAAAATGCGTCGTTCTCTCAGATCTTGCTGGAGAGGGAGGGCTGAAATTGGTCAAATTGATTGATGAAGTCGAAAAATGGGCGCGAACAATTAATGCTGAAGAAATGCACATGTTTGGAAGAACTGGATGGGCGAAAAGGCTCGCTCAACACGGATATTCTCGTAATCTTATTCAATATAGAAAGGTTCTAAAGCCATGAGTAGAAAAACCACACCTCAAGTGCAGACAACAACACAAACAAATGCTCCACCTGCTTGGGCGGCTGATATTTTTAAACAAGCCAGTGCTGATGCACTTGGACTTTATAATAAAGGAATTGGCGGAAACGTTTATCAGGGAGACAGAGTTGCTGGTCTTAGCGATATGACAAAAAATGCTTTGACTGGTTTACAACAAGCAGCAGGGCTCTATAACAATCCAACGGTAACGCAATGGTTGAATGCACCAACCAATAGCGCTACAAATCTTTCCAGTATGGCTAAGGGAAGCTGGATTGGAAGCAATAGTAAATTTAATACTGCATTGCAAAATGCTCTGAATAAAACTTCCGATGCAATTAATCAATCGATGTCTGGGGCAGGACGTTATGGCTCTGGGGCTCATACTGGTGTGCTGGCCGATGAACTAGGTGCCTTGGCAACAAATGCTGCAGCACAGCAATATAATCAAGATATTAACAATATGATGAATGCAAACCAGATGATTGATCGCTCTTTGAATGATCAGGTTAATGCGGCAAATAGCTATTATCAAGGACAGAGTAATGTGCAAAGCAATGCTTTGAAAGGGGGCATGATTCAAGATATAAACCGTCAAAATGTCTTAGATGCTGAACGCCAAAAATGGTCAGAAAAAGATAATCAAGATTGGAACCGATTGCAAAGCTTGTTACAGATAGGAACACAGGCTGCTGGAAACTACGGAACGACTTCAGGAAAATCCACAACAATGCCTTCTGTGACAAAAGATCCATTGCGTGATGCGCAGCAAGTACTTGGATTGGTCGGAGGAATTTTAGGGCTTTGTGATGTGAGAGCAAAAGAAAATATTATTCCTGTGGGGCAGAAAAAGGGATATCCACTTTATACCTTTAATTATAAGGGAAATCCACAACGTTATCAGGGCGTTATGGCGCAAGACGTGTTGCGTGTGAAGCCTGAAGCTGTTTATGTCAATGCAAAAACAAAATTATTGCATGTTGATTATGACAAAATAGGACTGAAAATGGAGAAAATGAAAGGGGAGAAAATACCGGCATCTAAAAATAAAATTGCGGCTTTCTTTTCTTCATTTTTTGCTCGTTTTCCCTTTTTAAAAAAAGAGTATCTTCTATGAGTTCGATTTATGATTGGTCAATTGTCGCATCAGAAAATGCTTATGCCGATGAGAGTATAAACTGGGCAGAAGGGTAACCGCCAAGCTCAGTTAATGATAGTGCTCGCGCTATGATGCAACGGATCAAAGAATATTTGTTGGATAATGGGGGGATTGAAACACAGTTTACTGTCGATGTGGAAAACGAGAGGACATCACTTCGTTTGGCGACAAAGTCTTTTTTTGATACTTATATGGATGGCATTGTTGTGCGCTTTAAAGCACAAGGCGTCAACAGAGGAATAACAAATGTTTCTTTAAATCAATTGCCGCCAAGACTAACTTATATGGTAACGTCAGAGGGTATCATGCCTTTAAAGGGGGGAAATTCAAAAGGGGGGCTTTATGAAATCGTCTATACGTGTGATATTGCCGGAAAAAATACTTATGGCTGGTTTTTAACCAATCCTACTATAAAACTTCCTGAAATCCCTCCCTTTCCTCCTTTTCCTGAAACTTTTTCTTCTGGATTTATTGGGACTTTTGCTACAGAAAAAGTACCCTCTGGATGGTTGCTGTGTGATGGTAAAGAATATTCGCGAAAGAACTATGCAAATCTCTTTGCTCTTTTGGGGGAAACATGGGGGGAAGGAGACGGGAGAACTACACTCAATGTTTCCGATTTTCGTGGAATGTTTTTACGGGGGCTCGATAGTGGAAAAGAAATTGATAAAGGACGTTTCTTGGGAAGTCGACAAGAAGAGTCTTTTAAATCTCATACCCATGAGGGAAAAACAGATTCGACAGGCAAACACCAGCATAGTTTTCCAGTGACTGACAATGTAGTTTGGTATACGAATTTCGGTGAATATAAAAGAGATATGGCTCTAGTCTACAATCAAGATCAGTTAACGAAGGCTGCGGGAGAGCATGAACATAAGGTCTTGTTGCAAAAAACAGGGGGTGATGAAACACGTCCTGTCAATATGGCGGTGGTTTATGCTGTCAAAGCCTGAAAATGAAAGCTGTGTGAGAGAGATAAAAATGATTGCAAAATGTCTGTTATGAGAAAAAAATTCTTATAGAATATATTGTGTAGAAAGTTTTGAGACGCTTTAGAAAAAAACTGAACTCTCTTTGATTTTTTGTGCTGCCTTTATTGGATGTGTAAAGGTAAGTTTGCCTATTGTTCTTTAGAGGATCAAGACAGTGGTTATTGAAAGTAGGGGAAAAAGAGAACAAAAAATCTTCTTTTATTCATAGATTTTTTCTGATAAATCAATATGTTATACAAAATGATCCCTTTTGTGATATTGTGATACATGGTTTAAAGCGCTGGGTTTAAAGCGCTGGTGGGCGATGACAAAAAGCCCATGGATAAAATTTTATCCTGTTATACCGTAAACACCGTCATTAAAACACTATTATTGAAGGTGGTGATATAAGGAAAATAAGACATACCATACTTGATCCATTTAAGTATTGAAGAGACATATATTCAGGGGAGGGGTTGCTTGGTTAAGCCTTATGCAAGTGAATTATATAAGTGAGCAGCAGAGTGAATCCCTTTAGAGTAGTTGGATTGTTTACAAACCGATGTGAGGCTAAAATCTTCGTCCTTTTAGGTGGCAGGAAGAGATCAACGGATATGTTTATTTAAAGAGAGAAAAGGCAAAATGGTGCTCTCCCTCTTTTGGTAGAGAGAGTGTGCAAAAAGCGTTCGTTTTTCAAAATGGGTGCTCTATTGGCTAGAGAAGATTGGTGATGCGTTTAACACATGGTGAGTAATTGAATTCTCTTAGATGGCATTTTTTACTTGTCAGGAAAATTCTTGAAACAGAATGAGAGTGATACGAGAAAATCTGTAAGACAATGGTTTATCCCGTTGTGTCGTAAAATACCATTGTTTGAGGTGCGGTTAAAACTTTATGCATTGGGATGTTTTTCGTCTGTGCGTATTCTTAAAGCAGCGTTTTTTGTAGAATAACTCTAGACAAGGCTGCATTTGAAGGGGAAGCTAAGTCAAATCCGTTAGATAAGAAGCCAGATTGTTGTTGATCGATTGGCATTGTTTGAAGACCGGTGGAGGGGGCTTTGTCATTTTGGGGAAAGCCAACAAAGCATGCAAGGTGACATGCATTTTTCTTTGGTTTCAGGTGGTAAAATCATCATTTTAGGTGGAAAACAGAATATAATATAAAAAAATACCTTGTAAAAATTTTCGATGAGGAAATTTTTTTCAAAAGCCTTTCATATAGTTGTCTGAAGTTGTCTGAAGTTGTCTGAAGTTGTCTGAAGTTGTCTGAAGTTGTCTGAAGTTGTCTGAAGTTGTCTGAAGTTGTC
>NZ_JBHILV010000014.1:21302-29856 GCF_042193505.1 Bartonella sp. TS25HLJMH
TGAAGAATGCAAGAGCCGTACAACGGAAAAAGATATTCAAATGCTTAATACGCGTTTAGCTTATCAAAAAGGGGGGATATAATGGCACTTTTTCCATTTTCTATTGCCGATATTGATGATCCTGAATGTATTCGTGTGGTTCTTTATGCTAGCGGAAGAATGGGACATGCTCCTTTAAATGCATTGTTGAAGAAAGCATATGAAGATATTACAAAAATTTCAAAGCGCATGGATGCTTTAGCAAAGCGCATGGATGTGTTAGAAAAAAAATTAAATACTCTAGATCCTACCAAGGTCGAACAGAAAAAAAATACGAAAAAAGAGAATCAAGACAGTATTAATAATGTTATGAGTGGTGGAATAACGACATCAAGCAGTATTGTGAGCGGATCAGACATTAAAATAGAAGCATTGTCTGCTGGAGACATATTTTTTTCTCCAATAAACGAGACGCCAAAAATAGACTACAGCTCTTTTGTTTCAAAACTTACAGCACAGGAGCCGCTAGAAATACACAGTAATGTTAGTCAATACATGGGTGTTGAGCAGTCTAGAGGGATTTCTGCTTTTTTAAAAAAGGAAAAATAGAAAAAACTGATTATAACAATAGGTATGGGTTGAAGTTATAGATCAGATAAACTTTATTTATATCTTTGGTGGGGTGTGGAATTGCACTCTGTTTGAGATGTTAAAAAAGGTAAAAATTGATAGAGAGTCTAGTTTTAATAAAAAGAGAAGCGTTGTTGCAGGAAAGTTGATCATGAGTTGTTGGGGAGATTAGGGTGCATATTGAAATCTAAGGGAAAGTTTTTAAAACCTACAGAGAAAGGAGCTGTGCCCAAACAGAAACGCATGGCAAAAGAAGTTTGTAAACGATAAAAATCTTGCAATAATTTTAAAAAGCTTTTGGATAGAGCGTTCAATGATTTTAAATTTATAAACAATTCGCTGTTTTTACGCTTTTTTAAAAGAGAAAAAAGCAGTTTATCGCAATTTTAATTTGTCAAAAATCCCATAAAAAGAAAGTTTTAATTGTCACTTGTTTTCTTATCAAACAAGATTGTACAAGCGGTTGTTTATTTGTCTTATGCTGTAAATACTGTCCTTTCAGGTGTGATGATATAAGGTAAAGCTCTTTGTAAGAGCCAAAATAACACAAAAAGTGTTTTTAAAGGCGTGCCAAATATTTAAGGCAGGGCTTATTTGTTGAGCTTTAAGTTTAAGTAAATCACATGTGGGAAAGCTAAATGGACCCCGCTATAATCCGAGCTATTAATAGATTAGATTAGGTGAAGCTTCGTCTTTTGAAGTGGTGGATGCAAGTTAAGAAAAACCAGCTTTTACAAGCGTAAAAGAACGGATTTTATTATAATTATGTACTTAAACCATGTGTGTTTTTCATGGATGATATTGAAATAAAACTACAAAGTATTTTGATTTTAGAAAGTGCGTTGTTGCAAATCACTTCCATTAATACGAAGGCGTTATTATTTATACTCTTTTTGGATAAGTTTTATAAATATAATTAAAAAGCTTGCAATATTATACGATTTGTGTATAAGTATTTATTATTGATTTCTTTTGTATTTTATTGAATTATATCTCTATTCATAAGCCGCGCCATTTAAAGGTGCGGCTTTTTTTTTGTCTAATAGCAGGGGGGCTATATATCTATTATTGAGGTGGCTTTGGATGTTTTTTTCATTATTCGCATCATTGTATTTTGTGATTTCGTTTTGCAGTGAAATCTCTAAATTCTTGTGTGTTTTATCCCAGTGAGGAAGATTCAAAATAAAAATGCAGGTATCTGTTTAGTTTCTTTGCGTTGATTATAATGGGGGGCGTTGAATAGTTAAAGAATGTTTGTTACTGTTTGACGGAGAGTGGTATGGGGTGAAGCGTAAAATGGTGGCGCACTTGAAGGGCAATTATTATGCATGCCCGCATGATCAAAAATGCAAATGTGTCTTTTACAAATGTGTCTTTTATAGTGTTTGTTGATCTCGATTAGAAAGTCCGTTCTTTTCTTTGTTTGGAGTTTTACATCAATAATTTCTTATCTTGTTTTCGTGCTGCTTTTTGAGAGTGCGGTGATAGAAGGCATGTAAGTTTTATATATTGAAGTGTTTGTGTGTGGTGAATATGAGGGGTGTTTTTTCGTCATGTGATGAACTCTTCGGGCGGTGGGGATTTTGTCCATAAAGCGTCATAAAATATCGCTTTTTATTCTATGGTGATAGAGATCCCATGAGGGGGAAAGGCAAAGGGGAAAGTCAAGTGGATTTTGCGAGCCAATCATGTAAACTGGAACGAATTCCATGCGGGTATAAATCAGGTTCTGTTTGTTGCATATAGCGCTATTTGTTGCATAACTTGTGATAGCCAATTCTCTAAATAAGGGGATTTGACCGGTAGCAGAAAAAAGGAATCATTACGAGACAAGAAGTGTGCTTGTTTCAGAATGTCTAATGCTTTTGCATGACATAAGGAACGCGAAACTCTGTCACGCCTTCCTTTCATATTTTCAAGTCTAGGGTTGTCCATATATTTCCTTCAACTTGATCTTTATGCATGGGACACAAGAGATTTGGATACAAGAAATTGGGATGAATATTTTTGGGATAAGCAAAGCTAATGTGTTACGCTCGTTGTTTTACAGCGCGTTTGATAAAAAGCTAAGACATCTTTCCAATCCATTATGCGTGTAACCTTAAAGCGTTGTTTTCTTAAGAGAGCACAGAGCTTTTTTGTTGCTTGTTAAACAACATCAAATTTCAAAGCTGTAACATGTTTGAGAGAAAGAAGAATGAGAGCCTTACGGATTCAGAAGGGCAAAACTCTCTGAGCGACTCCAGCTTTTGTAAGTTAGACTTTATGTATGCTAGATGGGGGGCTGTATTTGAGTGATTTCTCAAATAGGGAGACAGCCTTATTGAGAAAAATATAAAGGCATATTAATCACTCTTTGTGCTATCATTTTTTTGCTTTATAATTTTCAAAACTATCTATAGCGATATTATTTAAATAATAAAGATAATGCCTTATGCCTTTGTGTATCGCGTGTCTTTTTGGGATTATGCCTCTCACATAAAAACAGAATGCTCAAAATATTAAAATATTATTTGTCTCTGAATATACATTTATTGCATGTTCACGGACTTGTTTTAAAGAGATATCTCACTCCCAAGTCCTTTTCACAAGGACACTCGTCAATGGTATAAGGGTAAAGCTCCTATGAAATGTATAAAACTTATAAGATATCTCCCTTATCTTTATGCTTCATAAAAGTGTAGACTGGTATTCTCATACACTTTTTCAGCTCCTAATAGTATGAAAGTCTTGGTTCGTGAGACGCTTTATAAGAGGCATATGCCTTTTTTGTACAGTTTTTAATCCACATGCCAGCTCCGCTTGTAACTTGCAAGCGACATGGTTTTGATCGTTTCAACAGAAAACAAATTTAGGATGAGAGAATCTTATGGTATTCGGGTCTCTTATTCGATATGAAAAACAATAAATACTCTTTATAAATCAATGTGATGTGTCTTAAAGAAGACGAATTGTTTATAGCGCCACATGGATGAAGAATCTTCGTCTTTTAAGGTAGTGAAAGAAAATTATAATCCCTATTTTTTCATAAAGGGCATGAGAAAAGTGTTTCACAAAAATTTTATACGATAAAAATTATACGATAAAAAAGAGTCTTTTGACATAAGAGTCTTGATCGTTTGCCGCTATAGCCTGTATTGTGTACACAGATAACTTCTATCATTTTTTGCTGTAAAAGCTTCTCTTGGGATGTTAAAGGGTGCAATCTTTATGGAAAAAAGAATTCGTGCAAGGCAAAAGGCTTATTTTAAAAGATTATATCGCAAGATTGCTTTTGTTTGCATAATACTTTTTTGTATAGTGATTTTGTGTTTTGTTGTTGCAAAGGTGATCAGTTATTTTTCTTCTCATGAAAAAATAACACAACAAGCACCCGTTGAATTGGTTATTCCTGTTTTTGATCTGCGTGTATATTGCAAGGAAATTTCTGCTTCCGTTATGCCCGATATGAAAAGAGAAGTTTATCAGCATTGTCTTAATTTGGAAAGTGAGGCCTATTTTGCTATTCGTGAAATGTGGGATCAGCTTTCTGATACTGCAAAAAAACAATGTTTGACGTTGGTACGACCTGGGGATGGAAATTATTTTCTCTTACGCGATTGTTTTCTTAATGAAAAAGAAAATAAAAAAGGCAAAAGGCGCAATTACTTTTAAGTTTTTATACGGAAAGTTAAAGGAGGCGAATTTTGATGAAAAGATAAAAACCCCTTAAATTACGATCTGCCTCGAGACCAATAGAAATTTTATTTATTTATCTTGTTATATTGCACTTCTTATTTAAGGTGTGGCGACATAAGGCATGGATGTCTCCTTGAAATGTTTAAGGGGGCGTGGTGGAGTTTTAGGAGGATTTGTTTCCCTTTTTTTAGGGAAATAACAGGCGTGGGAAATCCATTTCGTAATGGCTCTGGTGAAGGGTATAATGGTAAAGCCCCCATGAAGTGTATAAAATTTATAGAGCATATTCATCTTTACGTTTCAAACAAAAGTAAGCCCCAAGTACCACTTACACTTTGCGAGCTTTCAATGGTGTTTGCTGACAGCCCTTGAGCCTTAGAGATGGTTCATAAGAGGCACTTTTAGCCTTTCTTTATCGTTTTTACTCCACACAGGCTTTTCCGCGTGTAACATGAAAGAAAAAGAGATTGATTCAATAGCAAACAGATTGAGGATGAAAAATCCTAGGGTATTAAGTTTTCTTACTCAACACAAAAAATATGAATTATGATTATAAATCAATTCAGTGTACGAATTTTACAAGAATTTTTATTGTTGACAGAGCCGTGTGACTTGAGAACCTTCGTTCTTTGAGGGCGTAAGTCAATAGAAATGACAAAAATGAGTAAAAAAGAAACATTCCTTTTTAAACATTCAAGGTTGCTTCATGCGTAAAGTGCTGTGCTGGGTTTACAAATGTGCTTGTTTTATAATTCCAGTTTTCTTTATCAGAAAAGATAAGAGAGGAAATGCGTTATGCCATTCTTATTGATAGTTTTTGAGAAGAAGCTGATTTTTAGGAAAGTGTGACATATTGGTCATTTTTTTATAATTTTATATTTTTTTGTATTTAAATATTTTGCTTTTTAAGCTCAATTTGTTATAAATAAAAACTGTGATTAATTTAAAAACTCCATGGGTTAAAATAGAAATTGATAGTATCGGGCTTATTTAGGAAAGAAGATTAATCTCTTGGTGATTATAGGGCTTGAATAATACTTCGTATTAATCTATCTATAAAGATCAAGAGGTTTTGTGAAGCGATCGTGGATTATCGCTCGCAAGGGGTTGCTTTAGCGATGAAGAGAGGCTATATTCATAAAATAAAGAGGTTCGCGCAGTGACTCGTTGGGATGGAAGTGCTTGTGAGTTAAATGCACGAGGGGGTAGAGGATATCGGCGTTTTTAGGAGCGGTGGTTTTAGAGCAAAAAAGGAAGCTTCTAATATTCTCTGGCAGGAATTTTTCTTTGTCAGGTGTGTTGTATGTGTATTTTCCTTTTTGTTTTCCACAAGATAATTATTTTTTTAGTGAAATATGGTTTATTTTAAAAAAAACACTTGGCATTTTATGTGAACATCATTAGGTTTCTGCTGTTTAACAGAGAAAGAGGGAATTTTTGATTTACGATTTCCCTGCTGTTTTGTGATTTTCAAGAAAATATATGCTTTTATCAATATCAGTAGGGTTCGTTTGAGTAAAATAAACGCGGATAGCTTAATAACCGTATGTTAAAAATGATTAGCATTATCAAAAGGTAATGCAATGAGGAAGAGTCAATTAAGACATACATTAAGACAAACACTCCAAAAAGGGATAAAGATGAGGCCACAACAAAATAGACGGGTACGCGGTCGCAATAATAACAATAATGGTAATAACAATAATAATCGTCGCGGTCCTAATCCGTTGTCTCGCAATTATGAAAGCAGCGGTCCGGATGTTAAAATTCGCGGGAATGCTCAGCAAATTGCCGATAAATATATAAGCCTTGCGCGTGATGCACAAGGTGCGGGTGATCGTGTTATGTCGGAGAATTATTTACAACATGCCGAGCACTATTTGCGTATTATTTTAGCAGCAGCTGGACAAATGTCTCAATCGGTTCGGCGTGATGAAAATCGTGGTGATGAAAATCGTGGTGATGAAAACAACGAGCAAGAATGCGGTGAAATAAATCTTGACGGTGAAAAAAAGGATGCTGTCGAGGGTGATACAGATGTATTACAGATGCCGTCGCAAAAAAATGGCAATGGCCAATATGCTAAAACGCAAAATGGGGATGGGCGTGAAAATGCTTTAGAGGCTCTATCGGATGAAAAAACGGATCAAGAGCACTGTCGCTCTGAGAAAAATGTTGAACCCGTTAAAAAAACACGCCGTTCTCCCCGTCGACGTATTGTGCGGACCCAACAAGATGAATCATCTCTTGAGCTTTCACTTACAACAGCAGAAAGCACGAGCAATGGAGATGCATCAACAGCAACAAAAGAGGTTTCTTCGTTGCCTGGATTAGGTGAGGGGATACAGAGAAAAACGCGCCGTCGCCGAGTGGTCAATCTTGAAGCAGAGGAAAATGTTTAAATCTTCAGGGATGCTGTTTAAGCGCTTGTGGTGATGTTATTAGTATCATGATGGTAAATTATATATGCTCAAGAAGCTTCTTGCGCTTTCTTTGAATTTTCACGGTCAGTCCTAGGAACTTAACGAAGGGTGTCGACAGACAAGATTGCCTCTTTGCTGGGATTTAAGTGAGGGGATACAGAGAAAAGCACATCCGTGTATTTTAAGAGGAAGTTCTTGTATGAAGAACGCAATGTTGTTGTTTTATTTATTCACACTTATATTTAATATTGTTCAATGTATTTATGCTCATTTCGCGATGGTGCTCATAAATTCTATCATGTGAAATCCATCGGTTATCTTTGCTTAATAAAAGATGTAAGCTGGGCGTTATTGCTTTTATTTTTAATGTTGCAACAGTTCTTCTTTTGATACCGGATCATTCATAAGAGGTATTTTTATTCATCCATTTCCTTGCTGGGATATGTGAGCAAATGATTTTGATTAAGTTCCTCATGAACAGATTTGAAAGGGGAGAATCTTACAGTATTTGAGGTTCTCGTTTGACATGCAAAATAAATGATCACTATAAATTAATATGTTGAATTTTTGCATTCAAAAAGATACATTTCTTGCACGTTTATTAGAATTTTTCCAAGCGATGTCAATTTCCTTAGGCATGGGAATGCGTTGATAGAAAGGTTTCTTCTTTTCCGAGATTTAAGTCAGGAGATACAGAGAAAAACGCACTGTCGCCCGAGTGGTTGCATCTTGAAGTAGAGGAAAAATGTTTAAATCTTCAGGGATGCTATGTAAGCGCTTGTGGTGATGTTAGTTTGCTTAATGAGGTAATATTTTCGATATTTCTTTTTTTGTTTCAACAGAAAGAACGGCGATTAGTATACCGGTGTGATAATTGTAAATCATAAATTTTGTTTGTCCATCAGGGGTTAAAACTTTCAGTACAATATTGTGTTCTGAAAGGCTTTGCGACAAAATCTGTGTTTTTTCCGGTAGAGAGAGCGTATGATGGATAATATGTGGGTTTTTGCTGGAAGAGGAAGATAGCTCTGTTTGTTTTGGCGCTGATCCGGTTGCTATCACTTTATAAACAATTAAAAACAGTACGGTTAGAATAAGGAAAAGCGTTATTAAAACGGAAATAATCATTAAACCCATAAGTTTTTTTCTCACTCGTTCTACAGCAGGATCTAAAGGGAGATCTTGAGGCAGAGAGTTTTGCTCTGTGTGATGGTCTTTTGAAGGTTGCATTCGCTTATTATCCATCATGTCTTTCATTGAGTATTTTTTGAGATCTAATGGGTTTATGCTGTTAAAGTTTTTTGTGCAAGAGGTTTGTGGAAGAAGAATGCAAAAGAGGAAGCGATGTTGGTAAAATACTTTCTTTCTGGACTGTAGATATCTTGTTATTTACGTTTTGGCTTTTAAGCAGGAAATTTCCACGGTTTGTTACAGACCAGATCAATTTTACTTCTTGTTGATGTAAATTTGCATGTACGTTTATACATTGGGCAAAAATTTGTTGTCCAGAAAATGCAAACTTTTTTGTAGATGGTATCATGGATTGTTCACATGCTTGAGCCGTTGGGTAGATTTTAACCATTGTATTGTTTGAATAGCAACTATTAAAATCATCTGTACATGAAACTAATAAGAGGATAAAAACAAGGGGATTCATCAATTATTTTCCAAATGAGAGGTTGACAGCGTGGACTCCAATTTGTCAGCCTAGGGGCTTCTTCATTATTAAACGTTTTCAAAGTTTTTTAGTTCCTCCTTTGAGATGCCAGTTCCTCCTTTGAGATGCCAGTTCCTCCTTTGAGATGCCAGTTCCTCCTTTGAGATGCCAGTTCCTCCTTTGAGAT
>NZ_JBHILV010000014.1:29956-38439 GCF_042193505.1 Bartonella sp. TS25HLJMH
GCCAGTTCTATAGTGAATTAATTAAAGTCATTGGGTTGCATGTCATAAAGGGGTGTGTATGGGCTTTGTGTTGGTGAGAAATATTTGAAAAAAGACTAAAATGCTCCTTATGAACGCTCTCAAATGTCAATGGCTGTTGTAACATGAGGGACAAAGGGTATGATGATGCTCAGCTTACTACTTTTATGAAGTGAAAAGGGGCATGAAGGTAAAGAAGGAGGTGGAGCAAAAAGGGGCGTGCTTGATGGTTCACTTTACGGGGGCTATTATATTTTATTTACAGACACTGTTTTGAAATGAGCGTGGATGCGCTGGGAAATATTAAAAAAGTGCGTGAATGAAAGACGCAAGTGTATTCTGTTTTAGGATGTCCTATCGTACCTGAAGAGGATATCTTCATTAAAGAATGCGATAAATAAAAGCATAAAATGTGTAATTTCATCAGTTAATTGTCGTTGTCGTGGATGCTTTAGTCCCGTAAAGCTGAAGAGTGATGGTGGATGTTAGCTTTACTCCTTAAAATTTTATATTCTGCCAAAATTAAATTGTATGCGCTTTGCGAAATTACACAAAAAGAGATAGGTAATAGGCTCGCTTTTATTTGGCATACAAAAGCTGAAACGGTTTGCTCTTCATCGTTTTGGTTTCTGTCTTAAAATATGCGGTTCTATGAGGGATGAAAGTTGATTGATAAGCGGGAATGGATTTTATGCGGCTAAGTTATCATTGTTAAGGTTTTGGAGAACTTGGGGGACTATAGAGGTTGGTTTAAAGAGGCTGGAAAATATCTTTGTGCTTAATAAAAGAGATGAGAAATTTTGCTAAAAAAGGGGAAATTTCTCTTGTTTATTATTTGAAATGCTCTTTTAAGAAAAAATATCAAAGTAAGTATCAGGAACAGAGAGGCAATAGACAATTCCTTCTTTTGTCAATTTGAGGGAAGCGGAACCATTTACGGAAATGGGAACGATTTTTTCGAGAACGGCACTACCAAAACAGGCTTTTTTATTGTTTGTGGGAGGGATGCCAGATTCAAAATTTTCATGCCAAGTGATGATAAGTTGCGTTTTACCATTCAGTTTTGTTTCGATTTCACAGCGTACACAGATGCTACCCTTTTCTTGGGAAAGGGCTCCAAAAGAAAGAGAATTTACAATTAGTTCATGAAAAGCCAAACCAATATGCAAAGCGGCATTGGGAAAAAGATAAGGATCTACGCCTTCAAGTGAAAAACGTTCTGTTTCTTTCATAAAATAGCCTAAAGCCTGCGTTTGGACCAATTCGCGAAATTGAGCGCCACGCCAATCAGAATCAGTGATCAGATCTTGAGAATGAGAAAGAGAATGAAGACGACCTTGAAATTTGCGTAAGAAAACCTGAAGAGATTCAGTATAGCGAGCGGTTTGGCTAGCAATACTTTGAATGATCGCTAGAAGATTTTTAGAACGATGACTGACCTCGCGAAGAAGGATTTTAAGCACTTGTTCACGGCGGCGTAAGCCGGAAATATTAACACCGGTGGTGATAATACCGATAATGTCTCCGTTATCATTACGATGGCAATCAATAGAAAATTTGTACCAAATCTCTTGTTTTTTTGTATCTTCAAAACGTGCTTCAACAGTTTGCATTTTGCCACTCGCTAAAACTTGCAGTTTGATGGTTTCCATATTGTCTGCAAGGTCAAGCGAAAAAAAGTCGCTGTCACGACACCCAACCCGCCATTTATTGTGCAAATGGTGTGGCAAGTTTTCAGCCCATAAATAAACCAGATTTGTTGCCT
Organism: Bartonella sp. TS25HLJMH; assembly: GCF_042193505.1. Lineage (NCBI taxonomy): Bacteria > Pseudomonadati > Pseudomonadota > Alphaproteobacteria > Hyphomicrobiales > Bartonellaceae > Bartonella > Bartonella sp. TS25HLJMH. The sequence goes on from NZ_JBHILV010000014.1 coordinate 31,740, forward strand.
GATAGAGAACACAAATATCAGCACCACGAATCGCTTGCATGAGCGCACTCATATGAGATCTATCCATGGGAGGCTTTGAAAGAGGCGTAACGATCATAATTTTAAGATGTTACTCTGTTCTAAGCCGCTTTAGAAGCATTCTCTTGAAAAAATAAAGCTTGGGAAATAAGCGCTTTCACCATATCAGGGTTAAAAGGTTTGGTCACTAAAAAAGTTGGTTCTGGACGCTCGCCGGTCAGTAGCCTTTCGGGAAAAGCCGTGATGAAAATCACCGGTATACGGTCATTTTTCAAAATCTCGTTGACCGCGTCAATACCTGAACTGTTATCAGCTAATTGAATATCAGCCAAAATCAACCGTGGTTTTTTCTTATGATACATGATGACAGCTTCATCACGCGTGCGCGCTATTCCTACAACATGATGACCTAAGCTTTCTACCATTTGCTCAATATCAAGTGCAATAAGAGGTTCATCTTCAATAATCATTACTTCAGTGGCAATTTGTTGAGAAATATCAATGGATGCTTGGTTGAGAAGCTTACGGAATTCTTTTGTATCAAGATTCATGATTTCGCTTGCTTCTTGTTCATGAAATCCTTCAACGGCAATGAGCAAAAATGCTTGGCGTGCACGGGGCGTGAGATAGGATAATTTGGCACTGGTTTTTTGTTCAAGACCAAATTGGGGCAGGGGTTCAGGGATGTTCGGTGTGGTTTGGTCAAAAAGATGGCAAAAAAGCCAATAGGTACCAATTCGGTCACTGGATGCTTTGGGAAAAATGGAGATGTCGGCAATGAGTGCTTCCAACATTGCTGATACATAAGCATCGCCAGAGGATTGGCTACCAGTGACAGAGCGGGCAAAACGCCGAAGATAGGGAAGATGCGGGGCAATGCGCGTTGATAATGACATAATTTATAACTCCTTTGACCTTTCAAGCATTTTGTTGGTTGAAATTCTCAGCAGATAAAAAAGTTCCTTGATTTGTATGGAACTTTTTATCGACAGCCATATTTACAACCATAGAGCGAAAAACTCTTCGCGGTGCTACTGATATTATATGGATTAGGGGGATGAAAAATGAACGACCGTGATGAAAAAAATCTCACCACACAATTTACAGTTGGAGATGATCTTCTCGGGGTCAATAGCGAAATAGCACGGAAGTTACGTCAATTTTACATGGAAATTCAAGAAGAAGCACTGCCACGGTGTTTGCTCGAGCTTTTAGAGAAGTTGGAGCGCGCAGAGCAATTTGGCTTAAGCAATGTGGAAAAGGTTTGAATTCTTTATGTCAAAGTGCGCGAAAAACTTTAAACAAGAACTCCTTTTGGTGTTGCCGGCTTTACGAGCTTTTGCTGTTTCTTTAAGTGGCAAGCACGATAAAGCCGAAGATTTGGTCCAAGATACTGTTATGAAGGCATGGGCTAAGCAAGATAGTTTTGAGATGGGAACCAATCTTAAGGCTTGGCTTTTTACCATTTTGCGCAATGAATTTTATAGTCAAATGCGTAAAAAGGGAAGAGAAGTTCAAGATACCGATGGCGTATTTACTCAAAATGTCGCTGTTCATCCTGCTCAATACGGACTGCTTGATTTGCAAGATTTCAAAAAAGCCTTAAATTTGCTTTCTGCCGATCAAAGAGAAGCCATTATTCTTATTGGCGCATCGGGGTTTTCTTATGAAGATGCTGCCGCTATTTGTGGTTGTGCTGTTGGAACCATTAAAAGTCGAGTGAGCAGGGCGCGTAATCGATTACAAGAACTTCTCAAGGTGGATGGTGAGTCTGATTATGGTCCTGATTCTTATTCAGCTGGAAGTACATTATGTTCATTTAACGGCTAAAAAAGCATAATAATTATGATCGTTAGCCTTGTTTTTTTTATTCCCGTTATAGCTATTACAGTAAAGTCAGTATCTGAGGAAATTCAGAGTGTTTGGCGTGTATCCTTAGGAACACAAGAAAAGCCTGTATAAACTTTCCCACGGGCTTTAGGTTTTATGTGCCATAAGGTTGCCTTCCTTTGTGCTGAAAAATGACGACTTTCAAGTTCGCCAATGGACATTCTATGACAACAAAAACAAATTTGATGCCTCAAATGCCTTCTTCTGATGCAACGATATCACGCTGGCGGTGGGTAGCGATTGTTGTTTCTCTTGTTATGGCTCTTTTGGCATCGGTTTTTATTATGTTGCTTTCAAATGCCGTTGATCGGGAAGTCGCACAGTTGGATACAAGTTCAGAATTGCGCGAACAGGCTGATTTGGTTCTTATTAGCTTGATTGATATGGCTGTTGCTGATCGCAGCTATGCAAAAACGCGCAAGGCGGAAGATAAAGTACGTTTTGAAAATTCAGAGCGGGAGTTGGGGAATGTTCTCGATTATATTGCACTTATTGTTTATGCGCATCCACAATGGTATGAATGGTTTACGGCTTTTAAAAAAGAGGTTGAAGCACGAAAAGCATTTATGAATGCCCATATGCATGCTCTTGATGCGATTCCTGAACAACCTTCTCATGCGACCTCTTTTGAAGTATCAAAGATTCCTGTGGCACGTTTAGCTCAATTGATGACAAGCTTTATTAATGGGGATGATGTGGTGCGACAAAAACAGCGTGAGGGTATCGCATTAATGCGGGCTGCTTTGACATTGGCGGCTATTGTTTCCGTTGTGAGTACTTTTATTTCTGCCTATTTTGTTATTAATCGTTTTCATCGTGATGTGCGCTCTTTAAAATTGTATCAATTGCTGCTTCATAGCGAAAATATCGCTCTGGAAGCCCGCGTGAAAGAACGGACACAAGAATTAGAAAGAGCCCGTAATCACGCTGAAAAAGAACGCCAACGGGTTGAAATATTGTTGCAGGATGCAAGCCATCGCATTGGCAATTCTCTTGGGACGGTGTCTTCTTTGCTGGGGCTCCAGTTAAATCGGAGCAAAAATGAAGAGGTACGTTCTGTGCTAGGAGCTGCACGTGATCGTATTCAGACAATTTCTACAGCACATCGTCGTTTGCGCTTAAGTGATGATATGGAAACGACTTTTTTAGCAGAGTTTCTCAGTTCTGTTGTGCATGATGTCGAATTAGCAGTCCCTTTTGAATTGCGTGAAAACATCACCATTCACACCAACTTTAAAGATTGTCGCCTGTCTTCAAGAGATGCGACAACACTTGGAATTATCCTTGGTGAACTGCTAACAAATTCTTTAAAACATGCCTTTCCTGATCAACGTACGGGTCATATTTATATCTCTTTTGGTCCCCAGAAAGATGGACAATTGATGCTCATTGTAGAAGATGATGGTGTGGGAATGAAAAGCCAAACTTTAGAACAAAAAACAGGACTTGGTCGTGTGGTCGTGGAACAGCTCTGTATGCAATTTGGTGAGAAACCTCTGTTTGAAACTTCTGCTTTAGGAGGCACAAAGATTGTCATTCCTTTGCCAAAACTCAGCATGAATAGTTTAAAAAAAAGCTCTGACTGATTTTTTAAAGAGATAAACTCTTTGCTCTCTGCTTGTTCGTTTTAATAAAAATGAGAAAAAATATGACTTAGATAACGCGAACACAGTACCATTCATATCAGATTGTCAATTGTCTTTAAGAGAAGCAACATTGCTTCTTCATCGTTTGGTCTCTTTGTTTTTCGCTTTGTTGAGTCAGATTATCGGCTTTCAAAACTCTCCTTTTTTTGTATGTTTTATAGGCTTTGAAGTGCTTAAGTTAAAATTTAAATTTATTTTGAATAAGAGCTTTTTTAAACCAATAATATTTATATTAGTAAGCTCTATTTCTTTACGAAGAGATTGTTTTTTCAAATTTTGTTATTTTTTGTAAGGCATGTAAAACTTTAAATATGTGGTGTTTTTGTAAAAGTGTGTAACGAATATTTTTAGGTAAAACTTGCTCATAAAGTTTATGAAACACCGTCCTTTAAGGCTATGAACAGCATAAGCATTCAACAAGTGGAATCTATTCAACAAGAAGTCGGGTTGTTTATAGAATGATATGGGTTTTAGAATCTTCATCCTTTAGAAAAACTCACCTTTGATTAAGATTTTATTGTATGGATAACAAAGGGATTTTTATCGTTTTGATAAAACAAACAAGAAGAGTTAGCCTTTTGGGATTTCATATTTTGCACTTTTCTATTGTGCATAAACATGCAAAGGGGAGGGCGTTTATTCTTAATCATTGTTATGCAACCTTGGGTGGTGGCATATTTCGGCGTATTCTTTATAGATGTTTAAAGTGCGGAAATCTCTTTGAGAAAAATAAGCGCTAAAGCATATTTTTTAGATGTTTTGAGTTGTAAAAATTGCAGATGCTTTTATGCTTTAAGTTTCCTCGGAGGGGGGTATCGGGCTGTTTATCAAGGCATCAATATTGTTTTTTTCTTGTAGGAATGTTTGTAGGTCTTGATTGGTTAAGGCTTTGCTATCCGGTATACGGATGCGCATGGGATCAACTTTAACGCCATTGACAATGATTTCAAAATGACAATGGGGACCGGTTGCCATTCCTGTTGTTCCAACATACCCAATGATTTGTCCTTGTCGTACTTTCACGCCTGGTTTGATGTCTGGTGCATAACGGCTTTGGTGTGAATAACTGCTGACATATCCATTGGCATGTTGAATTTCCGTGTGATTTCCATAGCCACCTGTTACGCCTACTCTTGTGACAATACCATCTCCTACAGCAATAATGGGTGATCCTTTAGGAGCAACCCAATCAACTCCCGTATGCATGCGAACATAGCCTAGAATAGGATGTTTGCGTGGACCAAAGGGGGAGCCAAAAATCCCATTTGGTGTGGGTTTGCGCAGCAAGAAAGGCTTTGAACTCCTTCCTTCAGAATCATAATAATCAACGCTTCCATCTTTTAATTGATAACGGTAATATTTATAAGTTGTATTTCCAAAAGTTGCGCTAATATAACGAATTTCTGGATCAGTGTTTTTGAATGCTTCCTTTGCTTTCAAGTTCTTTTTACCGTTTTGGTTTTCTTTATCACTTTGTGGTACGGCATAAAATATTTCGATTTGATCATTGGGGGTTATCGGACTTTTCATGTCAATATTGGTGGCAAGCAGACGAATAAGACGATGAGAGAGAGATTGTGATATATTATGGCTTAGCAAGGCACTATAGAGTGCATCATAAGCTGTTGGTAATTGCGCGCTATTGATATAAGAATGCGGAATACCATTTTGAAAAGCCGTTTGAAGAGCTTTAGACATTTTAGGCTCTGTGCTTTCAATGAATTGGCCTTTATCATTTAGCGCAATGGTAAGAACATGATACATCCCTTGATAGATACTTGCGCGTACGAGATGGTCTTCTTCACCAGCTTGTGTCACGATACCAATGCGTAAAAGACTTCCCTCTTTAAGGGTATCGGAAAGGTTAATTTTTTCTAGCGCTTTTACGACCTGTTCAATTTGCTTTTTTGTATAACTGGTTTTTTTGAAAGCATCGGCTATCGTTTGTTTTTTACGAATAGGAATAATATCTTCAACATAGTTTTTTGTCAGATCGATACGGTGACTTTGAGGAGAAACGGTTACATTTTCTTGAATAATGCGAACTTCAGGGGATTCTGTACCTTGGGAATCAGTGGATGCATCTTCTAATTTTAAAGGATCAATCAATGTGAGAACTGAAAGAAGTTCGGTACTTTTTTCTAAAGTAAATCCAGCTTTTTGCACTTCTTGTTGTGCCTCTTCATCTGTCAGCGTATCGTTGTCGTCAAAATCGAATTGATTTACCTTAAAATCATAGTTGCGTAAGGTGATTTTTGTTTCAACCTTTGCTCCATAAATTTGTCCAGAATCTTGTGGTTTGGCGATTTGATTTTTCGAATCACTGGCAAGAATGCTTAAAGAATCAAATTTTGGATAGCTATATTTCTGGGGGCGCTTTTCGGCTAAAGCCATACGAATCCATTCAAAATGTTGTGTTTGAATAACTTGTTCATCGCCTTTTTTTTGCAGAATTGATAGTTCAAATTGACGTTTGCTGTCAAAGCTTTGCCGTGCATGGGTGGGAGAAATACGATCACCTTTATACCCATTGGCCTCAGGATCTTGTGTGTGAGAGAGATTTTCTTTCGTAAACCATTGTGGAGGGGTTACCAATCGCTGTTGTTCATCAAGAGCCGTAAAAAGTGCAATACCCATAAGAATGCAGGAAGTGATTCCTGTCAGAACGGTTCCCGTAAGCCAACGGGCCGAAACTTGTCGGCGCGCAGGACGCAGGGGTTTGACGACAAGAGCAGGGTCCTGTCCGGGATCGTTTTTTTGTTGCTCGTTATCCCACATAGATTTTAAGAGTACTTTTTCAATATTAAATAAAGAAAGCTAGCATAGCTTAGCATGTTTCTACAAGAATTTGATTCTTTTTACAAATTACAGATCATGCGAATTCTCTTTATACAGTAATGTCTTTATGAATCGTACCTGTGCAGAAAAATTTCCTTATTAAAGTAACATAAAAACAAGCGTTATTGTGATTAATCTATTCCTAGGCACTTCCTATTTTTATGCATTGCAATGGGGTGCTATATTCACTTTAAAGGCGCCATGCTCCCTTTAACTCTTTCTGTTTTCAAGTTTTATTTTTATTTTAGTGTAATGTATTGAAATACAACCAGTTGTTTACGATATTTTATTTTTGAAAAAAGTAAAAA
>NZ_JBHILV010000015.1:0-8567 GCF_042193505.1 Bartonella sp. TS25HLJMH
AACAGGTTTTGGCTGTTTATCGGAGGCTTCCTGTTTTCTGTGAATTTGCAAAATCGTAAAAACGTGAAACTGTAACGTCTAGAACGTGTGATTGGTCAAGAGCCGTGAGGGTTGTGAGGCGGTTTGGGAGAAGAGGGTGCCAATGGAGATGCAAAGGTTGGATTGTGAAATGCGTCATTGGAATAGGGGGAGTTTTGTGAAAGGGAAGTGTGTGTGGAATGGTGTTAAAAAGATAAGAAAAATAAAGCGCGCGTGTGGTGCTGTTATTTCTTTTATTAAGCGTTTGATCTCGTATTACAAGGTTACGAAACAATTAAATGCAGCGCTGAAAAAGCGCATGTAGTGCTCGTGTCATGGGGGAGGCATAAGTTTTAGATCATGCCATTGCTTCATGGCTTGGGAGGAGGGCATCGATTGTTTTTCTCATTTTACGCTGATCTCTGGGGGAAAAGAGCTGATGGCAATGAATAGGCTGATGATAGGCTTGTAACAGGTTTTGGCTGTTTATCGGAGGCTTCCTGTTTTCTTTGAATTTGCAAAATCGTAAAAACGTGAAACTGTAACGGCTAGAACGTGTGATTGGTCAAGAGCCGTGAGGGTTGTGAGGCGGTTTGGGAGAAGAGGGTGCCAATGAAGATGCAAAGGTTGGATTGTGAAATGCGTTAAAATTGAGAGAAGTTTTTCGTATCTTTGGTATCTTGTATATGATTAGTGAGTTTTCCTTATAAGGCTTTAAATTTAGCTGAATTCACCACTTTTTTGAGTTTAATGGCTTGAAAGTTCACGGTTCTTTATTTTACGTTTTCTTATTTGCTGTCGTAAAATGCATTTAAAGCAAGTATGCTTGCTAATTGTGTTTTCTATCGGTTTTTTCTTTTCGGTTTATTGCGATAATTTTTTATCATGTTGACTCTATGAGGGTGCTTTTTGCACGCTGACTGTAAGGGTGCCTAATTTTCATTCGGTTCTGATATGGTGCTTTTTATAATATATCATCCCATGATGTCATAAAATTCTGTTTTGATATAAGCTTTCTTGGTATGTTTAAGTGTTGTTTTAAGAAGCGTGTTGAAATTTCTTTAAAAAAGTTTGTCGCGTATGAGTATTATGGGAAGATTATGAGCGGGAAGTCAACTCGAACCTGCTAAAATTTGGACTGTTGAAAGAGAAGTTTTTCGTGGGAACCTTACGTTTTTTAGAAATCATCGTTCTTTGAGGTGTGGAAAGAAAGGTCAGCTTTAAAATAGACAAAAAATTCTAAACATAATTTGCTGTTTTAAGTTTTATGCCATAATGCTGCCCCTTAAGATAACGCCCCATAAGATTATGTTCTCTAAGTTGCGTGAGAGGGAATAAACCGTGAGAGGGAATAAGCCCGTGTGAAGATCATAAACCGTCAGAGGGGGATAAGCCTGTGTGAGAATGGTTTAAAAAAACGCTTGGTTCTGGGGCTGTTGATATAAGGATGCTGTTTAGAGGCGGTAAGGGAGGGGGATTGTTCGTTCGCAAAGCCTATGATGTAAAGAGTATGGGATACTCAAGAGGAAGTTCGGGTATGGATAGAGATTGAAGGGGCGTTGCTTCTTTGCAAAGCATAGGTATTGATCATAAGTTTTGTTTATTCATATGGTTTTTTATGGCATCCAGTACCTGTTGGCTTATCTCCTGATGGGTCAGCCATCGTGAACCTTTTGGTGTTGTTTTTTGTCCTAATCGAATGGGGATAAAATCAACCTTATTTTTGCGCGCACACTCGAGGATCATTTGATCATGCGTGTTGGAATTAAAAATATGAAGAATACAGGGTGGTTTAGGCAAAAGAGCTAACTGCTCAATTAATGCGCAAGAAAATGCATGGGCGGGCGAATGAATCCATAATATGCAATATTTTAGATCATGCCATTGCTTCACAGCTTCTAAAAATTGTGCCTTTGATGCGGCACAATCATAATCCAACGGCACGCACAATTGTTTGTTGTGCAATGCCTCAAGCTGGACTTTATGTGAAAGAAAGCGTGCAACAATAATCACTTCTTGCGGTTCTAGTGATTGACAGAAAGGGGCAAGCATCCCGGTACCCCCTACCACTAAATAACGATAGTGTGCATCCTTTTTTTTCATGCCCCCTCCCTCTTTGCTTTAAATCACACTTCGTTGCTTTAAAAATGTACACATTTCATCAGCAAGCCTTTCACAACGGGTTTGTACCTCTTCACTTATAACTTTCCAAGTACGTCCTTCATCATCTGAGGAAAAATCTTCGTTGGAAGAGGCGATTTGACATTGGAGTGTATAACCATAAAGCGTGTGCACCACCGGCACTAAATGCTCACACGGTTGTGCGCATTTTTTGGCGGTACTCCCATGAGAGATAAGCCCAACAGGTTTATTTAAAAAGGCATTATAAGCTAAATTATCAAGAGCATTCTTTAAAACACCTGAATAAGACCCTTGATAAACGGGGCTTGCTAAAATAATACCATCAGCCGCTGCAATGGTTTTTACAAACTCACGAACCGCAGCATTTGGATTAGCCTCAACCTGATGGTGATAATCTGGATCTGTCATCGGTAAGGGCTGTTCACGCAAATCAACCCACTGAAGTGATGCACCCCGTTTCATGAGGCAATCCGCTAAATAATTGGCTAAAGTTCTTGTTAAGGAAGGTTGACGCACAGACCCCAAAATAATTGCTATATTCAATAGGATTCTCCTTTATCTTTTCCAGACAAGCCTATAACGCAAGGCTTAAAAAGAATTGTGAGTAAAATGACGCGTATCATTATGCTGTTTATAAGGAGCAGTTGTGATGATACCGCATAGTTATAGAATCAGTCCATGCTAACAAGATTGTTGACAAAACAACACCTCAAACTTGTAAGGGAATGTTAGTGCTTTCATTAATATTAAAATGCTTGATCTCAAGAATCGCGGCTGTCTCTCTGTCTTAGAAGCACTTCTATGAATATATTCTGAGCTATTGGCTTGCAAGATCCTCAATGAAAAAAAGGAAGATATCGTCATATTTTGATTTATAATAATCATTGATCTTTTTTAATTGGAATAAGAGTGTTGTGAGATTTTCTCATTTCAAATGCTCTTATTGCGCAATCATTTGCGCATCAATGGAAGTTCCTTTTTTCATGTCTTAAGTGGGGGCAGAAAACAATTGAGAAAAGAAAAAAAATGCCTCTATCGTTTCAAGTAATAAGGGCTATCGTAGAGGAACGAGTATGGCTTGTTGCAAGGGAGGGTAAGACTATTATAGAGGCAGCAGGGGGAGCGATAGCGCCGGATTACACTTTGTTATTGAAACAATGGTGGGGATAGATTTTATAGTAAGGGGGATATATTCATGAGGGCGCTATTGTTATCCTCTTCATGGGTGCTGTTCGTGAAATGGGGTGTGTGCGCGTTGGTTTGCAAGTGTTGAGAGATGTTTCTTTAAAACAAGCACGTGAATTGGCAAAAGTATTGGCAACATAAATATGCAATACGAGTGTTTTCTGGGGTGTTTTGTTTAACGACAATGGACGAAATTTTATTTGAGAGCTTATTCGTGTTCTCATAAAGTTAGGGACAAAAAGTTGTATAAAAAGGAAGAGAAAATGAAGGGGGAAAATTCCACATTTTATAACAAACTGTGCTCTTTTGTTTTTGGAAAATCATTTCGTTCTTATAAAGACCATATTATCATTTGTCTTATTTCTATCATTATTGGGATAGGTCATAAAGCTCTTTTGATCCCATTAGAATCCAAGTGGTCGTTGAGTGTATCGCAGGATAGCGCTCTTTTGGCGCTCTTTGTTCTGCGTGAAGTTATCATGGTGTGTGTTGTTGCCTTGATGCCTGTTTTATTGGTGCTTTATCTCATCTTAACGTATTTGTTGAAAAAAAAGATTCAGCAGTTCGAAGAGGCTATACAGCAACGGGATCACACAACCGATCAACAAAATAATCCGGTAAAAAAGGATAGAGAAAAAATAAGCAGTTTTTTTATCGTATTCCTTTGGTTGATATTTCTGCTGGAAGTCTTTTTTCCTGCGAGTGTTGTCATGATCATTTTGGAATTTTATTATTTTGTTTTCAAGCGCGTGAGAACGTATTGTAGAGTAAAACGGGAATTAAAACGCATAAGAAAAGAGCGCGATAAGGCGCTTTTGTAGCTATAGTGAAGGGGGAAGAGGCAATGTTTGGAAGCTCGTGACACAAGAAGAGGGGATTGGTTGGAAAATCATCAGACAAAGAGGATAAAGAAGCCTATCAGGTTTGTAATGAGGAGGATGCTCTTATCATTTGGAAGAGCAACTGCGCTTTTAGAAAGTTGGGGTTTTTTGTTGAAAATAAGGGAAGTGTCATGCATCGTACTTTTAGTGGTGCTTAAAAGAGCGGGCATGAGATAAAGAAATGCGGTTTTCATAAAAAAAGGAAGAGCAATGAAGTGGAAAAATTCAGCATTTTGTAATGAACTGTGCTATTTTTTTAGGAAAGAGTATTTTTCTGCGCGAGAGTATGTTGTCATTTGTTTCCTCTCACTCATTATTGAGTTGTGCAACAGGATTTTCTTTTTCCCATCCTTAGGGAGCAATGGGGAATGGACAGGGTGGCAGGATACACCCCTTTTTCTCTCTCTGTGTGCGTTTTGGAAAGTTATTACAGTGTGTGTTTGGGTCTTGTTCCCAGTTATGTTGATACTCTGCATCATATTGTGGCGTTTGTTGGTAAAAAATACTCGGAAATTGAAAGAAATAAACCAGCAACGGGGTAAAATAACCGATCAAAAGGATAGGTATAAAGAAAAAGTGAGGTGGAAAATGGACAATATTCTTGTCGGGATATTTGGTCTCTTGCTTATATTCGTGACAGTGTGGGTTGCTTTTATTCCCATGATGATTTTGGAACTTTATTATGGTGTCTTTAAGCAGGTGAGAACGTATTGCTGTTTAAGAAAAGAACTGAAAAGCGTCTTGCAAGAACAGGATACAGCGCTTGAGAAGTCATGAGAGGGAAAAAATAATGAAAAAATTATGAGAGATTCAACATTTAAAGGGATTGCTCTCTATACCATTTTGCTTCTGTTATGTTTTGGTGCTCTTTATGGGTTGTCCGTAAACATTGCTCTAAGGAGCAGTTTGGGTGGCTTTGAGTGGAAGAAAAGCCGATTATGGATCATTGATTATGGGCCATTATTGATTAAAGCGTTATTACATGAGAGCGTAGGGTTTAGAGCTTAGAGTGAGCGCTTGGGACTTACTTTATCGTTTGAAATGTGAGGAAGGAACGGTTTTGCTCGTAGGGGGGCGCGGTATATGGGTTGTTTTCGTATTTTTAGGCGCTTTGTTCACTCAAGCTTTGAAATGAATCCTATTGAAGTGGGGATGCAGGGGCATTTTTTTGGAAATAGGAGAATTTTTTGGAAAAAAGCTGAATTGTGACTATCGGTTACAGATTGGCGCGGTTTGAAAATCTTCATTGTTTGAGATGTGAGGAAGGTAAGAGGGGCCCAAGGTAGCACGGAATATTATAATTTTTATTATGACGCAAACCATAACGGCCTGTGTACTTTTCTTTATTCTGGTGATATTTGGGTTTTGCATCATCATAATGCGTAAATTGGAAAAAAAGATCTAGAAACGAGAAGAGGCAATCTCTGTGTGAGAGCAAATAAGCTCTCTGTCGCACGGGTCTTTTCAAAGAGTGAGAGGGGAATACATGAAGGAGCAAAATTGGACATCAGAGCAAGAAACGCATAAAAGAGCGCATTCTTTTTCGCTCCAGCAAGCGTTTCTTTCAGCAAAGGATTATAAAGTTATCTTTGCTACTGCTGTTCTCATTATCATCTGGAGAATGATTCTAGAAATACCAGATGTATTAAATTGGCAGCTGACAGGGTGGCAATATATTGTGCATGCCGTTCTCTTTAAAACGACGGTCGCCATAACGGTCTGTGTCATTATTTTTATTCCGGTTATGTTACGGCTTCGCACCAAAGTGACGTGTGAGTTGCAAAAAAATATTCAGAAACTAGAAGAAGCAATCTCTGTAGGAGAGCACATAAGCTCTCTGTCGCACGGGCTTTGTAAAGACTGAGAGGGGAAAATGAACAGTGATCCTATAGCCGTACTTCTATTAGATCCCGAGTTCTGGGTATTTATTGCTATTTTCATGATCATTATCATGCTTGTTGTGGCTCTTTATACCTCTGTCTTCAAACGGATGAAAATGAATTTCCAAGTGAAAGGCGCGCTGGAAAGAGTGCTTAAAGAAAATGATCTTGCAACGCAGCAGTTTTGGAAAGACGAAGCCGTGGTGCAGGAGAGGCGTTTGCAACTAAAGGAAAAAGAGTTCTCTGTCGATTATGATGATGATGAAATTCTCACGATAGAAAGTGCAACAGGGCTTTTAAGAAGCTTGGGATGGTCGGTGGAAATCGAGGGAAAAGGAGATTATTTGGCAACCCTCTTTTTACCAGATCGTGAAGTGCAGTTTCTTTATAACGAGAAACGAGTGGAAGAATTTTCCCCCTTTGATCGTGGACTTTTAATTATGAGCGGTATTTTTGCTGCGGCTTGTCAGACGATTAATCCTCATAATTCTGGGGTTTTGCCAACGGTATTTATGAACTTTGTGCCCAATGGATTGGAAATTTTTGAAGAAAAAGTGAGCGCCCAGCGTTTAAAGAAAGCTCTCGATAAAACTTTAAAATGGACAATGGAAGATGATTCTTTGCATGAAATGTTTCGCTCTCAATATAGTCTTCCCCCTTGGGAAAAAGACTCTTTATCTTGGGCACTGGGTGATGAAGTAGAGTTCGCACCTTATGCTTTGCTGCATCTTGCAGCTCTTGCCTTGCTGGGTGATGTTGAGACTTTAGCTTCTTATGACGAAAGTTTTACGGCAGGGGAAAAGCTTGGCTTTGATGAAACCATTGAAAAAGTTCATTTGGAACGCGCGATAGTGATTGCTCAAGAAGTGAAAAGGGAAGGAAAGTTCAGTTACGATCTTCTGGAACGGGTTGCTGAGAAGTGGTCTATAGCCATGGACTATCAGCTTTTCAGAGTAAGATCTCCTAATACGTGTAATCAAAAACGAGATTTTCATAAAAAATTAGTTGAGGAGAAAAAACAAGAATTAAGGGAACAAGGATTTGAAGGGGTGAGTGATGAACAGTTCGTGTTTGAAGCAGAGGGGGTAAAATATTCTCCTGATATTACTTATATTAAAGATGGTAAAATCGCATTTATGGATATAAAAATTGATTAGTTTACTCTTCTGTTAAAGAAAAGCACTATGATTGAGACGCTTTCACACCAGAGCAAAATAAAGTGCTCGAAAAATCAAGAATAATAGCCAAGATTTTAAAAAATAGACTGAAAATGGTTTGATCCTCAAGAATAGGGGAGAAAAATCGATTATAAATTCTGCTATCTTCTTAAAGGCGGTCTCTTTTTTGTTAGAAAATGCTCATAGATTATCGCTTATTCAAGCGCTATGAGGGAAGTCTATTAACTAAAGTGGTATGAGAGGGGGGAGCTTAGGGGGATAGCCCTCATTATTTGAGATGTGGGACAAGTAAAAAATGTCATTTTTGAAGGCGGTGATATTTAGCCAATAAAAATAAAAACATTGGAAAAATTAAACTAAAAAAGGCCCCATTTTAAAAGGGCCTCTTTATTTAAATTTTACAATATATACAAAATGTATATAACCTTATTTTAAGAAATTTTTGTATCTTATACTCTAGCGGAAACCAATTGTATAAAATATATAATAATTGATCCTAAAAAACCAGCTATTGCATTCAATAAACTTTTTCCTTTTTCGTATATATCGTTTATTGATGCTTGTTCTGATGCGCTTCTATTACTGACTCTCAGTATATTCAATGTATCCGATGTGTCCCTTACTTGTTTAACAAACTGTAAATTTGTTTTCTCGACAGTATAAGGTGCAACAATAGGAGAGGGTTGTTTATTGACTATACGATCAGATTTTTGAATCGCGAGAGCTAAACCACTTGTAATTGCCCCCGCTATGAAAAAATATCTGATATTCATAGTTTTTCTCCTATATTTATTTCGATAAATAAATATCGATACGTATCATATATAAAATTGATTTGAATAACTATAGTAAAAATACAACAGTCACAAAAAAGAATAAAGTTTGTCTACATTTTGACAAAATTTACCCTTAATTGCCTTAATGAATTCTTTTAGATTCGATTTTATGAAGGCGTAAAAAAGTTTGAAAGCTCTGTAGGGAAGTAGAATCCCATAAGATGGGTGATACAATAGTAGCTAGCAAACATCTTTTTTGTGTCTTTGACTAAGGATTCATAAAATGAGGGTTCATAAGAATGAGATGCGATGAAAGTTAAGTAAAACCCGTTGAGGGGAAGGATGCACTCTTTTGAGGGCTGGAGTGCATCCTCTACAGTTTGGATGCTGCCTTATCAAGGGTTGAGCAGTATCCCGTTGAGGGGAAGGGTGCACTCTTTTGAGGGCTGGAGTGCATCCTCTACAGTTTGGATGCTGCCTTATCAAGGGTTGAGCAGTATCCCGTTG